>NZ_JBEPPA010000012.1:0-169733 GCF_040547075.1 Arthrobacter sp. UYCu512
GCTAGACTTCTACAACCACCGCCGAAACCACGCAGCCCTCGGAGGACGACCACCCATCAGCAGATGTAACCAACCTGCTGGCTGAGTACATCTAGCCCGCCCGCCGGCCCGCCCGCCGGACCAAATGGTGCCGGGCCAGGGCTTTACGGATGTGCCAGGGATGGCCGCTGTGTCAACCGGCATGGCGGCCATCTTTGTCAGCGCCGCCCGCACCCTGGCAGCGGCGGAAGTTGTCACGCCGGCGCCGGATTGGAGTGGCCGTGACGGATTAGAAGCAGCCTGGGCCCGGTCTCGTTGGGCCCGGACTATTTGACTTCGTCGGTACCCTGCGGGTCGCTGCTGCCGTGGGCCTCGCCGGACCCGGAGCCGCGTGCGCCCTTGCCGTCATCGTCGGTGCGCTCTTTGGCGTCCAGTTCGGCTTTTAGCTTCCTGAGCCGCTCTGCTTCGGCCTGGCTGCGGCGGCGGAGCTCGAGGTTGCGCAGAAAATCCGGGTCGTCGTCGGGCGCGCTGGTGTGGCTGTAGGCGGCGCGCACGGGGGCGGTGCCGCGGGGCCGGCCGATGAGGAACCACAGGATGGCGCCAATGACCGGGAGGACGATCTGCACCACAACCCAGGCCGGCTTCGAGATGCCTTTGGTCTGGCGGGGATCAGTGCGGATCACATCGACAAGTCCATAGACGAATACGACGAGAACAGCGACAACGACCACTACACGGAGCATGTAAACAGTCTAGTCGCCGCCGGCGCTCCCGGCGCTTCCCGGCCCACACCACAGAACGCCGGCTGCGGCCCCGGTGGGGTGGGGCCGCTTCCGGCGGCTAAACTGGGACCGTGGCCTTCCTGAGATACTCCCTGATCCGTCTGGTGCTGTTCGCACCGTTGTTCGCCCTGTTCCTCTACCTGCGGCTTGGTGTGCTGCTCGCGGCCCTGTGCGCCGGCATGATGGCCTTCGCGGTGAGCTACCTGTTTTTCCAGAAGCAGCGCGCTGCCGCCACCGCCTCGCTCCACAGCCGCTTCTCCGGAAAGGCAAAGCCGCTGCGCAGCGCCGGCGAAGTGGCGGACGCCGACGCCGAAGACCGGCTCGTCGACGAACACCCGGACGTAACGGTGCGTACGGACAGCCGGCCCAAGGACTCCTAGGCCCCTGGCGGCTGCCGACACCGCCGGTCAGGTCCCGGCCGTGGACGGTGGCTTAGAACCCGCGGCTGAGGATCAGGCCCAACGAGAACAGCACCGCATAGCCGAGGTTGATCAGGCCCGTCTGCTTGAGCACCGGAATCAGGCTCTTGCGGCGCCGGCCGGCGATCATAAGCCAGGACGGCATCAGGCTTGCCGGGATCAGCAGCAGCACGATCAGCATCCACGGCCGGGCCGGGGCCAGCACAATCGGCAGCAGGATGGCGACGGCGAGCATCAGCACGTAGCTTTCGCGGGCATGCTTGTCGCCCAGCCGCACGGCGAGGGTTTTCTTCCCGGCTTTCCGGTCCGTGGGGATGTCGCGGACGTTGTTGGCCATCAGCAGCGCGACGGCGATGAGTCCGGTGCCAATCGCACCGATGACCGCGGGCAAGCTGATCTGCGCGGCCTGCGTGTAGGTGGTGCCCAGCGTGGCGACGAGGCCGAAGAACACAAAGACGAACAAATCCCCCAGTCCGAGGTAGCCGTACGGGTTCTTCCCGCCGGTGTAGCCCCACGCTGCCAGGACGCAACCCACACCGACCAGGATCAGCCACCACGCCTGCGAGAGGATGACCAGGGCCAGCCCGAACACCATCGCCAGCCCGAAGGCGGCGAACGCGGCGTACTTGACGTGCGCGGGCATCGCGGCGCCGGAGCCGACCAGCCGAAGCGGGCCCACCCGGTCCTCGTCAGTGCCGCGGATGCCGTCCGAATAGTCGTTGGCATAGTTCACGCCGATTTGCAGCAGCAGGGCCACCAGCGCCGCCAGGACGGCGTTGACGGGACGAAACGCGTTCAAGGCGTACGCGGCAGCGGTCCCGATCAGGACAGGCGCAATAGCGGCCGGCAGGGTGCGCAGTCGGGCGCCTTGGATCCATTGAGCGGCTGTAGCCACGTGTCAGTACCTCGTGTTGGTTTGGCGGTGCCGGGAGTGCCCGGCTTGTCTATTTTCCCTGATGCAGCTCCGAGAGCCGAACCGACATGGCAAGACGGTCAGGTTTCCCGTTGGGCAGCAGCAGCAGTTCAGCGGCGGCAAGGACGGTTTTTGGCGCCAGCGTGCCCAGCGCCGCGGCCCATCGGGATCCTGCGGCGAAGTTGGCGAAGCCCTGCGGGCTGGTGTCCGCCACCGCCACGAAGGCGGCGAGGGCCTGGCCCCACTCGGCCGAGGGGACCCCGGCCACAAACGCGGCCCGCACGCCGTCGAGTTTCTCCAGTTCCGCCTGCACATGGGCGGCGGAAACCTTCACCCCGCCGGTGATAACAACGTCGTCGGCCCGCCCCAGGATCCGCAGCTTCCCGTCGCCGTCCAGCTCGCCAAGATCGTTGGTCCGGTACCAGCGGACGCCGTTGTCCGCCACGAATGCCGCCGCATCGAGTTCAGGGGCGCCCAGGTAGCCGGCTGCAATGGTTGCCCCGCCGAGCAGGACCCGCCCGTCCTCCGCAACGCGGACCAAGACGCCTTCCAGCGGGACGCCGTCGTACACGCAGCCGCCGCAGGTCTCGGCCGAACCGTAGGTGGTCACCACCTGCAGGCCGGCGTTACGGGCTGCGGCAAGCAGCGCCGGGGGCACCGGTCCGCCGCCGAGCAGGATCCCGTTGAACCGGCGGAGCGCTGCGAGGGTGTCAGTCGACGGCGCGTCCAGCAGCCGCTGCAGCTGGGTCGGCACCAGCGAGGTGAACCGCTTCTGATCGGTGAGCTCGGCCGCTGCGGCTGTGAAGGCCTCCGGTGTAAAACCTCCGCTGAGGTCCATCGCCCACGGCCGGGTTCCGGCAAAGAGCGAACGGACCAGCACCTGCACGCCGGCCACATATTGCACGGGCAGGGCGAGCAGCCACTGGCCTTCGCCCTTGAGCGCCAACGCGGTGGCCATCGAGGAGGCAGCCAGCGCGTCAACGGTCAGCACTGTAGCCTTCGGCACGCCGGTGGATCCGGAGGTTCGCACCACAACGGCGGCGTCTTCGATGCCGGGCGTTTCGGGGAAGGCCAGCACCGGGGACCCGTCGGGCCCGTCGGCGAGCTCGACGGCGGGTCCCTCCCCGTGGAGGGCCGCGGCCAGCGCCGCGAGGGCGGCTTCGATGTTGACAGCTCCGGAAGTCACGACGGCCGCCTTAGAAGTAGTAGGGGAAGCTGGACCAGTCCGGATCGCGCTTTTGCAGGAAGGCTTCCTTGCCCTCCACGGCCTCGTCGGTCATGTAGGCAAGCCGCGTCGCCTCGCCGGCGAAGACCTGCTGGCCTGCGAGGCCATCGTCGGCCAGATTGAAGGCAAACTTGAGCATCCGGAGGGCCTGCGGCGACTGCCTGGCAATGTCGGCGGCGTATTCCAGCGCCACATCCTCAAGCCGTGCGTGATCCACGGCCTCGTTCACCGCGCCCATCCGGACCATGTCCTCTGCGGAATATTCGCGGGCCAGGAAGAAGATTTCGCGGGCGGCCTTCTGGCCGATCTGGCGGGCCAGCAGCGCGGAGCCGTAGCCGGCGTCGAAGCTGCCGACCGTGGCATCGGTCTGCTTGAATTTGCCGTGTTCGCGGGAAGCGATGGTCAGGTCTGAAACGACATGCAGGGAATGCCCGCCGCCGGCGGCCCAGCCGTTGACAACGGCAATGACAACCTTGGGCATGGTGCGCATGAGCCGCTGGACCTCAAGGATGTGCAGCCGGCCGGCGCGCGCCGGGTCGATGGTTTCGGTGGTCTCGCCGTCTGCGTACCGGTAGCCGTCGCGGCCGCGGATCCGCTGGTCACCGCCGGAGCAGAACGAGTGGCCGCCGTCTTTGGCGGAGGGGCCGTTGCCGGTCAGCAGCACAGTGGCCACATCCGGGCTCATCCGGGCGTGGTCCATGGCGCGGTAGAGCTCATCGACAGTGCCGGGGCGGAAGGCGTTACGGACCTCGGGCCGGTTGAACGCGATACGCACCGTCGGCAGGTCCCGGACCACGGCACCGTCCGCGGAGCGCTCCACCTGCCGGTGGTAGGTCATGTCCTGGAAATCGTCGAAGCCGGACACGGTGCGCCAGCGGGTGGGGTCAAAGACGTCGGATACCTTGGCGGGGATTTGGTTGCTCACAGTCAGAGTCTAGTAATCGCCTCAGCTGATGCAGAACTCGTTGCCTTCAGGGTCCGCCATGGTGTGCCAGGAATGCGGTCCTTCGCTGGCGGTCCAAAGGAAGCTGGCGCCGCGGGCTTCCAATGCGGTGCGGAACGTGTCCTTGTCGGCGCCGGCCAGGTTAACGTCCCAGTGGATCCGGTTTTTAACTGTCTTTTCCTCCGGGGCCGTCTGGAAGAGGATGCGGCGGGCAGGGGCTGTGGCGTCGAGTTCCTCAGTCGGGCGGATGGCGGCACCGTCACGCCAAACGAGCTTGCCGTGGTGGACCTTGGTCTCCGCCTCGGTGGCGAAGCCCTGCTCGATCATGGAGCGGATGAAGCCCTCGTCCTGCGGCTCCACCGCCCACGCGAGGGTCTCGGCCCACCAGCCGGCCAGCTCATGCGGGTTCCGGCAGTCGACTGCGATCTGAATGTTGAGTGTCATGGAATGAAACTACGACGTCGGGACGCGCAGCGGTAGGGCCCGGACCACGCCAGCTGCGCGAGTTGACACCTCGTGGCAGTGTGTGTGCCCGCGACTGCCCTGATCTGCACATTCGACGGCGGTACGGACCCGCAGCGCTGCTGCCTGCGGCTAGCCCTGGACCTTCTGGAGCTGCTCCATCACATCCGGCGGGATGGCGTAGAGGAAAATGACCGCGAGCAGGTTCTTCGACGCGTGGACAAAGTAGGAGAACATCACATTTTTGCCGGTCCAGACGTAGACGAATACCAGGACGGCGCCCATCGCGAGATACGGCATCAGGACCGGGAGGGCCAGCGCCTCCTGGCCAATGATATGCAGGGCCGCAAAGAACACAACTGACAAGCCGGCGCACACCCAGACGTTGACCCTGCGGCTGAGCTTGCCGATCAGCAGGTGGCGGAAGATGTACTCCTCCACAAACGGACCCACGATCACCAGCAGCGGCACCATCAGCCAGGCCGACACCTGCTGCATCAGCGCCTGCAGGCCCGCCTGGTTGGCGGACGTCTGCGGCGGGCCGGTTACGGCGACGAGAATCGCGGTGAGAATCATCATCGCCACCACGGCGAGAGGGACCATCAGCAGGCTGAACCACGGCCGGGTGGCGAGGACCCTGAGGTCCCGAGCGGCGATGCGCCGGACGGCGGCCAGTGCCAGGATGCCGATCCCGCCGTAGAAGATCAGGTTCACCGAGTACGACGCCACCGCCGGGTTCGGCGAGAGCCGCAGCATCAGCGGCGCCAGCAGTGAGCCGAACACGGCAAAAAATCCGGCGACGGCGACGTAGAGGCCGGCCGTGAGGTAGTCGAGCCGCGAGAACCTGTACAGTTCCGGCCGCGGTGCTGGTGTGCGAAGAGCGGTGCCCATGCCTCCAGCCTAGCGCCACGGCCTGCCTGCTGACCGACCGGTACTTCCGCCGGCGCCGCAGTACCTCAGTAACCGCCGACGGTGTCATACTTGACGACTCAAGCCGCCGCCGGGCTGGCCGTGCACCTACTTGCGAGGACTCCTTGAGCGAACATCTCCGCCTTTCGGGCGTATCCCATGGTTACGGGGACCGCCAGCTTTTCGCCTGCGTCGACATTGCCATCAGCGCCGGTGAACATGTGGCAATCGTCGGCGAAAACGGCGCGGGCAAATCCACGCTGCTCCGGATTTTGGCCGGGCTCGAGGCCCCGGACGAGGGCACCGCCGTCAGCCAGGGCCGGGTGGGCTACCTTGCCCAAACCCTGGGCCTGCCTGATGCGTTCACCGTGTCCAACGCGATCGATGCCGCGCTGGAATCCCTCCGCGAAATGGAGGCCGAGCTGGAGCGCCTGGAAGACGGGCTGGCCGGAGCGGAAGCAGGCGAACTGGAGCGCTACGGAAACCTGCAGACGCAGTACCAGTTGCGGGAAGGCTACGCCGCGGAATCCCGGGTAGAGGCGGCGCTGGACCGACTTGGCCTCGGCGGTCTGGGCCGGACGCGGACCCTGGGCTCGCTCTCCGGCGGGGAGCAGGAACGCGTGGCGCTGGCCTGCGTGCTGGCCGATCCCGCGGACATCCTCCTCCTGGACGAACCCACCAACCACCTCGACGCCAGCGGCACGGCCTGGCTGGAGGCGCGGCTGGCCGCGCACCGAGGAACCGTGGTGGTGGTCTCCCACGACCGCGTCCTGTTGCGCAAAGTAGCGTCAACAGTGATTGAAGTAGATGCCGAACGCCTTACGGTCAACCGGTACGGCAACGGCTACGAAGGCTATCTGCGGGAGAAGTCGGCCGAGCGCCAGCGCTGGGCGCAGCAGTACCACGGGTGGCTGGACTCGATGGCGGCCGAGCGGCTCCAGGCGGACACCGTCGCGGGGACGATGGGCTACGCCCGCCAGCGCGACAATGACAAAATGGGGTTCGACTTCAAAGCCGGCACGTGGCAAAAGGCAGCCACCAGCAAGGTCCGCAATGCCCAGGAGCGTCTCCGCCGGCTGGAGGCAAACCCCATCGACCGTCCGCCGGTGCCCCTGAAACTGGCAACGAACCTTCGGGCGGACGTTGCGGCGGGTCCCGCCCTTGAAGCGACGGGAGTGACGGTACCGGGCCGCCTGGAACCGACGGACCTCCGGGTGGAGGCGGGCCAGAAGATCCTCATTACCGGTCCCAATGGCGCCGGCAAGTCCACGCTGCTCGCCGTCCTGGCGGGCACGCTGGAACCGGCCACAGGCACCGTAGTGCGGCACGGCCGGATCGGATACCTGCAGCAGGAACTGGAGCTCCCGCAGCACCCCGGGATGCGTCTCCTGCCCGCTTTCGCCGCGGGCCTGGGCGGCAACATCGATGAGCACGCCGAGGCGCTGCTGCGGCTCGGGCTTTTCCGCACCAGCGAATTCCACGTCCCGGTGGGGAGCCTTTCCGCAGGGCAACAACGCAGGCTGGCGCTCGCCCGCCTGCTCCTGGGCGGGTATGGAACGATGCTCGTGGATGAGCCCACCAACCACCTGGCGCCCGTGCTGGTGGAACAGCTCGAAGCGGCTCTTTCGGACTTCGCCGGGACGCTGATCCTGGTCAGCCACGACCGCGCCCTGGGGGAGTGGTTCAGCACGTGCTCCGGTCACGACACCGGGCGGGGCGCCGGAGCCGGAAACTGGCTCCGGTACGGGATGCGGGATGGCGCCCTGGTCTGATGGACGGATCCTTGGGGATTCAGCGGATGATAATCGAAGATTATTCGGGATTACAGCAGTAATGAGGTCGATAATTAGTACAAGTGCCTGCCCGGTGTTGTTCCCGTCACGGTTTGGTCTCAAATGCCAGTAGAATAGACGAGCCGCGCGAGCTTCGACCTTGTGAGGTTCGGTACACGTCGTGGCCCCTGTTGGGGGTCGGGGCCCGTTCATTTGTGTATGCGAACCCGCTGTCCCTGTCCCGGCCTTACAACGAACTGCAAGGAAACAGCTGTGCCATCAACTACCCCCACAGAACTTAAGAACCCCGAGGCGCAATCCGCCGTCGTCGACTCAACTCTCAGCGCCGAGGGCTACAAGAAGTCGCTCAGCGGCCGCCAGGTCACCATGATCGCGATGGGCGGCGCCATTGGCGTCGGACTCTTTATGGGCGCCGGCGGGCGCCTGGCCTCCACCGGTCCGTCGCTCATTTTCTCCTACGCCTTGGCCGGCGTCATCGCGTACCTGCTGATGCGCGCCCTGGGCGAGCTGATCATGTACCGCCAGACGTCAGGCTCCTTCGTCAGCTATGCCGGTGAAATGTTCGGCAAAAAGGGCGCTTATGTCTCCGGCTGGATGTACTTCATCAACTGGGCCATGACCGGCATTGCCGAGCTCATCGCGATCGGACTGTACTTCCAGTTCTTTTTCCCGAACGTGCCGGTTGAACTGTCCGCCATCGCAGCGCTGTTGCTGCTAGTCGGCGTCAACCTCCTGAGTGTCAAGGCGTTCGGCGAATTCGAATTCTGGGCCTCCGTCCTCAAGGTCGGTGCGATCCTCATCTTCTTGGCCGTCGGTACTTTTATGGTGATCACCAACGCCCAGGTGGGCGACGGCAACGCCTCGGTCAGCAACCTGTTCGCCGCTGAGGGGGGCATGTTCCCCAAGGGCGGGCTCGTGATGATCCTGGTGCTGAACGCGGTGATCTTCGCCTACAACGGCATTGAGCTCGTTGGCGTCACTGCCGGTGAAATGCAGGATCCGGCCAAAGAAGTGCCCAAGGCCATCCGCGCTGTTGTCTTCCGGATCGTGGTGTTCTACGTCGGTTCCGTGACGCTGCTGGCCATGCTGCTGCCGTCGGACCAGTACGTTGCCGGCACCTCGCCGTTTGTCACAGTGTTCGGCCAGATGGGCCTCGGCTGGATGGGCGATGTGATGAACATGATTGTCATCACCGCCGCCCTCTCCTCGTGCAACTCGGGCCTGTACTCGATCGGCCGGATTTTCCGGACCATGGCCAACAACGGGCATGCTCCGCAGTGGCTGACCAGGATGTCCAAGAGCCACGTGCCGTACGCCGCCATCCTGGCCATCGGCGGCGTTTACCTAGTCGGGATCCTGCTTAATATCTGGCTCGGCGGCTCGTATGCCTTTGACCTGGCGCTGAACTCGGCCTCGGTCGGTGTGATCTTCACCTGGGCTGCCATCTTCGCCAGCCAGATAGCGCTGCGGAAAACCAAGGGCAAGGTCTCCTCCCTGCTGGCGCCCGGCGGAGTCTGGGCCAGCTGGGCAGGCTTGATTGCCCTGCTGCTTATCACGGTGCTGATCGGCTTCGACACCATGACCAGCAAGGGCGGCGAAGTCTTCCACCTTGGTCTTTGGACATTGGCGACCATCCCGTTCTTCGCACTCCTGCTGTGGCTCGGCTGGCAGAAGGTCAAGGACAACGAACCGAAGAACGCGCTCTTCAACTAGCCTTCCGGGCAAGTGCGCAGGCGACGGCGGTCCTCCGGTGAGGGGCCGCCGTCGTTCGTTTAAGCTGCGGCGGCGCGAGTGGCACCAGAGCCCTGGGCCGGCACAAAAAAGCGGCGGTGGACATCCCCCAAAGGAATGTCCACCGCCGCCTTTTGTACGGACTAATCCTTCTTGAAGGCGTCCTTGACGTTTTCGCCGACCTTCTTTGCGTCGGCTGCGACCTGGTCCTTCTGGCCCTCGGCACGCATTTCGTCGTTGTTGGTGGCGTTGCCCGCAGCTTCCTTGGCCTTGCCGCCGAGGTGCTGTGCTTCGTTCTGAACCTTGTCGCCGATACCCATGGTGTAAACCACCTCTCGTTTCCGGTTGAAATACAACGTCTCCCCACCATAACACAAAGCATGCTTAGTAATTCAAGGGCCCGGCCGCGAACGAGGGATGAAATGCGCACCGGAGCCGGGCTAGGCTCGATGCCATGGACCACACAACCAGCCTGACCCAGCATGTCAACGCGTCGACGGACAAGGTATGGGCCGTCATTTCCGACATCCCCGGTTCGGCCGCGACACTTTCCGGCATCACCTCGATCCAGATGCTCTCGCAAGGCCCCTACAGCGAGGGGACGCGCTGGAAAGAAACCCGCACCATGATGGGGCGGGCGGAAACGGTGGAAATGTGGGTGGCCCGGGCCGATCCGCCCCGGAGCACAACGGTGAAGGCCGTGCAGGGACCGACGGAGTACACCACACGCTTTACGCTTGCCGAGCGCGACGGCGGCACGGACCTGACGCTGACGTTTAGCGCCGATGTGCTGAACCCTTCCCGGATGACCGGGCTGTTAATGGCACTTTTTGGAAAGCTGGGAATGCGCATCACCCGAAAGGCGCTCGCCAAGGACCTGGCAGAAATCGCGGCCAAGGCCGAGTCGCTCTGATGGGGCGCAGCACCGGGACGCCCCCGCCGCCCAAGGTGACGGCGCCGCGGCTCAGTCCGGTCCGGCTGACGGACCTCAGGGACGACCCGTCGCCGGCACTGCGTTCCGGTGAGCGCTACGACGGCGTCCGGTACGGCAAGTTATCCGCCGACGGCCTGGAACTCGGCGGCACCGACTTTGCCGAGTGCGACTTCCGCGGCGTTTCGTTCAACGAGACCCAGCTGCGGGGCGCCTCTTTCCGGGATTGCATCCTGGCCGAGGTGTACGCCCCGGTATTTATGGCGGCCCGAAGCACCCTGCGCGACGTCGAGATCGCCAACCCGCGCTGGGGTTCAGCGGAACTGTACGAGAGCGGCTGGCAGTCAGTACGGATCGACGGCGGCAAACTCGATTATCTGAACCTCCGTGGTTCCAAGCTCACGGACGTGCAAATCAGCGACTGCATCATCAACGAGCTGGACCTGGGTTCCTGCCTGGCGACGCGGGTAGCCCTGAAGAACTGCACCATCGGCACCCTCGACCTTGCCGGCGCCAGGCTGAAGGACTTTGACATCCGGGGCACGGACTTCCGCGCCATCGCCGGACTCGAAAGCCTCGCCGGCCTTGTGATCGACGACTACCAGCTGGGCCTGCTGGCGCCATTAATGGCCAGTCACCTCGGCGTCGTCGTCGCGTAATCCAGCCCGGCCCCGATTGACCCCCTTGCGGTGCCGTGTAATCTTTATAGAACGAACGGTCGGTAAATTGGCGCGCTAGCGGTCCGAACCTGGTTCCGCCGCCGATGAGAGTTCTTTTCGATGACAGTGCTGTTTATCGCGTGAAGGGTGTACCCATGGCATCAGCAGTTGCAGGACCTCAGGCATTTCTCGTAGGCGGTGCCCGCACCGCTGTGGGCCGGTATGGCGGAGCACTCTCCGCGGTCCGCCCCGATGACCTGGCCGCCTTGGTGATCCGCGAGGCCGTCGCCCGGGCCGGGCTGGACCCGGAGGCCATCGATGAGGTCATCCTTGGCAACGCCAACGGCGCCGGCGAGGAAAACCGCAACGTCGCCCGGATGGCCACCATCCTGGCCGGACTGCCGCTGCACATCCCCGGCATCACCGTGAACCGGCTCTGCGCCTCGGGCCTCAGCGCCATCATTATGGCCAGCCAGATGATCAAGTCCGGAGCAGCGGACATCGTGATCGCCGGCGGTGTCGAATCCATGAGCCGCGCCCCCTGGGTCCAGGAGAAGCCCCAGGCCGCCTTCGCGAAACCGGGGCAGATCTTTGATACGTCCATCGGATGGCGCTTCGTCAACCCGCTCTTCCAGCAGGGCGAACTTTCCCGGGACGGGAAGATGACCTACTCCATGCCGGAAACGGCGGAAGAAGTCGCCCGCGTGGACGGGATCACCCGCGAGGACGCCGACGCCTTCGCCGTCCGCTCCCATGAACGCTCCCTCGCGGCCATCGCCGCGGGCCGCTTCGCCGACGAGATTGTCCCGGTAACGGTTACGACGCGCAAGGGAAAAACCGTTGTCGACACCGACGAGGGGCCCCGGGCCGGCACCACAATTGACGTTCTCGCGGGCCTTCGCCCCGTCGTCGCCGGCGGTTCGGTAGTCACGGCCGGAAATTCCTCCACCCTGAACGACGGCGCCTCCGCCATCATCGTCGCGTCCGAAGCAGCCATCAAGAGGCTTGGCCTGACGCCTCGGGCCCGGATCATCGACGGCGCCTCCGCCGGCTGCGAACCGGAAATTATGGGCATCGGCCCGGTTCCGGCGACCCGTAAAGTGCTGTCGCGGACCGGCCTCAGCGTCGGCGACCTCGGCGCCGTCGAACTCAACGAAGCCTTCGCGACCCAGTCGCTTGCGACCATGCGGCGGCTCGGCCTGGACCCCGAGATCGTAAACCGCGACGGCGGCGCGATCTCGCTCGGGCACCCGCTGGGTTCCTCCGGTTCACGGCTCGCCATCACCTTGCTGGGGCGGATGGAGCGCGAGGACGCCAGGATCGGTCTCGCCACGATGTGTATCGGCGTGGGCCAGGGCACCGCGATGTTGCTGGAGCGGGTCTAGTGCCGGCCGCCGCGACGGGCCTCGACCCGCGCGATTTCAGCACGCTGCTGATCGACGAACGCGAAGACCGGCTGGTGGTGCTCCTCAACCGGCCCGAGGTCCGCAACGCCATCGACCAGCAGATGGTCGATGAGCTGCACGCTGTCTGCGCCGCGCTGGAACGGTCGCCGAAGATGCTCATCATCGCCGGTACCGAAGGTGTCTTCGCCTCGGGGGCGGACATCGGCCAGCTGCGCGAACGCCGCCGCGACGACGCGCTCCAAGGCATCAACTCCACCATCTTCGTGCGTATCGCCAAACTCCCAATGCCCGTCATTGCAGCCCTGGACGGCTTTTGCCTGGGTGGCGGCGCCGAGCTGGCGTACGCCGCGGACTTCCGGATCGGCACCCCGTCCGTGCGGATCGGCAACCCGGAGACGGGCCTGGGCATCCTCGCCGCAGCCGGCGCGAGCTGGCGCCTGAAGGAGCTGGTGGGGGAACCGGTGGCCAAGGAAATGCTGCTGGCCGGCACGGTGCTACGCGCCGAGCGGGCCCTTGCCGTCAACCTCATGACCGAGATCCACGAGGCTTCCGGGCTGATGGCGGCCGCCCATGCCCTGGCCGACAGGATCGCGGGCCAGGATCCCCTCGCGGTCCGGATCACCAAATCGGTGTTCCACGCGCCGGCCGAGGCCCACCCGCTGATCGACCAGCTGGCGCAGGGCATCCTGTTTGAATCGCAGGCCAAGTTCGACCGTATGCAGGCATTTCTGGACAAGAAGTCAGCGAAGAAGCCTGCACAGCAAGACGCCAGGACCTCCGCGCAGGAAAACCGGAAGAAGAATTGACGATGAACAACTCCGCACACTCCGCTAACCTTCCCGGCGGCGCCCTGCCAGACTTCGTCGGGGTGCTGGGCGGCGGCCGGATGGGCGCCGGGATCGCACACGCCTTCCTGGTCAACGGCGCCAACGTCCTCGTCGTCGAGCGCGACGAGGAGTCCGCCGAGGCTGCCCGCGAACGGGTGGAATCAGCAGCGGCCAAGAGCATCGAGCGTGGCGCCACCGACGGGAACCTGGACGAGATGGTCTCGCGGCTCGCGGTGACGGTGGACTACAACGACTTCAAGGACCGCCAGCTGGTCATCGAGGCCGTCCCCGAGGACTGGGACCTCAAGGTCAGCGCCCTGCGGGGGATTGAGGCCCGGCTCGGTGCCGACGCCTATCTCGCCTCGAACACGTCGTCGCTGTCCGTCAACGGCTTGGCCCGTGAGCTGAAGCGTCCGCAGAACTTCCTCGGCCTGCACTTCTTTAATCCCGTGCCGGCCTCGACCCTGATCGAGGTGGTGCTCGGCGAGCACACCTCAAGCCAGCTGACCCAGGCGGCCCGCGGCTGGGTTGAGGCGCTGGGCAAGACCGCCGTCGTCGTCAACGATGCCCCCGGGTTCGCGTCCTCACGGCTGGGCGTCGCGATTGCCCTCGAGGCGATGCGGATGGTGGAAGAGGGAGTGGCATCCGCCGCGGACATCGACAACGCCATGGTCCTGGGCTACAAGCACCCCACCGGACCCTTGCGGACCACTGACATCGTAGGCCTGGACGTCCGCTTGGGCATCGCCGAATACCTCGCCTCCACGCTCGGGGAGCGCTTCGCCCCGCCGCAGATCCTGCGGGACAAAGTCGCCCGAGGAGAACTCGGCCGCAAGTCCGGCAAGGGCTTTTTCAACTGGACCGAGTGAACTGACCAGCTACCCGAGGATCCCCACGATGTAGCCGACGAAGAAAAGCAACACAAAGAGCACCACCACGGCGATCATAAGGATCCAGAGGTACTGGCCGAACCCCCGGTCCTCGCGGATCCGCGGCCCCTGCGGTCCCACCGAGGTCCCCTCGCCCGGTGGCGTCTCACCCGGAGGCACACCGCCTCCGGGTTCCAAGCCGGTGAGGTTGTTCTCCAGGGGATCCGGATTCTGGGATGTCACGGTGTGCTCCTGTTTCAGCTCGGGCCGCTACTGCGACGCCTGTGAGTCTAGGGCTTTTTTCATGCCGGCCATGGCGGGGTCGGCCAGGGACTGGAACGCTGGTTTCATAAACGGTTCTGCGACCTTAAGCCATCCCTTGAGCCGGAATTCCGCCGTATAACGGACTTCCGAACCGGATCCCGAAGGCTTAACGTCGATCGTATCGACGGAAATGACCGTCTTGTTTTCGCCGCGCAGCTTGATGAGGGTACCTGCCAACTCCACGACCTCGTAGATCAGCGTTTGGCGCTTGCCGCGGAACTCCGCTTCGGCGTGATAGCGGTGCCCAACGGCGACCGGCCCGTCGGAGAGTTTCTTGGCCACCGGTGTTCCCGGGTCCCACTCCGGCGTGTGTTCGAAGGCGGAGAGGTACGCGAAGGCCTTGCCGGCCTCCAACGGGGAACGGACCGTGCCGGTGACTGTGATCATGGCCCCAGCCTATCCAGAACTCCCTGCATTGTGACCGAAACAGTGGAAGAAACGTTGGTGGGCCAACTGGTTCCCGGCCCCGGCATTTAGGCCGTCCCGCGCATTTATGATGGTGCAGTGACTACCCCCGCAATCGCTCCCATCACCCTGACCGGAAAATACGTCGTGCTGGAACCGTTGCGCCCGGACCACCACGACGGCCTCGTCCAGGCCGCCAGCGACGGCGAACTGTGGAACCTCTGGTACACGTCAGTGCCCGGCCCTGACCAGATGGCCGCCGAGATTGAGCGGCGCCTGGCCCTGCAGGACAGCGGCGACATGCTGCCCTTTACAACGCGGCTGCTTGACCCCACCACCGGCGGACCGGGCCGGGTGATCGGCATGACCACCTACATGAACATCGATGCCGCCACGCCGCGGGTGGAAATCGGCTCCACCTGGAACGCGGCGTCCGCCCACGGCAGCGGCAGCAACCCGGACTCCAAACTGCTCCTGCTCCGGCATGCCTTCGAAACGCTGGGCTGCCCCGCCGTCGAGTTCCGGACCCACTGGCTCAACCACCAGTCCCGCGAGGCGATCGCGCGGCTGGGCGCGAAACAGGACGGTGTGCTCCGCAGCCACACCCGCAGCAGCGACGGCGCGCTCCGGGACACGGCGGTCTTTTCCATCCTGGAACACGAGTGGCCCATGGTCCGGAACGCCCTCGAGGCCAGACTGGCCAAGTTACGGTGACGACGGCGCCCGAGGCGATGGAGTGGGCCGGCGCGGTCAACGCCTGGCACATCGCCGGCGGAGTCTTCCGCATGGGCCGGCGCGAATGGCTTACCGAGGCGGGCTGGGAGCAGGTCTACAACGCCGGCGTCCGGACTGTGATTGATCTGCGCAATCCCGAGGAGATCCGCCGCCGCCCGACCGATCCGCGGGTGGGCGCGGCAAGCCTGTCCGCCTTCGACGTCGTGCACGCCCCCACCGAGGACCCCGGCAACAGCGAATTCCGGAAGCTCTGCGTTCCCTACCTCAACGATCCGGCCTACTACGCGGACAACGCCCGAATCTTCCCGGAGAAGCTTGCCGCCGTCTTCAAAGCCGTAGCCGATGCGCGCGGCGGAGTTGTGATCCATTGTTCCGCCGGCCGGGACCGCAGCGGGATGATCGCTGCCATGCTCCAGGACCTTGCCGGAGCAGGAGAGGCCGTCATTTCCAAGAGCTACGAGCAGGCAATGCGCGGCATCAACGAGTACCACCGGATGTCGGCGGTCCCGCATCCGCACGAGCGGTACCTGCCCGAGGAAGTCCTCGCGCCGCTGCTCGAACAGCGCTTGGAAAGCCTGCAGCACTTTGTCCGCCAGGTGAAGCCCGGTGACTTCATCCGTCACAATGGCCTAACGGACCGGGATCTGGGCGCCATCGTGGCCAAATTGGGGCGCTAGAGTAACCGGGTGAAGACTCCGACGTTTCAGCTGACAGTGCGGGCGGTCGCGGCTGCCGCGATCGCGCTCGCCGGATCGTTCTACGCCGTTCCTGCCCTGGCCGAAGCCGGCGGGACGGACCCCGCTCCGTCAGCCGCTCCCGCAGCATCCGCGCAGGCGTCCCCTGCCGCACCAACGACGCCGGCAGCTGCGGCCGCTGGTTCCAACACGACCGCAGCTGACGCTCCGGGCGCGCCAGCCGTCACCGCAGCGCCGGGGATCAGCGATGCCGGACTCGCCGAGGCCATCCGGCGCGACCTGGGCATCACGCTCGAGGAGTTCAATGCAGCAGGCCAGCTGGGCCGGACCGCGGCCGATGCCGTTCCGTCGCTGCGGGAGTTGCCCGGCTACCTGGGCATCAGCCTGCGGGCCGGAAAGATCCACATCGAGGGCAGCGGCCCCGAGCTGCGCGCCCGGGTCGATGGGCTGAACGGCAACGGCGCTGCGGATGTGTTTGTGCTCGAGGCGCCTTCCGCTGCGTCGCCGGCCGCGCCCACGGACGTGCCCACGGCTGCACCCACTCCCGCACCCACTCCTGCACCTTCGACGGCTCCCACTCCCGCACCTTCGGCGGCCGAGCTGGTGGCGTCCAACACCGAGCAGCTGTTCCAGGACTACGTCCGCGAGGTGGGGCCGGCCGGTCTGCAAGCCGTGGCCTACTCCGCCGGCCGGTTCGTTATCCGCACCGGCGGAACAAACGCTGCCGAAGCCGAGCTTTCCCCGGCCCCCGACCAGCCGAGCGAGCC
Source organism: Arthrobacter sp. UYCu512 (assembly GCF_040547075.1). Taxonomy (NCBI): domain Bacteria; kingdom Bacillati; phylum Actinomycetota; class Actinomycetes; order Micrococcales; family Micrococcaceae; genus Arthrobacter; species Arthrobacter sp. UYCu512. Next base: position 16,775 of record NZ_JBEPPA010000012.1, read on the forward strand.
GACGATTAACTCGGCGCCAGGGAAAATCTCCGCGGCCAGCTTTGTGGCCCGCTATACCAACGTCCGACTCGAACAGGCGTTGCCGCTCACCACCGAAGCGGACGTTTACGGCGGGGAAGGCTACATCATTGACCGGCGGACGATTTGCTCGACCGGGTTCGGCGCGTTCAGCGCGGCGGGGCTGCCCCTGGTGCTGACAGCTGGTCACTGCGCCGAAGACGGTACGGCACGGGTGGCCGAACTCGAGCCGCCTGTCTCCGCCACAGCCGGCGGGTCGGCGCCGCTGCCGGGCACCCGCGCCCCGCTCGGCAGATTTGGCTTCAGCCAGTTCGGCGGGCCGCTCAACAGCTGGATCACCGGCAGTGAGCAGGCCCCCGGCAACGTGGGCACCGACATCGCCGTCATCGAGTCACTCGACGGCGGAGTCAACGTGCAACCCGCCGCCACCACCTGGGCCAGCGCCGCCAACCCGGGCCCATCAGCCGTGAAGATCATTGGCGTGGTCGCACCGTTCCAGGGCCAGGAGGTGTGCCGGTCCGGCCGGACCACGGGATGGTCCTGCGGGCAGGTGGAAGAAACCGGTGTCTACGTGGTGGGGGGAAGGACGGCCGCCGCGGAGGATCTGCGGGCCTTCCGCGGCTTTTTGTCCAAAAACGTCCAATCCAGCGGTGGCGACTCCGGCGGTCCCTGGATCAGCGGCAACTTCGCCGTCGGCACCCACTCGGCCGGCGAAACTTCCGGCGAGAACTTCGCGATCGCCACCACGCTGGAGGACGCCCTGACCGCATTCCCCACCGCCGTGGAGCTCCAGCTGTTCCTGAACAAACCCGAGCTTGTGGCGCCGGTGAACCTGACAGTCAAGGCCGGGGAGGACATCACCGGCAGGGTTCTGGCAGCCCCGGCATCGGCCGTAGCCGCCAACTCAAAGGTCCGCATCACAGTTGCCAACCAGGCGCCAACGGAGGTCCCGGTCGACTCTGCCGGCAACTGGACTTTCCGGGCTCCGCTGCCGGCCGGGCAACTGGCCTTCTCGGCCGAGACCGTGAACGGCTTCAGCCATTCTGGACCCGCGTCCTTCACCGCCACCGTCTCACCGGCGCCCCTGCCTGCGCCTGGAATAACGACGCCGGCGGACGCCGCCCTGCCGGGCCTGGGCAGTGTTGCCGGAACGGGAATGCCCGGCGCTGTCGTGACGCTCTCCGGTGACGTGGCCGGGACAGGGACGGTGGCTTTGGACGGTCAATGGACCGTTCCGGTGGAGCGGCCGGCCTTCGGGAAAGTGACGGCGACCGCCACTCTCTCGTCCCCGGGTATTGCGGACAGCCCTTCATCCAGCAAAACTTTCACTGTCATTCCCCCCGCGCCTGCGGAAACCACTGTCCCGGACGGCTGGCACTTCCGCCAGGACGCGCTTCCCTCCTCGATTTCCGGAACGGGCGTTGACGGCGCCGACGTCATCGTCTCGATCGACGGGGCACCCGTGGGCGCTGCACACGCCGGTGCCGGCGGCGCCGGGACCGGGGCCCGGGCAGTGGTCCGGTCCTTCGTTCCGCAGGTCCTCGTGGCAGGCGGGCGCTGGAGCGTCCCGTTCCCTTCAGGCCTCGCCGTGGGGGCGCACACGCTGTCCGTCACCCAATCGGTCGACGGCGTGGCCTCGGACCCGCTGCTCGTAGCGTTCACCATTGATGCCCGGGCTGCAGTACCGCCGGCCCGGCCCGCCGTAAATCCGCCGGCCCAGCCTGCCGTAAATCCGCCGGCCCAGCCTGCCGTAAATCCACCAGCGCGGCCCATTGTGGTTTCGGCCGGCTCAGGACGGTTGCCGGATACCGGTGCGGGGGTGCTGCTGCCGATGGCGGGCCTTGCCGGCGGCACAGTTTTGCTCGGCGTCGCCTTGTTGGCCATTGCCCGGCGTCGGACGGTGCGGTAGTCCGGCCGGAATCCCGGCCCCGGCGCCCGGGGTGGCCCGCTTAGCCCCTGCGGTCCAGCAGCAGGTTGGTGATCCGCAGGGTACAAAGCCGCTCGCCGGCCGCGTTGGTGATCAGCACCTCGTGGGTGGTGACGGTGCCGCCCAGGTGGATGGGGGTGGCGGTGATGGTGATGATTCCCTCGCGGGCAGACTTGTGGTGCGTTGCCGAGACGTCCACGCCAACGGCGGTCTTGCCGAGCGTGCTTGCGTGGATGACGGCAGCCCAGGAGCCCACCGCTTCGCCCACAGCCAGCGAAGCGCCGCCGTGCAGCAGCCCGAAGGACTGCCGGTTGCCCTCCACCGGCATGGTGGCCACCACCCGCTGGACGGATTCCTCGACGATCTTCACACCCATTTTTTCGTCGAGTTCCCCGAGGGTGATCTTCCATAGCTCGGTATTCCGGGGCTCGGGGGTCATAACGTCTCCTCTTTGGCCGGAAAGCCCAGGGCTCAGGCCGGTATGTGCCGCCGCAGCTAGTGTGCGGCAGGCCTCATTCATGTACTGTGGACATATTACCGAACGGACGGTCAGTAATGCTGGCCGTGTTGATCTTGCCCCTGTTGGAAGGACCCGTCAACGATGACCACCACTGCAACTGCTCCGGAACCCACAGTAGACACTGTCGGGATCGTTCCCAGCTTCGTCCGGGATTCCTGGTGGACCCCCGACGCCGGCTCCGCGGCCGGCGCCGCGTCCGTCCTGGACGCCAGCACCGGTGAACTCCTCGCCAAGGTGAGCACCGATGGACTCGACCTCGCCGCCGTCGTGGACTACGGGCGCACCACCGGCCAGGCGGAACTCGGCAAACTGACCTTCCACCAGCGCGCGCTCAAGCTCAAGGAACTCGCGCAGTACCTGAACGGTCGCCGCGAGGAATTCTATGCGCTCTCGGCCCAGACCGGCGCCACCAAGACCGACTCGATGGTCGACATCGACGGCGGCATCGGCGTGCTGTTCACCTTCGGTTCCAAGGGCCGGCGCGAACTTCCCAACTCCCAAGTGATCGTGGACGGGCCCATGGAGGTGCTGTCCAGGGACGGTTCCTTCGCCGGCGAGCACATCTACACCCGCATTCCCGGCGTCGCCGTGCAGATCAACGCCTTCAACTTTCCGGTGTGGGGGATGCTCGAGAAACTTGCCCCGGCCTTCATCGCCGGCGTGCCCACGATCGTTAAGCCCGCCACCCCGACCGGTTACGTCACCGCCGCGGTGGTCAAGGCCATCATCGATTCCGGCATCCTGCCCAAGGGCTCGCTGCAGCTGGTTTCCGGCTCGGTCCGCACCATTCTGGACCACCTCGACTACCGCGACATTGTGGCCTTCACCGGCTCCGCCTCCACCGCAAACACGCTTAAGTCCCACACCAACGTGGTCAAGGGCGGAGTCCGCTTCACCTCGGAAACCGATTCCCTGAACGCAGCCATCCTGGGCCCGGATGCCGTCAAGGGCACGCCGGAATTCGATGCCTACATCAAGTCGCTTGTTACCGAGATGACGGCCAAGGCCGGCCAGAAGTGCACATCGATCCGCCGGGCCATCGTGCCGCAGGCGCTGGTCCAGGACGTCGTTGCCGCCGTCGGGCAGCGGATCACCGAACGTGTGATCCTCGGCGACCCGCGCGCGGACGGCGTGACCATGGGCGCCCTGGCGTCCCTGGAGCAGCTCGACGATGTGCGGGCAGCGGTCCAGTCAATGCTCGATGCCGGCGGCGAACTCGCCTACGGCACGCTCGATTCGCCGAAGGTCACCAGCGCTGACGGCACAGTCGGCGTCGTCGCCGATGGCGCCTTTATGTCCCCCGTGCTGCTGAGCTGGGCGGACCCGGAAGCCGAAGCGGTCCACTCGCTGGAAGCCTTCGGCCCGGTATCGTCCGTGATTGGCTACACGGACCTGGCCGACGCCGTCCGCCTAGCCGCCCGCGGCGGCGGCTCGCTCGTAGCCTCCGTTTGCACCAACGACCCCGGGGTTGCCCGCGAACTCGTCACCGGCATCGCCGCCCACCACGGCCGGGTGCACATGCTCAACCGTGAGGACGCCCGCAGTTCCACCGGCCACGGTTCGCCGGTCCCGCACCTGGTCCACGGCGGCCCGGGCCGGGCCGGCGGCGGCGAGGAGCTCGGCGGCATTCGCTCGGTCCTTCACCACATGCAGCGCACCGCCATCCAGGGTTCACCGAACATGCTGACCGCCGTCACGGGCGTCTGGCACACCGGCGCGGACCGGAACTTCACGCTCGAGACCGAAGGCCAGCACCCGTTCCGCAAGCACCTGAGCACCCTGCACATCGGTGACGCGATCCGCTCCGGGCTGCGCGAAGTGACTCTGGATGAAATCACCAAGTTCGCCAACTCCACCGGGGACACCTTCTACGCCCACACCAACGAGGAAGCAGCGGCGGCCAACCCGTTCTTCCCGGGCATCGTGGCGCACGGTTACCTGCTGCTGGCATGGGGCGCCGGGCTGTTCGTGGAGCCCGCGCCGGGACCCGTGCTGGCCAACTATGGCCTGGAAAGCCTGCGCTTTATCACCCCGGTGGCGGCGGGCGATTCGATCCGGGTCACCCTGACCGCCAAGAAGATCACGCCGCGCGAGACCGACGGCTACGGCGAGGTGGCCTGGGACGCCGTCCTGACCAACCAGAACGACGAAATCGTGGCCACCTACGACGTCCTCACCCTCGTGGAGAAGTAGCCCTTCCGACGCTCCCTCACGTCCTGCGGTGCCGGCTCCGACGCTCCCTCACTTCGCTGAGGGAGCGTCGGGTGTATTGCGGCCATAGCTGAGGGAGCGTCTGGGGGTTGGGGCGCGATTGACAGGCTCTTTCCGCCCGGCGCCGGCGTAAAATATTCCGTGTAGGAGGTGGCGAAATGACTTTAATTCTCAACAAAGCCACAACAATCCTGCCAGTCGATGATGCACAGCGCGCCCACCGCTTTTATGCGGACACCCTGGGCCTGCCGCACCGTGGAGTGACAGGCGACGGAAGCGATCTCTTTGGCAGCGACGGCGGCCCCCTGCTGCAGTTGATGGCCGTCGGGGACGGAAAACATTCCGAGCACACGACCCTGAGTTTTGAAGTCTCCGGGATCGAGCGGACCGTCCAGGAGATGGAAGCCAAGGGCGTCCAATTCCAGGACTACGACCTGCCGGAGCTCAAGACCGACAATCACATCTGTACAACCGATTCGGAAAGGTGCGCCTGGTTCCTGGATACGGAGCACAATATCCTTTGCGTCCACGAGAACATCACGACGGCGGCTGACTACCAGCTTTGACGTGCAGGATCCCACAAAATAGCGTCCCGGCCCGCCGGGACGCTATTTTGTGCCCCGTCCGTCAACGGGCGTCCGGACCGTCCGGGCGGGACCACGGCGACACCGGGCGGGGCTGGAGCACACCGTTGACCCTCAGATCGATCCGTTCGTTAAAGAAGCAGATGAGGCCGTGGATCTGGGCGGCATCCCGGAACCGCCCGTCATAGCTCCATGCAATATCCCGGCCGTGCGCGGAGTCCGGGTAGCTCCAGTAGCTGGCCTGGCCCTTGTAAGGGCAGACGCTCCGCTTGGTGCTCTCCCGCAGCAGCTCCAGCCGTACGTCCGCCGGCGGAATGTAATACCGCACTGGGAGCATTGTTTCGTAGAGCAGTTGCGCGCCATTCGTTTCGGCCAAGGTCGCGCCGTCGAGCGCCACCTGCACCTCCGCGGATGAGGCGCGGATGTCAACGCGGTGGAACGGATCGCGCGGGTGGCCAATGATCTCCTCGTCGTCCTCGAGCCAGTCGAAGGCCGCGAAATCGAGTAGCACGTAACCGGCCAGGTCCGGGTCCGCGGGCCGGAAAGCGGCCCTGGGCAAGGTAGCAGCGGCAGTCATAACGTCGAGTTCCTCGCCGGCGCAGCTGTGATTGCCAAACGCTGTACCGGGGTCAAGGGAAGTCGGGGCTTCGCCCTGCCGCACGGCGAAAGGGTGCTCCTCTGCAACGGCCGCGGGCAGCGCCGGCGCGGCGAGTCCGCACAGCAGGTCCTGCTCCGGCACGGCATAGATCGGGGTGATCCGCCGCGGTTCCCAGATCAGCCAGGCCTGCCGCGTGTCGACGACGGCAGCCTGGTCGATGATCGCGCGGATCCTCTTGGCAGTGGGTTCGTAGCGCAGTTGGGGGAAAGTTCCCATCAGCACGCGGGATAGTTTGGTGGCCATCCTCCCAGCGTGGCCCTGGCGCCGGGCCCGGTCAATAGCTTCCGCCGGCGTCCGTAGAACCCGGGCTAGCGGGGAGCCTGGAGGCCGTTGAAGGCCATCGTGATGACGTCGTCAGCCAGTTTTTCCGGTGAGAGGGAACCGCCGGGTTTGTACCACTCGACAATGGAGTTGATCGTGCCGAAGAGCAGCCGGGTGACGGTGCGGGGGTCGATGTCCTGGCGCAGCGATCCCTCGTCTCGGGCCGCGGAGATCAGGGCCGCCACCTTGTGGTCGAACGTGCGCCGGCGTTCCATCGCGTTGCGCTCAATCTCGGTGTTGCCGCGCAGGCGCAGCAGCAGGGTGACGAACGGAAGCCGCTCCACTAGCACCGAAATGGTTTCGCGCAGGACGAATTCCAGCCGGGCTTCGGCGGTGCCGGACTGCGCTTTCGGCTGGTCCAGGATGGCTTCCAGGCCGCCCAGGGCGTGATCCAGCGCCAGCTTCAAAAGCTCGCCTTTGGACGGCACGTGGTGGTAAATCGCGGACTTGGAGATGCCCAGGTTTTCAGCAAGGATGCCCATTGAGGTGGCATCGTAGCCATGGCGGTTAAAGACATCGACGGCGATCATCAGCACTGACTGCTGGTCATAGCCGGGACGGCCGCGTTTGGTGCTGGTTGCTGTTGTGGGCATAGTCGCTAGTTTCTCACGATCGGAAGATCAGCCTGCCCGCCGGTCAGCCTTTAACGGGCGGGCCGGCGGGCTGGGCGTGCTGTGGTCAGGCCTTGGGCCGCAGGTCGTAGATCCGGCGGAGCTTGCCGTTGGACCGTTCCAGGGAGCCGGGCTCGACGACGTCGACGGCGCAGGAAGACCCGACGTGGATCTTGATCTGTTGCTGCAGGGCCTTGGACGCCGAGGCAACACCCTCGATCGTGACGGACTCGCGCCGTTCGATCCGGACGGTCAGCTGGTCCATCCGCTGGCCCTCGGGCCGGGTGAGTTCGAGCTGGAAATGCGGGCTCAGCTCCGGGATCCGCAGCGCGATCTCCTCGATTTGGGAGGGGAACAGATTCACGCCGCGCAGGATGATCATGTCATCGCTGCGGCCGGTGATGCGGCCCATCCGGCGGTGCGCAGGTCGGGCGGTGCCCGGCAGCAGGCGGGTGAGGTCCTTGGTGCGGTACCGGATGATCGGCAACGCTTCCTTGGTGAGCGAGGTGAAGACCAGCTCGCCGTGTTCCCCGTCACCCAGGACCACAGTGGGGTCGAAGGCGTCGACGATTTCGGGGCGGAAGTGGTCCTCCCAGATGTGGCTGCCGTCCTGGGTTTCCACGGCCTCGCCGGCAACACCGGGCCCCATGACCTCGGAGAGCCCGTAGATGTCGCAGGCCTTGATGTTCATGGTGACTTCGAGCTCGTGGCGCATTTCCTCGGTCCACGGCTCGGCCCCCAGCACGGCGAATTTGAGCGAGGTGGAGGCCGGGTCGATGCCCTGTTTCATCATGGCGTCGGCGATGGTCAACAGGTACGTCGGAGTGGCGAGGATGGCGTCGGGCTTGAAGTCCTGGATGAGGGTGATCTGGCGTTCGGTCTGGCCCCCCGAGATCGGGATCACCGTGCAGCCGAGGGCCTCGGCGCCGGCGTGGGCCCCCATGCCGCCGGTAAAAAGGCCGTAGCCGTAGGCGTTGTGGACCTTCATGCCGGGGCGGACGCCGGAGGCTCGGAGCGAGCGGGCCACGAGCTTTGCCCAGTCGGCGAGGTCCTTCTTGGTGTAGCCGACGACTGTGGCGCGGCCGGTGGTGCCGGAACTGGCGTGGATCCGGGCCACCTCGTGCTGGGGCACGGCGAACATGCCGAAGGGGTACTCCAGGCGGAGGTCCTCCTTTGTGGTGAACGGGAACTTGCCCAGGTCGGAGAGCTCGCGGAGATCCGAGGGGTGGACGCCGGCCTCGTCGAACTTGCGCTTGTACAGGGGGACGCGGTCGTAGGCGTAGGCCACCGTGTGCTGCAGGCGGCTGAGCTGCAATGCCTCAAGCTCGTCCCGGGAAATGGTTTCTTCGCGGTCCAGGACGGCATCACTGGTGGGGGCGACGGTTTCTTGGGTCATCTTGGGGTTCCCTGTTTCTATTTCTTGGAGATGGTGCGGCTGCGGCCGCGGAACTCAGCGACGAGTTCGCCCGGGGGGATGTCGGCGGGGAGCCTGCCCGGGACCGTGGCGGCGGGTGCCGGGCCGGCGGGTGCCGGCTGCGGGGCCGAAGGCGCGCCCGCGCCCGGATCGACGGCGTAGATCTGGATGTCATAGAGGCCGCTGCGTCCGGTGCTGGCGCGGCGGTTGGCGACGGCGGTCAGCACCTGGCCGCGGAAGGCTGGCTTGAGGAAGTTGATATCGACGCCGGAGGCCACGGTGATGGTGCCGGTGTCGATTCCGGCTTCACCTGGTTCCGGGCTGGCCGGGTTGCAGGCCAGCGCGAAGGCCGTGTCACCGAAGGCGAAGATCATTCCGCCGTGGGCCATGCCGAATCCATTCAGCATTTCCTGCCGGAGCGTCATGCGGATCGTGGCGTGTCCGTCGTCCAGTGCCACAACTTCTATGCCCATCCACTCTGAGGCGTAGTCGTCTTTAAGGATGGGGTGGGTGTCGCCGGAAATCGTCAGTTCAGCCATGCGTCATTGCCTCCAGCTTTATTTACCGAATGTTCATTAGGTAATCCCATCCGGGTGCCTCCTGTCAAGAGCGGGCGGGCGTGTGAAGCGGTTGGCAGCGGCCGCAGAACAGTCAAACTCCGGCAAAATCCGCCGGGAGCCCGCGCCTGGAACCCGCGGCCCGAAAACGGGTACCGCGCCGGAAGAAAGTAGGCTGGGAGGGATGCAGCACCACTTCACAGCAAAGGGCGGATCATGGCCAAGGGGATATACGTCAGCGCGACCACGCCGGGTTCCGGGAAGTCGCTCGTAGCGCTGGGACTGGCGGACACGCTGCACCGCCATGCTGACCGCATCGGCTTCTTCAAGCCGGTGGTTCACGGCAACGACGCCGCGTCGGACCCGATGGTGGCGCTGATGAAGGCCCGGTTCGATCTGGACGACCAGCGCTGCCGCGGCGGCCTGACGTACGCCGAAGTCCGCGCGCTGCTGGCCGAGGGCAACCGTGCGGAGATCGACGCCCGCTGCGTTGAGATTTTCGCCGACATCTCGCGGAACTGCGACGTTGTGATCGTGGAGGGGACGGATCTCACCGGCCAGGACGCCGCCGTCGAATTCGACCTCAACGCCCGCCTCGCCAACAACCTCGCCGCCGCCGTCGTCGCCGTGGTGGGGGCTAAAGGCAGGACCATTGCGGAGGCGGCCGACGCCGTCGAGGTTGCCCGGAAGGAACTCCTTGCCGAACGCTGCTCGCTCCTGGCGATCATGGTGAACCGGGCCGACCCGGAGGACCTGGACGGCATTGCGGCCGCCGTCCGCCCCGGCGCCTCGGGCCGGCCCGTGTACGTCCTGCCCGAGCTGGAATCAATCGCCAGGCCCACAACCGGCGAGGTTGCCGCAGCCCTTGGCCTGGGCCAGGTAGCCGGACGGCCGGACCTGGAACGCGACGTGCACTCGGTCAAGGTGGCGGCCATGAACGTCGCCAACTTCCTGCACGTGCTCGACGACGGCGCCCTGGTGATCGTTCCCGGTGACCGCGCCGACGTGCTGGTCGCGTGCCTCGCTTCGTCGTTCTCCCCGGAGTTCCCGGTTCCGTCCGCGCTGATCCTGACCGGCGGGCTGTCTCCCGAGCCCACCATCTACTCGTTGCTGGCGCAGGCACCGTTCCCGATCTTTGCGGCCCCGGACGACACCTACGTCACCGCAAAGCGGGTGTCCGAGGTGCGCAGCGAGATCTGGTCGGGCCACCGCCGCAAGGTAGCCTCCGCCCTGGGCCTGTGGTCCAAACGGGTGGATGAGGCTGAATTGCTGGAACGGCTGCACCTGCCCCGGCCGGAGCGAATGACGCCGCTGCGGTTCCTGCACGACCTCATCGAACGGGCCCGGCTGCAGCGCCGGCACATTGTCCTGCCCGAGGGGGCCGATGTGCGGATCCTGCGTGCAGCCGAGATCCTGCACCGGCGCGATGTCTGCGACCTCACGATTTTGGGCAACGAGTCGGCGGTACGGGAACTGGCGTCCACCCAGGGGATCGACCTCTCCGGCATCAGCATCGTGGACCCCGCGACCTCGGCGTTGCGCCAGCAGTTTGCCCAGGAGTACGCGCAGTTGCGTGGCCACAAGGGTGTGGACCTGGCCCGTGCCCTGGAGGCGATGCTGGACGGCAGCTACTTCGGGACCATGATGGTGCAGCTGGGTGTGGTCGACGGCATGGTGTCCGGTGCCGCGCACACCACAGCCCACACCATCCGTCCCGCCCTGGAGTTCGTCAAGACCCGCGAGGGCGTCAAAATCGTTTCCTCGGTGTTCCTGATGCTGATGCCGGACCGGGTCCTGGTCTACGGCGACTGTGCAGTCAATCCGGACCCGAACGCGGAGCAGTTGGCGGACATCGCACTGGCCTCAGCCGAGACCGCAGCCCAGTTTGGGGTGGAGCCGCGGGTGGCCATGCTCTCCTACTCCACCGGTGGCTCCGGCACCGGCGAGGCGGTGGACAAAGTCCGGCAGGCCACCGAACTTGTGAAGTCCCGCCGCCCGGACCTCGCCGTGGAAGGTCCCATCCAGTACGACGCGGCCGTGGACGCCGCGATCGCGCACTCCAAAATGCCCGGTTCGTCCGTCGCGGGGCAGGCCACCGTGTTCATCTTCCCGGACCTGAACACCGGTAACAACACCTACAAGGCGGTGCAGCAGTCTTCCGGGGCGGTCGCCGTCGGGCCAGTGCTGCAGGGACTTCGGAAGCCGGTGAACGACCTGTCCCGCGGCTGCACCGTGGAGGACATCGTAAACACGGTGGCCATCACGGCCATCCAGGCGCAGTCCGTGGAGCCCGCCGCGCAGCCGATCCCCGCGGCTGCCCATGCGTAGTCAGCTGTTTTCCGGATTTGCCGGGCTGTCAGGATCTTCCTGCTCGGCAGGTGCGTCGGCCAGGCCCGTAGGCGTGAGATCCAGGTCCGCCAGGTTTTCGGGGGCCTCGGCGGCTTTCCCGACTTCGGCGGCCTTAAGCTTCCCGGTGTCGTCGAGGGCCGGGTTCGCGCCCTCCACCCCGGTGGGATCCGGCGTGCCGGACCCGCTGTCCGGTTCGGCGCTGTCGTTAGGGGTTGCGTTCTCAGTCATGGAAATCCCTTCAGGAGTCGTCCAGGTGGTCCGCCGACTCTAAACCGCCGCCGCGGCTCTCCGCAACGGATGGCCGGCCGGGCAATTTATAGTGGTTTCCAGGAGCGCTCCGACAGGCTCCGGCGTGATGCCCGTCCCGGCGCGCCCTTCGGGGTCAGCCCAGCAGCCAAGGCGTAGGAGGCCCCATGCTCGTGCTCGTTATCAACTCCGGCTCGTCGTCGCTGAAGTACCAGGTGCGCGACGTCGATGCCGGCAGTGTGCTTGCCGAAGGACTCGTCGAGGAGATCGGGATGGGCAACGGCGGCGGGGGCGACGGCCGGATCGTAGGCCCCCGGGACCACGCGGAGGCACTGGAGCGTGTGGATGCGAAGATCCACGCGGCCCTCGGCGGCCGGGCGCTCGACGCCGTCGGGCACCGGGTGGTGCACGGCGGGGAACGCTTCGCCGAGCCGGTCCTGGTTACCAACGAAATCATCCGCGCCATCGAGCGGCTTAATCCGCTGGCTCCGCTGCACAACCCGGCGAACGTGCTCGGCATCCGCGCGATCGCGAAGAAATGGCCGGACATACCGCAGGTGGCAATGTTCGACACCGCGTTCCACCGCACCCTTCCGGAGTACGCTTGGCGCTACGCGGTGCCGGACGAGCTCTACAGCAACCATGGAATCCGCCGCTACGGCTTCCACGGCACCTCGCACGAATACGTCGCGCACCGGGCCGCGGCGCTGCTGGACATCCCGTCCGAGGAGTTCGACGCCGTCATTGCGCATCTGGGCAACGGCGCCTCGGTCGCGGCGATCCGCGGCGGACAGTCCATTGACACCTCCATGGGCTTCACGCCGCTGGAGGGACTGGTGATGGGTACCCGCTCCGGTGACCTGGACCCCTCCATCCTGGTCTTCCTGGGCCGGGCCGGGTGGTCCCCGGAGGATCTGGACGCCATGCTCAACCGGCAGTCCGGGCTCAAGGGCCTGGCCGGCAACAACGACATGCGCTCCGTGGTGGAGGCCGCCGGGGCCGGGGACGCCAAAGCCGCCATGGCCCTCGCCGTCGCCTCCTACCGGCTTGCCAAGTACATCGGCGGCTACCACGTGGCCGTCGGCGGGGCGAAGGCTCTGGTGTTCACGGCCGGGATTGGGGAAAACTCGCATCAGTTCCGCGCCCTGGTGGCGGAGCGGCTGGGCGCCCTGGGCGTTCAGCTCGACGCCGGCCTGAACGGCGAACGCTCCCGGGAGCCCCGGGTCATCTCCTCGACGTCCTCGGCCATTCCCGTACTGGTAGTTCCCACCGACGAGGAGCGTGCCATCGCGGAGGCTACGGCCGCCGTCGTCTCCTCCTCGTCGCCTGCTCGGTGACCTCCCAACTGACTCGCAGCAGGGGCCGTTTTGGGCGCCCATAACGGCCGTAACTGCGAGTCAGTTGGGCGGGTAGCCTTGGGGCCATGACGGAACTGAATCTGCCCCTGCGCACCGAACGGCTGGTCCTGCGCCGCTTCCGGGCCGGGGACCTGGCTGCGTACCACGCCTACCATTCGCTGCCCGAAACCGCCAGGTTCCTGCCGGGGGAGGCGAAGAGCTACACCAAGTCCATGGAGTCCGTGGGCAAATACGCCAATTTCGTCTTCGAGCAGGAGGGCGACTGGATCTGCCTGGCCATCGAGGCTGCGGACTCGCCCGGTTTGCTCGGCGAGGTGGTGCTGAAGTGGTTGCCGGGCCGCGGTCAGGCGGAGATCGGCTGGAGCCTCGCCCCGGCGGCACGGGGCAACGGCATCGCAACCGAAGCGGCACAGGCGCTGCTGAGGCTTGGTTTCGAGGAGCTCGGCTTCCACCGGATCAATGCCAAGCTTGATGCCCTCAACGCGGCCTCCGCTGCGCTGTGCGAACGGCTCGGCATGCGGCTGGAAGCTACGCAGCTGGACAAGTGGCACTACAAGGGGCAGTGGGCCACGGAAGTCGTCTTCGCCATCCTCGCGGACGAGTGGATGTCCCTGCAGCCGGCTTAGGACTCAACGTACTGACGAAGAGGACAGGCTGGGGGAGTCCCCCAACCAGCCCCTCCTATTTCAGTCCGGCGCCCGGGAGGAGCTTCGTGGCGGCCAGGGAGTCGGCAACGAAGGCGTAGTCCCAGGCGCGTTCCTTCCACTGCACGTAGCGGCCCGACGCTCCGCCGTGGCCGCCCTCCATCTCGATCTTCATCACGATCGGCTCGCTGCCGGTGTTCAGTTCGCGCAGCCGCTGCACCCATTTCGCGGGTTCCACGTAGAGCACCCGCGTGTCATTAAACGAGGTGACCGCCGCGATCTTGGGATAGTCCACCGCACGGACATTTTCGTAGGGGGTGTAGGACTTCATGTACGCGTAGACTTCGGGGTCCGTGATCGGGTTGCCCCATTCCTCCCATTCCAGTGCGGAGAGCGGCAGCTCCGGGTCCAGGATGGTAGTCAAGGCGTCCACGAACGGAACGGCCGCGACGATCGCAGCGTACTTCTCCGGCGCCAGGTTGGCGATGGCGCCCATCAGCAGGCCGCCGGCGGAGCCCCCCATCGCCGCGATCCGTGCCGGGTCCACCCAGCCGGACGCTGCCAGCCAGTCAGTGGCCGCGATGAAGTCCGTGAAGGTGTTCTTTTTCTGCAGCTTCTTGCCGTCGTCATACCAGTGCCGGCCCAGTTCCCCGCCGCCGCGGACGTGCGCGATTACAAAGACGATGCCCCGGTCCAACAGGGAGAGCCGGGGGATGCCGAAGCCGGGGTCCATGCTCATCTCGTAGGAGCCGTAGCCGTAGACCAGGCCTGCCGCCGTCGAATCCTGCTGCACGGCGGCATGGCGCAGCACTGACAGCGGGATCCTGGTCCCGTCCGCAGCCACCGCCCATTCGCGGGTGGCAACGTAGTCCGCGGCGTTGTAGCCGCCCAGGACCGGGCTTTCCTTGCGTAGCAGGAGTACGCCTGCGGGCTGTTCCGCGGTGGGCAGGACAAAGTCGTAGACCCGGGACGGCGTGAAATAGGAGGTGTAGCCCATCCGGATGACGGGGGCCTCGTAGTCCGAACCGGCAACCCCCGCGGTGTAGAGCTCTTCCTCGAAGCCGGGTTCCACCGCCGCGCCCTGCTCCGGCGTTCCGAGCCCGGCCAGCGGCAGTACCTGCACCCGCTCGATCGTGTCCTTGCGGACGGAGACCACCAGGTGCGTGGACGTGACGCCGGCACCGTTGACTCGCACCTCGTCGGAGTGCTCGACGACGGTGGTCCAGGCCTGCTCGGCGAGCGGCTTGGCAAGTTCGGCCGGATCCACCAGCGAGACCATGGAATTGATGGCGTCCCGGTTGTGGGTGAGCAGGATGGTTTCGGCACCGGCCAGCAGGAAGGGTTCGGCCTCGTAGAGGATGCGTTCGTCCCGGGAGATTACCGTGCTGAGCCCGGCCTCGGGTGCGTCGAAGCGCAGCAGCCGGGTTTCGCTGAACTCTGAGCAGCCGATACCCAGCACCAGATGGCGCCGGTCGGCGGAGAGCTCGAAGCCCAGCCACATGGCGACGTCGTCCTCCTGGTAGATGACTTTGTCCGATGTGACGGGCGTGCCGAGCACATGCGACTTCACCTGGTACGGCCGCCAGGAATCATCTGTCACGGTGTAGAAGATCCGGGTACCGTCGGGGGAGAAGGAAATGCCGTAGAAGATGTTCTCGATCAGATCGGGGAGCAGCTCCCCGGTTTGCAGGTCCTTGATGCGCAGCGTGAACCGCTCGTCCCCGGCGTTGTCCACCGCGTAGGCGTAGAGATTCCCGTCAAGGGTCACTGCGGCCCCGCCGACGGCGAAGAACGGCTGGCCCGCTGCTTCGGCGTTGCCGTCCAGCAGGACTTCCTCGCCCGGAATGTCGACGCCGACCTCGACGGCGGGGGGAGTCCAGTCAGCGACGCGGTCCCCGGTGTCCTGGGCCCGTACCCGGCACTGGATGCCGTATTCCTGGCCCTCCACCGAACGGGTGTAATACCACCAGCCGTCCTTGCGGTTGGGGACGGATAGGTCCGTCTCCTGGGTGCGGCCCTTGATCTCGGCGAAGATGGCCGCGCGCAGCGGTTCCTGGTGGGCAGTCATGGCCTCCTGGTAATCGTTCTCAGCCTGGAGCAGTTCCACGACCTCGGTGGATTCCTTGTTTCGCAGCCACTCGTAGTTGTCCTCGAAGGCATCGCCGTGGCGGGTGCGGACGGCGGGGACTTTTTTGGCAACGGGGGCTTGCGGGGACGGCTGCGCCGGAGTCGTGGTCATGGCTCCAATCTACCGTCCGGCAGCACTGTCACTGCTGCGGCCCGGTCACCGCGGCGGGTGCTTCAGTTCCCGTTCTGAAGATTGTTGGCGGCAATGTACCCGGGCAGGGTCCCGGAGGTCAGTGCTGCCGAGACGGCGGCCGTGGCAGCGGGGTCCTGCAGGACGATGGATTGGCCGTCACTGCTGGTTCCAACGCCGGCGGTGGGCAGGGTAAAGAACACACCGTTGCCTGGTGCCGTGCTTCGCAGGCTGGAGGCGAGCCGCTCCAGCGTTTCCAGCGTGAGTCCCGGGTCGACGGTGATGTGCGGGAGGACCGTCGCCACGAGTTGCTTCACGGTGTTGGCGTCCGAGAGCCCGCCTTCGGCCGCCATTTTGGCCAGCACGGCCTTCAGGAACGTCTGCTGGTTCCGGACCCTCTGGTAGTCGCCGTCGGCGAAGGCATGGCGCTCGCGGACAAAGGCCAGGGCCTGCGGTCCGTTCAGTCTGTTCACACCCGCCGGAAAGTCCACGAAGTCGTCGATGGTGCCGGTGAAGGGCTGCTTGATGTCGACGTCGACGCCGCCGAGGGCGTCCGTCAGGGCCGCGAAACCCTGGAAATCCAGCATAAGGCTGTGGTCCACGCGCTGGCCCAGCAGGGATTCCACCGTCTGTGTCATCAGCGGCACCCCGCCCAGTTCGAGTCCGGCGTTGATCTTTGCTGCCCCGTAGCCCGGGATATCGACCCAGAGGTCGCGCATGATGGAGATGCCGTAGACACTTTGCCGGTCGGCCGGGAGATGGATAAAGACCAGCGCGTCACCGCGCTGGTCCGAGGCGGCGCCGGAGGCCGCGATGGCCCGCTCGTTCACCCGGCTGTCGCTGCCGATCAGCAGGATGTTCAGCGCGGCGGGCGGCGGATCCGGCGTCGGGGCTGGGGTGGCGGCGGGCGATTGCTGCGCTGCCGGGGACGTTTGCACCGGGGCTGCGGTTTCGGTGCGGGGCATGTTCAGGAGCAGCGCCGCGGCGGCGACGGCGAGGACCGCCAGGCCGGCAATGAGGGCGATGATAACTGTCCGGCGCCGATGCGCCACGCCCGGTGCCGTGGCTTTGGCTGCGTCTGCCGGTTCCGGCTCCGTTCCCATGGCCGGACACTACCACCGTAAGCGATCGACCGGGAGCAACCGACGGCGCCGGGTTCAGCCGTGGGCTGCCGGGTTCAGCCGTGCTGCCGGGCGAACCGCAGGATGGTGCGGATGGCCGGGGAAAGTTCATCCTCCATTTGGCGGTAGATTTCCGGCCCGCGCCGGTAGGGGTCCACCACGTCATTGTCGGCCGGTTCCGGGGCTTGCGCGAGATGCCGGACAGCGGCCGCGCGGGCCGGGAGATCACGCCAGAACGCGGCTGTGTCGCCTGCCGGGGCAGGGATGCCACGGTCCTCAAGCGCTTCGAGCATCCGGGCAAATTCGCGGATGGTGAAGGTGCGCTTTAGCAGGGCGGCGTCCAGATGGATGACTTCGCCGCGGTGCTGTGCCGACATCGCCAGCACCAGATCTGCTTGCCGCAGGATCTCCGGGGTCAGCTGACGGGCCGCGAACCCGTCCGGCGTGCCGCCGTAGCTTGTGATGATGTCTTGGGACAGCGGCTGGATCGGATCGCCCGCCATGGCCCGAGTTCCAGCGCTCCGCACCTCAAAAGCCCCGGGCTGCACCTGGTTCAGTCCGGTTTGGAGCAGGCGTTCGGCAACGGGGGACCGGCAGATGTTGCCGGTGCACACGGTAAGGATCCGAATGGGTAACGACGGCGAACCATCGCTAGTTTCCGGCTCCGAGGCCTTGGGCAGCAACATAGTCTCCGAGTCTATCGTTGCTGAGGGCGGCCTTGATCTCCTCGATGGCGGACGGATCAGGCAGGACAATGGACTGCCCGTCTGCCGACGTGCCGGTCCCGGCCGTGGGCAGGGTAAACATGGCGATGTCCTGGCGGTGGACGTCCCGGAGGCTGACGGCCAGGCGGCCGGCTTCGACCAGGTCCAGGGCAGGCGCCACGCTCACGAAGGGGGCGACGGCGCTAAGCGCGTGTTCGAGGGTGAGCGGGCGTTGGACGGTGCCGGCGTCCAGGGTTTTGCCGATGACGGCGGCCAGGAGCAACTGCTGGTTGCGGACCCGCTGGTAGTCGCCGTCGGCGAAGGCATAACGCTCGCGGACAAAAGCCAGGGCTCGGGCGCCATCGAGGGTGTTCGCGCCCGCATTAAAGACATATTCGCTCTTGGCCCTCGTCCCGGTGAACGGCACCTTGACGTCCACGGTGACCCCGCCAATGGCGTCGACGAGTCCCTGGAATCCTTCAAAGTCAATCCGTACCACTTGATCGATCCGCTGCTGCAGCAAGGATTCCACTGTCTGCACCACCAGGGGGACGCCGCCGAAGGCCAGGGCGGCATTGATCTTGGCTTCGCCGTGCCCGGGGATGGTCGTCCAGAGGTCGCGCATGATCGAAATGCTGTAGATATGGGCGCGGTCAGCCGGGATATGAACCAGCATCAGCGTGTCGGAGCGTTGGTTCGAGGGTGCTCCGGCCACCGCCTCGGCAGCCGCGCCGCCGGAAGCATCGCGGCTGTCGCTGCCCATCACCAGGATATTTATGGGTTTCGCGGAGCCGGCCGGCACCGCCTGGGCCCGGACCCGGACGGCCTCCGCCGGGAACGCGTTTTTGATCTCCCGGGTCTGGGATGCGAAAATCTGGGCCATCGAAAAGACGTAGGCTCCCATCGAACCGGGGACCGCGAGCACAAGGGCCAGCAGCACGCCCAGCAGGATCCGGCGGCCGCGTTTGCCGTGAACTGTCCTGGCCGCCCGGTCGCGGCGCGCCGCCCCCGGCGGCGTTCCGTTTCCTGACGATTCCTTCCGATCCACTTCCCCGTGATTCGACATTAGAGTCTCCTGAGTTCGGTGCAGCGTCCGGCGGAGAGCGCCGGGAGACCTCGCTGCAGTCGATGGTGCAGACGGTACGCTCCGGAACTTGGGTTTTCCTGCAGTCGTGGTGGAGCTCCAGTGCTTGACGCATCTCCGGCCTTCCGCATATCCTGAACGAACGGTCGGTAATTATTTATCGGAAAATGCATAGGAGCAACCATGGCAGCGCAGACCCTGCAGTCAGTGCCCGGAGAGCCAACAGCGGCACGGCACGAACAGAGCCTCGAAGATGTGGCCCGGCGTGACGCTGAAGGCCAGGCATACTTCGACAAAGTCATGGCTGACGATTCGCGGATCGAGCCCCGCGACTGGATGCCCCCGGCATACCGCAAGACCCTGCTTCGCCAGATTTCTCAGCACGCGCACTCGGAGATCATCGGCATGCAGCCGGAAGCCAACTGGATCTCCCGCGCCCCCAGCCTCAAGCGCAAGGCCATCCTGATGGCCAAGGTCCAGGACGAGGCCGGCCACGGACTGTACCTGTACTCCGCCGCCGAGACCCTCGGCCAGCCGCGCGATGAGATGAACCAGGCGCTGATGGACGGCAAAGCCAAGTACTCCTCCATCTTCAACTACCCCGCCCGCACCTGGGCGGACATGGGCGCCATCGGCTGGATGGTCGACGGCGCCGCTATCGCCAACCAGGTGCCGCTCTGCCGCGCCTCCTTCGGCCCCTACGGCCGCGCCATGGTCCGCGTCTGCAAGGAAGAATCCTTCCACCAGCGCCAGGGCTTCGAGATCCTGCTGGAACTTTCCCACGGCACGCCGGCGCAGAAGCAGATGGCCCAGGACGCGGTCAACCGCTGGTACGCCCCGGCCCTGATGATGTTCGGCCCGCCGGATGACGACTCGCCCAACTCCAAGCAGTCCATGGCCTGGAACATCAAGCGCTTCAGCAACGACGAACTGCGCAACCGTTTCGTCGGAATGATGATGGAGCAGGTCAAGGTCCTGGAGCTCACCCTCCCGGACAAGGACATCCGTTTCAACGAAGAAACCAAGAAATGGGAGCACGGTCCGCTGGACTGGGATGAATTCCACGAGATCCTCGCCGGCCGCGGCCCCTGCAACGCCCAGCGCCTGGAACGTCGCCGGGAAGCACACAACAACGGCACCTGGGTGCGCGAAGCCGCCGCGGCCTACGCTGAAAAGCAGAGCCGCAAGCAAGCAGAGAAGGAATCCGCAGCATGACAACTCCCGAACCGCACGCAGGCAACGTCTGGCCCATCTGGGAGGTTTTTGTCCGCTCCAGCCGCGGCCTCTCCCACGTCCACGCCGGCTCCCTGCACGCGCCGGACGCCGCCATGGCGCTGCGCAATGCCCGAGACCTCTACACCCGCCGCAATGAGGGGGTGTCCATCTGGGTTGTCCCGGCGGACGCGATCGCCTCGTCCGATCCTGACGCCAAGGGCTCCTTTTTCGAGTCTCCCCAGGGCAAGGACTACCGGCACGCGACGTACTACACCAAGAGCGAGGGCGTGAAGCACCTGTGAGCACCTCACCTGAAACTGCCGCAGCGGCAGCACCCGCAGCAGCGGAAACGGCCGGTCACGGGGACATCTCCGTCGGCGTCAACGGCTCCGGCAACAGTGGCGAGGCCACGGCCAGCGCCACCCGGATCACCCCCGGCAATGCCCTCCGTCCGGAGGACATCGCCCTTGCCGTAAGCCAGGGAACCGCGAAGCCGAGCGCTGACGCCGCCGAGTTCGCCCTGCGGCTGGGCGATGACGCCCTGGTCCTCGCGCAGCGGCTGGGCCACTGGATCTCCCGCGCCCCGGAGCTTGAGGAAGACATCGCCCTGGGCAACATCGCCCTGGACCAGCTGGGGCACGCCCGGTCCTTCCTCAGCTATGCCGGCGGATTAGACGGTCGAAGCGAAGATGACCTCGCCTACTTTCGCCGCGAGCCGGAGTTCCGGTCCGTCGAAATCTTTGAACTTCCGAATGGCGACTTTGCCGTCACCATCGCCCGCCAGCTCGTGGTCAGCTACTACCAGTTCGAGCTTTACCGCCGGCTGGCCGCCTCCACCGACACCACCCTGGCCGGGATCGCCGCCAAAGCGGTCAAGGAAGTGGATTATCACCGCGACCACAGCGCCCAGTGGGTGCTGCGCCTGGCCCAGGGCACTGACGAGTCCCGCGCGAAGATGATCCACGCCTTCAAGGTCATCTGGCCCTACGTCGACGAGCTCTTCCGCGACGACGAACTCACCGCCCGCCTGGCCGGGTGCGGTGCCGCCGTCGAGCCCTCCAGCCTGCGCGCCGATTTCGACCGCCTTACCGGCGAGGTCCTGGCCGCAGCCGAACTGGACGTTCCCGCGGTTCAGCCGGCCCCCGGCGGCGGACGCCGGGGACTGCACTCCGAACATCTCGGCTACCTCTTAGCCGAGATGCAGGTACTCGCCCGCGAGTACCCCGGGGCAAGCTGGTAACCACGATGGACATGTACGTCAGCCACCCCACGGCAGCCGACGGCCGCCCTGCGGCCCCGCGGACGCCCGAGCAGAAGGCCTGGGAACTCGCGGCCACGGTCTGCGACCCGGAAATCCCGGTCCTGACGATCGAGGACCTGGGGATCCTGCGCAAGGTCAGGATCTACGACGACGGCGGGATGGTCCCCGCCGTGCAGGTCACGATCACTCCGACCTACTCGGGCTGCCCCGCCATGGACGCCATCCGCGATGACCTCACGGCGGCCTTCAAACGGGAAGGCTACCCCAGCGTCAACGTCGACATGGTCCTCTCCCCGGCATGGAGTACTGACTGGATGAGCGAGGCCGGCAAAGCCAAGCTGCAGGAGTACGGCATCGCGCCGCCGTCGGGCCGCTCTGCCGCCCTCCGGCACGCCGGCCCGGTCCGGTTGTCCCTCGCCGTCAAGTGCCCGCAGTGTTCGTCGCTGAACACCAAGGAACTCACCCGCTTCGGTTCCACCTCCTGCAAGGCGCTGTACGTCTGCCAGGACTGCAAGGAACCCTTCGACTACTTCAAAGTCATCTAAGGAAACGCCATGATTGTTCTCCGACAGACCGCCGCTGAAACGGCCGCAGCCACCGGCCGCCGTCGTGCGTCCTTCCACCCGCTGGCCGTGGATGAGGTCCGCCGGCTCACCGATGATGCGATCGAGGTGACCTTCGGCGTTCCGGCCGAACTCGCGGGCCAGTTCGATTACCTCCCGGGCCAGTACGTTGCCCTGCGCACTACCCTCCCGGATGAGTCCGGCGAGCCGAAGGAAGTCCGGCGCAGCTACTCGATTTGCGCCGAGCCGAGGAGCTTTGCGGACGGCAGCAGCGAGATCCGGGTCGCGATCAAGAAGGACCTGGGCGGGCAGTTCTCCACCTGGGCGAACGCCGAGCTCACGGCCGGGGACGTGCTGGACGTGATGAGCCCGATGGGTGCGTTTGTGTCCCGGCACGGCCGGGACGGCAAAGAGCAGAACCTGATGAACTCGATGAACCATCCGGAGGACATGGCCAGCGAGCTCGCGGGGGAGCCCGGCTCTTTCGTCGCGATCGCCGCCGGTTCCGGGATTACCCCGGTGATCGCGATTGCCCGCACGCTGCTCGCCGCACATGCCGAAACCCGCTTTGACCTGGTCTACGCCAACAAGGCCGCGATGGATGTGATGTTCCTGGAGGAACTCGCCGACCTGAAGGACAAGTACCCGGCCCGGCTCGCGTTGCACCACGTGCTCTCCCGGGAACAGCGGATCGCCCCGCTGCTCAGCGGCCGGATCGACGCGGAAAAGCTGCAGGCCCTGCTGGGGACCGCCATCCACGCCGAGGACGTCGACGAGTGGTTCCTGTGCGGCCCGTTCGAACTCGTGCAACTGTGCCGGGATACCCTGGCCGAGCGCGGCGTCGACCCGGAACAGGTCCGCTTCGAACTGTTCAGCACCGGTAAGCCGGACCGTCCCGAAGGCAATGCCGGCCGCCCGGTGATTGTGGACGAATCCCAGTCCACGTTCAAGATCACCTTCAAGCTGGACGGCCTCCAGGGCGAGGTGGCCAGCCCGACCCACGCCCGTGAATCCATCCTGAACGCGGCGCTCCGCGTCCGCCCGGACGTACCGTTCGCGTGTGCCGGCGGCGTCTGTGGAACCTGCCGTGCCAAGGTAGTCACCGGTGCCGTCACAATGGATGAGAATTACGCGCTGGAGCAGGACGAACTGGACAAGGGCTACGTGCTCACCTGCCAATCCCACCCCACGACGCCGGAAGTCACCGTCGACTTCGACGTCTAACGGACCAACCCCGACTCCCGCCCCGACCCCAGGAGCCCCATGATTTCCCTCTCCATCGCCGACGGCATCGCCGAGATCGTCCTGAACGCCCCCTACAAGCTCAACGCGCTGGACGAGCAGGCGCTGCGGGATCTGTCTCAGGCGTACGACGACGCCGCTGCCGCAGCCGCCCGCGGAGAGGTGCGTGCGCTGCTCCTGAGGGGAGAGGGACGGGCCTTCTGCGCGGGCCGGGACATCGCCGGCGTGACGCCGGAAACGGATGACGTCCAGGGCTATCTCGGCGGGTTGCTGCAGCCGCTTCTGAAGAAGATGTCCGCCTTTCCGGCGCCCACCTTCGCGGCAGCCCAAGGAGCCTGCCTGGGGGTAGGGCTGGGCCTGCTGCTGGCCACTGACGTGGTGTACGTGGCGGAGAACGCCAAATTCGGCTCCCCGTTCGCGAACCTCGGTGCCACCCTCGATTCGGGTGGCCACTGGTACTTCACCGAACGCCTCGGTATGCACCGGACGCTGGACCTGATCTATACGGCGGAGCTGATGAGCGGTGCTGACGCCGTGGCGCAGGGAATGTTCTCCCGGGCCATGCCCGCAGCTGACCTCCTGGCGGACACCCGCGCCATCGTGGCGAAGGCCGCCACCGGCGCCACCAGTGCCTTCACCGCCAGCAAGGACCTCGTGGCGCACATCCGGGACCAGCGGCTGGGCCTGTGGGAGTCCATGGCAGAGGAAAACGCCGAGCAGGCACGGCTCTGCAACACCGCGGACTACACTGAGGGGTTCCTGGCGTTCCAGGAGAAGCGGACGCCGGTTTTCAAGGGGTAAAAACGACTGTCGCCGGGCGACCGGCCCGGCTGCTTCTCTTTATCGAAGCCATTCTCATTTCGAAGGTGTCCTTGTAGGGTTCGGTTATGACTTTGGGGAAACCGGTAACTAAGGCTGTCATTCCTGCCGCCGGACTGGGAACACGCTTTCTGCCCGCCACCAAAGCCATGCCGAAGGAAATGCTCCCAGTAGTCGACCAGCCGGCCATCCAGTACGTCGTGGAGGAAGCCGTCCGCGCCGGGCTGACGGACCTGCTGATGATTACCGGCCGGCAGAAGCGCGCCCTCGAGGACCACTTTGACCGGGAGCCCAGCCTGGAACGTGCCCTGGAACTAAAGGGTGACCGGGAGAAACTGGCGGCCGTCCAGCACGCATCCGCCCTGGGGCCGCTTTACTATGTGCGCCAGGGAGACCCGCGGGGACTCGGCCACGCCGTCCTGTGTGCCCGTCAGCATATCGGCGCGGAGCCCTTCGCCGTGCTGCTGGGCGATGATTTGATTGACGAACGCGATGAGTTGCTGAGCACCATGATCGAGGTGCAGGCCCGGACGGGCGGCTCGGTGGTTGCCCTGATCGAGGTGGATCCCGCCGAAATCAGCGCTTACGGCTGCGCAGACGTCTCGGTCATCGCCGGCGAAGACCATGTGCGGGTTAACCGGCTGGTGGAAAAACCCTCGATCGCCGATGCGCCCTCCAACCTTGCCGTGATCGGCCGCTACGTCCTGCACCCGGCGGTGTTTGACGTGCTGGAGGAAACAGGACCCGGCCGCGGCGGAGAAATCCAGCTCACGGACGCGCTGCAGACGTTGGCCACCTCAAACTGCGAGGGCGGCGGGGTCAGCGGAGTGGTCTTCAAGGGCCGCCGCTATGACACCGGCGACAAGCTCAGCTACCTGAAGGCGGTCATCTCGATTGCCTCGGAACGGGTCGAATTCGGCGAGGAGCTCAAAGCCTGGATGAAGGCCTTCGTCAACTGAAACCGCGTCAACTGAAACCGCGACGCCAGGCTAGCGCGTATCGACATCCTCAAACACCAGGAACGTCTGGGTGTCCAGCACCCCGGGCATGGACTGCAGCTGGTCGAAGATCACCCGGCGCAGATCGATGTTGTCCACGGCGCGCACCAGCAGGATGACATCGAAGTCGCCACCCACCAGGGCGATGTGGTGCACCTCTGGAATGGCGCGCAGCAGTTCCCGCAGTTCCCGCCAGGAATGCTGGCGGACCTTCAAGGTGACGTAGGCCGAGGACTTCAGGCCGGCCTTAATCGGATCGACCAGTGCCGTGAACTTGGTCAGCACACCCTCGCCGGTCAGCCGGGCAATCCGTGTGTAGGCGTGGGCCCGGGAGATGTGGACATTCTCCGCGACCTGCGTGACGGACATCCGCCCGTCCCTGGTCAGTTCCGCGATGATGTTCCGGTCCACATCATCCAAGGGCACCGCCGCCTGGTCCGCCCCGTCCTCTGCCATTTGTCCACAACCCCCGCCGGTAATCCAGCTCACATCTACGATTTGTCTTCTAGAGTAAGGCAATTCTCTGGACTTCTCCACGATTTCCGCGAGAGCTGGATACGAAACATCGCCCAGCCCCATAATTGGAGTGAATAGTGGCTACAGAAGGACGGACCAATGACGATCTCCGCAGACCACCCTGCGCAGCCCGCAGCGCAGGACCAGATGGCAGGCGCGGCCAATGAGGCCGTGCGCAAGTTCGGCATCACGGTCGAGGACTACATGCTGCCCGCCCGGCACCAGATCCAAATGGTGGGTCCGGACGGCACGCTGAACCCCCACACCGAGCAAGGCACCCAGCCCGGCCACGAGTACAGCCTGCCCGGCGAGGCGGAACTGATGGCCGCATACGAGCAGCTCGTCGTCGGGCGCCGCGTCAACGATCAGAACTCAGCCCTCGTCCGGCAGGGCAGGATGGCGGTCTACCCCTCCAGCCACGGCCAGGAGGCCTGCCAGGTCGCAGCGGCGCTCTGCCTGTCCGACGGCGACTGGATGTTCCCCACCTATCGTGACTCCGTGGCCGTGATGGCACGCGGTGTGGATCCCGTCCAGACCATGACGCTGTTCCGCGGCGACTGGCACGGCGGCTACAACCCCGCCGAGCACAAGGTCGGTATCCAGTGCACCCCGCTGACCACCCAGCTCCTGCACGGCGTCGGCGTCGCCCACGCCGCCAAACTCCGCGGCGAGGACACCGTTGTCCTCGCCATGTGCGGTGACGGCGCCACCAGCGAAGGCGACTTCCACGAGGCACTGAACTTCGCGGCCGTCTTCCACCTGCCGGTTGTGTTCTTCGTCCAGAACAACCAGTACGCGATCTCCGTGCCGCTCGCGCACCAGTCGGTCGCACCGTCGCTCGCCCACAAGGCCGTGGGTTACGGGATGGCCGGCGAACGGGTGGACGGCAACGACATTGTGGCCCTCCTCGCGGTGCTGGGCCGGGCGGTCAAGCTGGCCCGGGAAGGCTCCGGACCGCTGCTTGTCGAGGCCCACACGTACCGGATGCAGGCCCACACCAACGCCGACGACGCCACCCGCTACCGGCAGGACAGCGAGGTCGCCGAATGGGTGGCGAAAGACCCGCTGAGCCGGATGAAGACCTACCTGACGGACCGGGGACTGCTCGATGACGGCCGCACCGCCGCGATCGCAGAAAAGGCCGAAGCCGTTGCCACGCAGCTGCGCGAAGGACTCAGCGAGGAGGTCCCCGTCGATCCGCAGGACCTGTTCAAATACGTCTTCTCTACTCCCACTCCCCAGTTGAAGGAGCAGTCCGCAATGCTCGCCGACGAACTCGCCCGGGACGCCGCATCAACGACGGAGGCCGCGAAATGAGTCCCACCATCACCACCTCGTCCGAGGCGAACGGCAACGTCAGCGCCGCGACCGCGCAGGCCGCGGCAACGGCAGCCGCCAAGGCAGCGGTCAAGGCCGAGCAGACCGGCCCGCAGACCATTACCCTGGCCAAGGCCCTGAATGCCGCCATGGCCGACGCCATGCACGCCGACCCCTCGGTCCTGGTTTTCGGCGAGGACGTTGGTATGCTCGGCGGCGTCTTCCGCATCACCGACGGCCTGACCAAAACCTTCGGCAAGAGCCGCTGCTTCGACACCCCGCTGGCCGAGTCCGGCATTGTCGGCATGGCCGTGGGTATGGCGATGAACGGCATGCGCCCGGTCATCGAGATGCAGTTCGACGCCTTCGCCTACCCGGCGTTCGAACAGATCGTCAGCCACGTGGCCAAGATGCACAACCGCACCAAGGGCGGCGTGAAGCTGCCCATGGTCATCCGGGTTCCCTACGCCGGCGGCATCGGGGGAGTGGAGCACCACTGTGACTCCTCCGAGGCCTACTACGCCCACACCGCCGGGCTTAAGGTCTTCACCCCGGCCACTGTGGCGGACGGCTACCGGATGCTCCGCGAGGCCATCGATTCCGATGACCCGGTGATGTTTATGGAGCCGAAAAAGCTCTACTGGTCCAAGGACCAGGTGGACCTGGACGCGCTCCGGGCCGAACATGCCGCGAACACCGAACGCGGCACGTCCTCGGAAGGCCGCGCCGCCGTCGCCCGCCCCGGCACCGACGCGACGCTGATCGCGTATGGACCGTCCGTCCCGACGGCGCTGGCTGCTGCTGCCGCCGCCGCCGAGGAAGGCCGCTCGCTGGAAGTGATCGACGTACGCTCGATTGTGCCCTTCGACGACGAGACGGTCTGCGCCTCGGTCCGCAAGACCGGCCGCGCGGTGGTTATCGCCGAAGCGCACGGCTTCGCCTCGGTGGCCTCCGAGATCGTGGCCCGGGTCCAGGAACGCTGTTTCCACCACCTCGCCGCGCCGATCCGCCGGGTCACGGGCTTTGATGTGCCGTACCCGGCACCCAAGCTCGAGCACTACTACCTGCCCGGCGTGGACCGTATCCTCGACGCCGTTGACGACCTCCAGTGGGAGAACTGACCATGCGCGAACCGAAAGTATTCCTCCTCCCGGACCTTGGTGAGGGCCTCACCGAAGCCGAACTGGTCAGCTGGCTCGTGAAGGTGGGCGACGAAATCCGCGTCGACCAGCCGATCGCCGAGGTGGAGACGGCCAAGTCCATGGTCGAGGTGCCCTCCCCTTACGCCGGCACCGTCGCCGTGCTGCACGGCGAGCCGGGCCAGACGCTCGACGTCGGGAAGCCGCTGATCTCGGTGATGCCGGTTGGTGCGGCTCCCGCGGTTGAGTCTGCCGCAGCCCCGGTGGCTGAGCCGGCCGCAACCCAAGATGCCGCGGCAGAGACCTACCGCGAGGAGGAGAAGGCCGGGTCCGGGAATGTCCTCATTGGGTACGGGACTCCGGGCGGGCATGGGGTTGCCCGGCGGACCCGGGCTTCCAAGCGGGCTGTGGCGCAGGTGCCTGAGGCCGAGAAAGCTGCCGATGATCTGTTGCTTATGCGGACCCGGGTTCCCGGGAAGCTGGGGGCTGTGATTTCTCCGCTGGTCCGGCGGATGGCTCGGGACCATGGGGTTGATTTGGGGGATCTCCAAGGTTCGGGAGCCAGCGGGCTTATTATGCGCCGCGACGTTGAGGCGTTCATCAAGCCGGCGCCTGTGGTTGAGCCCGCCGGAACCAGGCCGGTCGAAACGCCGGCGGTATCAACGGATGTGGCCGCCGCGATCACGGACACGGATGCCCGCACGGGGCTTGGGATCTCCGGACGCACGGCTGTCCGCGGCGTGCGCAAGGCCGTCGCGGCGAACATGGCGCGCAGCCGGTCCGAGATCCCGGAGGCCACGGTCTGGGTCGATGTCGACGCCACGGCGCTGGTGGAGCTGCGCGCCGCGCTGAAGAACGCCGACCCGGACCACACCCCGGGCTTGCTGGCGTTCATTGCCCGCTTTGTTACTGCCGGCCTCAAGAGGTTTCCGGAGTTGAACTCCCGGATCGTCAGCGCCGGGGACACCGCCGGTGGGGCCGGCCAGGAGATCGTGGCCTTCGACGGCGTCAACCTCGGTTTCGCGGCCCAGACCGACCGCGGCCTGATGGTGCCGTCCGTGCGCAACGCTGACAAACTCAGCGCCCGCGAACTGGACGCCGAAATCCGGCGGCTCACCGGCGTCGTCCGCGAGGGCAAGGCAACCCCCGCGGAACTGGGCAGCGGCACGTTCACGCTAAACAACTACGGCGTCTTTGGGGTCGACGGCTCGGCCGCGATCATCAACCACCCCGAGGTAGGCATCCTCGGCGTCGGGCGGATCATCGACAAGCCCTGGGTAGTCAACGGCGAACTCGCCGTGCGCAAGGTCACCGAGCTGACGCTCACCTTCGACCACCGCGTCTGCGACGGCGGAACCGCCGGCGGCTTCCTGCGTTTTGTGGCCGACGCGATCGAGAACCCGGGGTCGGTACTGGCCGACTTGTGAGGAACGGGGGAGCCGGACCAGCGCCTGCCGGAGGCGCTGGTCCGGGGGTGCAAGCGGCGGCCGGCGGCCGGACTAGCGCACAGTTGCCCGCCTGATGTCCTGCCCCGGCGGCACTTTGGACAGCAAGGTCCGCGCTGCCATTTGCGCCATCTTCCGTGTTGCCGGGGAAAGATAGGCGCCCTCCCGTTGGACAAGGGCGATTGTGTCGAACAATGGTTCTGCAAAAGGGACAGCGTGAACGTTTTTCGGAAAACCCGGCGCGCTAACTATTGCGTGGGGGACAAAAGTGTCGGCCGCGCCGGCGGCAACCAGGCCCAGGGCGGTATCGACATGTTCCACCTCGATTGCCGCATCGATTTTCAGCCCCTTGAGCCGGGCACGCTCCAAAATCTGCCGCCGGGTGGGATCACGCCAGCCGGCAAAGGCGTCATAAAGCACCAGCTTCGACTCGGCGAGTTCCTCAGTGGTCACGGGGCCGCGCGATGGGTTACGGGTAGCCGACACGTAAAAAACTTCGTCACGAAAAAGCGGCCTGACCTGGAGGCCGGCCTCTGCAACCGGCAGGACAATCAGCCCGGCCTCAATTTCGCCGGAGGCCACCGACTCGGCCACTGCCAAGGAGTTCAGTCCGATGAGGCGCACCTTCACCTTGGGGTAGCGCCGGTGAAATCGCTGCACCAGGTCGGCCAGGTCGTAGTACGCGCCGTAACGCAGAACGCCGAAGGTGCAGACGCCCCCTTCCAGCGAAGACATGGATTTCAATGCCTCCACGCCGTTGTCGAAAGAGGTGACGGACTGCAACGCATGCACCTGCAGTTCAACGGCAGCCGTCGTGGGAAGAAGGCGCCGCCCGCCCCGAATGAAGAGGCTGTGCTCAAGCTCGTGTTCCAGCCTGCTGATGAGCTCGGAGACGGAAGCCTGGCTTGTTTCCAGCTTTCGTGCCGCGGCGGTGAAAGAACCGAGCTCATAGGCGGCGAGAAAGGCCCGTAGTTGCGCAAGGGTCATGGGCCCACTCTAGTCAGCGAGCGGAATCCAGGGGTTTTGTGGCGCCGGGAGATACCACCACGGGTCTGTTACCTGCGTGAAACACAAGCCGCCAGCCATCGGGTCACCCTATTGCGGGCACCCGTTAGCGTCCCGTTGTGCGATAGGAACGGACTGAGTAGCTTGGACCTATGCAGATTTCCAGCCGTGATGCGGCACACATTCAGGGCAGTTTCCTGGTCCTGAAGAGCCCGGCCATTGGCGGCGTTCCCGCCCAGCGGCTTCCCGACGTCGTGGAGACGGTGTCCGCCATGCTCGCTGACATTGAGGCCAACGGAATGGACGCCGTCCTTAAGTACGCTCGTCAACTCGACGGATGGCAGGGCTCCAACCTTGAACTTAGCCAGGCCGCTCTGGCCAAAACCGGCGACGGGCTCTCCCCGGACCTGCGGGAGGCCCTGGTGGCCAGCGCAGAGCGGACCCGGCTATTTGCGGTGGAGCAGCGCGAACACCTCAGTGATTTTGAAACCGAGCTGCTCCCCGGCGTTTTCGTCGGCCAGAAGTACGTCCCCGTGGGGCGCGTTGGAGCGTATCTCCCCGCGGGAAGGTTCCCCATTCTGGCCAGTGCCTTTATGACGGTTGGGGTCGCCAAGGCGGCCGGCGTTCGCAACGTCGTGGCCTGCACCCCGCCTGCCGGACCCGACGGCGGGAACCCCGCCGTCCTCTATGCCGCCTATCTGGCCGGCGTGGACCGGGCCTTCGCCCTCGGGGGTGTGCAAGCCATGGCCGCCATGGCCTTCGGGCTCCTGGACGAACAGCCAGCGGACATACTTGTCGGTGCCGGCAATGCCTACGTCACCGAGGCCAAGCGGCAACTCTTCGGTCGAGTCGGTATTGACCTGCTGGCGGGCCCGTCGGAAGTCGCCGTGATCGCCGACGAAACCGCCGACGCAGAGCTGGTTGCCGCCGATCTCCTCGGCCAGGCCGAACATGGCCCGCAGTCACCGGCGTCCCTGGTCACCACCTCACGCGAGCTGGGCGAAGAGGTAATCCGGCAGATCGACAAACAACTGCGGACGCTGGCCACCCGCGACATCGCCGGGCCGGCCTGGCGGGACTACGGCACCGTCTACGTGGCTGAAGACCGGGCAACGGCAGTGGAGATTATGGACCTCCTGGCGCCGGAGCACCTGGAAATCCAGACCGCCGACGACGCGTACTATCACGGGAACCTGCGCAACTACGGCTCCATCTTCCTGGGGCCGTGGTCCACCGTGGCCTACTCGGACAAGGGCTCGTCCGGCACAAACCACGTACTTCCCACCGGCGGCGGTGCCCGGTCATCAGCCGGGCTCTCCGTGGCACGCTTCCTCAAACCGCTCACTTTCCAGCGGGTCGAAAAAGACGCAACCCCGCGTCTGGCCAACTACGTCACAACGATTTCGGACGCCGAAGGCATGGCAGCCCACAAGGCCACCGCCACACTCCGCCTCGACCGCTTCATCCGATAGACAACAATCTCTAACAAAGGCCCGTTATGACTAAGACAAAAACGCTCCGCACCCGATTCGCCGCCCTCGTGCCGATGGGTGTTGCAGTCGCCCTGGCCATGACCGCCTGCGGCTCAACAGGCGGCGCAAGCAGCGGGGGTGGCACCGACCAAAAGACCATCACCATCGCGACGTCCAACGATGCGCCATTCTCTTTTACCGACCAGGCCAGCGGAGAGCTCAAAGGCATCGATGGGGACATGATCAATGCCATCGCCGAAGCCAAAGGCTGGAAGGTCAAGGTCTTCACCTCCGAGTTCGCTACGCTGATCGCGGCGCTTAATGCCAAGAAGGCGGACGTGATCGTCGACGCCATGTACATCACCGATGACCGCAAGAAACAAATCAACTTCACCGATCCCTGGTACACCGAGGGTGAAGCCATGGTGGTCCCCTCCGATTCAACCCTGACCTCACGCGACGATGTAAAGGGAAAGGTCCTCGGCGCCCAGACCGGCACCGTATTCAAGGACCTGGTGGACAGCCTCGGTGGCAGCCAGGTTAAGCTTTTCGACTCGCAGGCAGCCCTGCTCGCCGCCGTGGAGAACAAGCAGGTTGATGCTGTTTTCACCGACAGTGCAGTGATCGGCTACAGCCTGGTCCAGAAGCCGAACCCGAAGCTGAAGCTCGTCTCCCCGTACAAGCCGTTCTACCCGGGCATCATCGGCGCCGGCGTCCGCAAGGATGATACCCAGTTGCTGGCGGACCTGAATTCCGGACTGGCAGATCTCAAGAAGACCCCCAAGTACCTTGAGATCCTCAAGAAGTACGGCCTGGACGACTCGAACATGAGCAAATAACTTTCAGAATCACGCAGGGGCGGCGGCATCCCCAACACTGCCCGCCGCCCCTGGCCGACCCTCATTTAGGGATTCCAAGTGGACTTTATTAACAACACCTTCGCCGTGTTCCCAGCCCTCCTTCAGGCGGT
The DNA here is from genome assembly GCF_040547075.1 of Arthrobacter sp. UYCu512. Lineage (NCBI taxonomy): Bacteria > Bacillati > Actinomycetota > Actinomycetes > Micrococcales > Micrococcaceae > Arthrobacter > Arthrobacter sp. UYCu512. The sequence goes on from NZ_JBEPPA010000012.1 coordinate 49,321, forward strand.
TCCCGTTGTCATTCAACTGGCCCTCGGCGCCATGGTCCTGGCCCTCGTGCTCGGCCTGCTGGTGGCCCTGGCACGCATTTCCTCGCTCAAGATCCTTCGCGCTATCGCCACCGTCTACCTCGAGGTCATCCGCGGCACTCCGCTGCTGGTCCAGCTGGTCTACATCTTCTTTGTGCTCCCCAGCATCGGCGTCAGCATTGAGCCCGTGCCGGCCGGCATCCTCGGACTTGGGCTGAACTACGCTGCCTACCTGTCCGAGGTTTTCCGGTCCGCGATCCTGTCCGTGGAGCACGGCCAGACCGAGGCTGCGCTGTCCCTTGGGTACACCCCCAGCAAAACGCTGTGGAAGGTGGTTATTCCCCAGTCTTTCGTGGTCTCCATGGGGCCGATCGGCAACTACTTCATCGCCATGATCAAGGACACGGCACTGACCTCGGTGATTGCAGTGACCGAGATCCTGAAGACGGCCAACATCCTCAACAGCCAGACCTTCCAGACCACGGCCATCTACACCGCCGCGGCCATACTTTATCTGATTATCAGCCTTCCACTCTCGCGCGTTGTGGTAGTGCTTGAACGAAAGGCACGGGCCAATGGCTGACGAGACCATTATTGATGTCCGGGACGTCCACAAGACCTTCGTCTCGGAGACCAAGCCGAACCTGTGGCAGCGGCTCAGGGGCAAGCCCCACGTGCAGAAAAGGGTCGAAGTGCTCAAGGGCGTGGATCTCGTGGTTCACCGCGGCGAGACGATCGCCATCCTGGGGTCAAGTGGATCCGGCAAAAGTACCTTGCTGCGCTGCATGAATAAGCTCGAGACGATTGATGCCGGCCGTATCTACGTCAACGGACACCTGATCGGCTACGACGAACGCAACGGGGAACTGGTCGCCGAAAAAGCATCCATCACGGCCCAAAAACGGACCGACATTGGCTTCGTATTCCAGCATTTCAACCTGTTCCTGAACAAGACGGCCTTGGGAAATGTCATGGCGCCCCTCCGGGACGTCAAGAAGCTCTCAGCGGTCGAGGCCCGGGCGATCGCTGTCCCCAACCTGGAAATGGTGGGTCTGGGCGAGAAGATGGACAACTATCCCAGCAAGCTTTCAGGCGGCCAGAAGCAGCGGGTTGCGATTGCCCGTGCCCTCGCCATGGATCCCGCCGTGATGCTCTTCGATGAGCCGACCTCGGCGCTGGATCCCGAGCTGGTGGGTGAGGTCCTCGCTGTCATCAAGAAGATCGCCCAGCAGGGAACCACCATGGTGATCGTGACCCACGAGATGCAATTCGCCCGGGACATTGCGGACCGAATTGTCGTGATGGACCAGGGCGTCATCGTGGAGGAGGGGCCGCCGGCCCGTATTTTCACTGACCCGCAACATCCGAAAACCCGGGCGCTCCTGAGCCGCTCGGGCATCCTGCCAGCCTAGGCACTGCCCGCAGCGGGGCAGGCGAACACCCGGGAGCGGGTACGTTTCCCGGGCATCCGCCTGCCCAGCTGCGGGACAAGGCCTTCATTCCCGGCCCCCGTTCAGGCTCCGTGGGTAGAATCGGGGGCAGAACATCGCACCAACGACGCCGGAACACCGCGGAATACGGAGATTTAATGTCACGATGGCTCGAGGCTGGCCCGGACAACTACGTCCTGACCACCCAAGGTTCCCTGCTCAACACAGGCCTGGTGGTCGGCTCCGAACGAGCCCTGGTGATCGACACCGGCAGCGGACCCCGGCAGGGACGCGAGATCCTTGACGCCGTGCGGGAAAAGACACAGTTGCCGCTTGTTGTTGTCAACACGCACGCCCATCACGACCACTTCTTCGGCAACGCCGTGTTCGCCGAAGCTGGCGCGACAGAGTTCTGGGCGCATGAGAACTGTGCTGCGGAAATCGCCGAGAACGGCGGCAGCCAGCGCCGCGCGGTTATTGCCGGCGAGCCGGAAATGGCTGCCGGCGAGGGCGGCAACACCGAAATCGTCGTTCCCAACGCCATCGTTAAGGATCAGCCGGTCCTGCTGGACCTCGGCGGCCAAAGCGTTACGTTCTTCTACCTCGGGTGCGGTCATACGGACGGCGACCTGCTGGTGGGAACGGCCACCACACTTTACGCCGGTGACCTTGTGGAGCACGGCTCGCAGCCTTCTTTTGAGGATTCCTACCCGGAGGAATGGGCCGACGCCCTCCGCCATCTCTCGGCGCTGCGCCACCGCTATGAGTTCCTGATCCCTGGCCACGGCGAGCCGTGCAGCGACCAGTTCGTCAAGACCATGGCCAACACCATGACCACGGCGGTGCGGCAGGCCACCCAGGCGACCCGGGAGACGCCGGACGACGCCACCAAGGCCATCCCCATCCTGCCCTACGGGCCGGTGCAGTCCCGCTGGTTCATCAGGCGCCTGCAGGAGACCCGGGCGCGCCGCTGAGCCTGCTGCCCGGGACCGCTATTGGCAGGGGCACCCGGGACAGCGCCTAGAATTGGGGTTGAACCAATTCAAACGAGCACCGCAGCGGTCTGCGCTGTGAGTCCCAGGGGGGACCAATATGCCCGATCCGGTGGACAACAACACAGCCAAGGCCGGCGCGCAGGTAGAACAACCCGAACTTCGTCGCCGGCGTGACCGCCGCCGCGGCGGGGACTCCGACGCCCGGACAGGAACCATGCCAATCACCACCTCTGACCCCGTCGAGAGCGAAGCGGCCCGTCCGCTGCGCCGTAATTCCTGGGCTGAGGCCGCGGAAGCGGCCGACGAACGACAAGCCGCCACGGTTGCCGTTCCCGTCATCCGGGAGGTCCCCTCCGCGCCCGAGCCGCCAGCAGTCCCGCCGGCGTCGGCCGCCTCCGATGCCAACCCGCCGGCAGATCCGGACGGCGAGGCGTTGGAAGACCCGGCGTCCGAGCCGCGCTCCTTCCCCGCGTCGCGCCGGTCGGCGTTTCCGGCGGCGCCGGAAGGTGCCCCTGCCGTGCCGGCCCTCCCCAGCCGGGCCACTCGCTCTGCCAGCCGGGCTGCCGCCCTGAGCGCGCCCGCCCCCGATTTCATTAGTTCCCCGGGGCTCTTTGTCCGCGAGCAGAAGCCACGCCCGGTCGGCGGACTCCGCGGTGCCCTCTACGCCCTGACCGGCGGCGGCGTGAACCTGGGTCCGAGCGCACGCCAGCGCGAAGAAGACGAGCTGGCGAGGCGCATCTCCCGGCAGCTCCAGGGCAGTTACAACACGGCCGTCCTGAGCCTGAAGGGCGGCATCGGCAAGACCTCCACGACCGTGGGCGTCGGGCTGACCCTGGCTGAGTTCCGCGGCGACCCGCCGTGTGCCATCGACGCCAACCCTGACTCCGGGGACCTCGTGGAGCGCGCCCTCGGCGAGGGCATCTATCAGCAGCAGAGCCCGCGAACCATCACAGACCTGCTGAAGAACATCGAATCAATTGATTCCCTCACGGCCCTGGCCCGGTACATGCATCATGCGGGCCGGTTGCACCTGATTGCCGGTGAACAGGACCCCGAGGTTTCCGACTCCCTGACCGCCGAGGAATACCTGCAGATCCGCAAACTCATCTCCGGGTACTACTCGGTGGCCCTGACCGACTGCGGAACCGGCGTCACGCACAACGCCATGAGCGGCATCCTGCAGTCGGCGGACAACCTGATCATCGCGGCAGGCTACGCCGTCAGCGGCGCCAAGCGCGCGCGCAGCACCCTGCACTGGCTCGCCGACCACGGCTACGAAGAACTGGCCCGCAACGCCATCGTGGTCATCACGGACAAGGACGAGGTCTCCTCCCGGGTAGACAAGGACGCGATCGAGGACCACCTGTCCGGCATTTGCCGCCAGCTGATCGCCGTGCCGCATGATCGCGGCGTGGCCGACGGCGACCTTGTCACCCTCGATGTGCTCCGCCCGGAAACCCGGCGCGCTTACCGTGAAATCGCTGCGGCAATCGTGGACGGCTACCTCTAGGCTTTGGACGGCGGGGCCAGCTAAGTTGTTTCGCCCCGGGGACCGGCTTAGATTGAGGCATGACTAACAACGTCGGGGACGAAGCCGCCCTGCAGCTGCAGGACCTTCTGATGGGAACGGAGAACGTCGAGGATTTCCTCGGCCGCCTCGCGGAATTCTCGGCGGCCACACTCAGCCACGCCGCAGGCGCCGGGATCGAATGCGGCGTGACACTGCAGCGCCGCAAGAAGACCATGACGGTGGCGGGGAGCAGCCCCCGGGCGGTGGTCCTGGACCGGATCGAACAAAGCATGGGCGATGGCCCGTGTATCGAAGCCCTGCGGACACGCTCCGTGACTCTGCTGGCCGACGTCGCCACCGATCCGCGGTGGCCCGGCTACCAGCTGGAGCTCGCGGCGCAAGGCTGCCGCAGTGTCCTGGGGGTGCCCCTGGAAATCGGCGAGGATGCGGCTGCCGCCCTGAACTTCTTCGGCTCAAGTACCGGGCTTTTCACGGCGGAAATTATTGCCGAAGCGTCCGGCTTCGCCGACCTCGCCGGCCGCTCCCTCCGCTTGGCTGTCCGGATCGGCACGGCGCAGTCCCGGGCCGAGGACCTCAAAGCCGCCATGGAGCACCGCACCTCCATCGATCTCGCCTGCGGCGTCGTGATGGCCCAGAACCGCTGTTCCCAGGAGGAAGCGATGGGCATCCTGACCAAGGTTTCCAGCAACCGGAACCAGAAGCTCCGCGACATCGCGGCCGGGGTGCTCCGGAACCTCACCGGCGGGGAAGTCCGAACCCACTTCGAGGCCTGAGCTGCCAGGACCGCAGCCAGTCCTAGGATGAAGGGGATGACCACGCATACCGCCCCCTTCAGTCTCCGCAGCATCGCCGTCCCGGCCTTCGGCCCGGCCCTGCTGTTCAGCATCGGCGAGGGAGCGATCCTGCCCGTTGTGGCGCTGTCGGCCCGCGACCTCGGTGCTTCGGTGGCCGTCGCCGCCTTGGTGGTCACCTTGATCGGCCTCGGCTCTTGGCTCTTCAACCTCCCCGCCTCGTTCATCACCCTGAAGTTCGGCGAACGCTGGGCCATTGTCGGCGCCGCGGCCGCGGCCGCCGTCGCCCTTGCCGCCGCGGCACTGGCTCCCGGGATGCCCGGGGGGCTCTGGTTGCTCGCTGGTGCGATGCTCGTCGTTGGTATGGCGGCGAGCGTCTTCGCACTGGCCCGGCAGAAGTACCTGACCGAGGCGGTACCGGTGCTGCTCAGGGCGCGTGCCCTATCCACGCTCGGCGGCGTCAACCGGGTTGGCATCTTTATCGGACCCTTCATCGGCGCTGCAGTGATGCAGTTCGCCGGCATCACCGGCGCCTACTGGGTCGGAGTTGTGGCGATGGCCGCGGCCGCGGCCCTGTCGGTGACCATCCCGGACCTTGTGGCCACGCCGGCGGTGGACGGTGTCCCCGTCCGGCAGGCGACGCTGCGCAGTGTGGCCGTCTCCCACGCCGGGGTTTTCCTGACCGTCGGCATGGGCGTGCTGCTGCTCAGTGCGCTGCGGGCGTCCCGGCAGGTGGTGGTCCCGCTCTGGGCCGAGCACCTCGGGATGGACGCGACCCAGGCGTCGCTGATCTACGGGCTCTCCGGTGCCATCGACATGCTGGTCTTCTACCCGGCGGGCAAACTCATGGACCGCAAGGGACGGCAGTGGGTGGCTGTTCCCTCTACCCTCATCATGGGCGCGGCCATGCTGCTGATCCCGCTTAGCTCCGGCTTTGTGGGGCTGCTGCTCGCGGCTCTGCTGATCGGTTTTGGCAACGGGATCAGTTCGGGCCTGAACATGACGCTGGGGGCGGACTTCTCACCGGACAACGGCCGCGGACAGTTCCTGGGCATCTGGCGGTTTATGGCCGACGCCGGCGCCACCGGCGGCCCGGTGCTGCTCTCAGGCGTTACCGCGCTGGCCTCGCTCGGGGCCGGGGTAGCCGCCACCGGAGTGCTCGGCTTCGCGGCAGCTGCGGTCTTCGCCGTTACCATCCCCCGGCTCAAGCACCGGCGCAACTACTGAAGCTACTGGCACCGCGGCGCCGGAGCCCAACTAGCTCGCAGTAAACGTCGTTTTCAGCGCTCAAAACGACCTTTGCTGCGAGCTAGTTGGGGTGCACATGTCGCGGGGCCTCAGCGCAACGGTGCGCTCCGCCGTCGTGCAGCGTGCCCAAACAGCCACACCCCGGCGACCGTGGCCAAGTAGCCGGAAATGACAATCAGTGACGTGCCGGCCCAGAAATAGTTTGTGGTGCTGCTTTCCTGGCCCGGGCCAGGCGCAATCCTCAGCAACGAGTAGCTGGCCACCGCCGCCGCGGCGAGCCCGGCCAGCGCCGGCAGCGCCAGCCACAGCCGCGAGGAGGCCCAGAATATCCCGTAGCCGTCCCAGACGTTCCAGCGCGGCCCGTTGCGGATAATCAGCCAGCCTGCGGGGAGCATAAACACCGCCACGACCAGGAAGGCCGCCACCACGTCAGCGGGACGGTGCCACTGGTTGATCAGGGTGGACACCCCCGTGGCGACGGCGAAGCTGCCGCCGAGGAAACCAGCCAGCGGCCGCCAGCGCGGCGATACCATCAGGAACACGGCGGCCGCAGCGGATGCCGCCAGGGTGGTGTGCCCGGAAGGCAGGGAATTCAGTTCCAGGGTTTCGATCCCGCGGAAGGGCCGGACCGGAACGATGCTTTTCAGGACCTGGGTAGCCACGTTGGCGCCAACACAGGCTGCCACGGCGATCCCAGCGGCTGCCCAGCGCCGCTTCAGCACGGTGACAACGAGGACCACCACCGTGGCGATCAGCAAGGACAGTGCCGGCAGCCAGTCCAGGAACCTGGTGGCGGCCTTGCCTGCCGCGCCGTGGATATCCCCGGCCTCCACCAGGGCAGACTCGTCGATGAACTGGCCCGTGGTGGTCCGGACAAAGAAATAGTACGTTGCGGCGAGGGCCGCCATGCTGCCGAGGACGGCCAGCAGGAACAGGAACCCCGTTGCCCGGCCCGGCGTCCCTTCAGGAACGTGCCGAGGTGCGGCAGAGCGCGGCCGCGGGTACCCCGAAGCCGGATCCATGCTTGTGCGTTCCTGCCGAAAACTCATGACTATCAGAATCCCATAAATCCCTGCGAAGTATCTGGGACCACCGGCGTGGACCCGCGCGGGACCCCCGGTACAGTAAATTCATGCCCACCCCATCAGTACCGCCGCTGCACGTTCCCGGAGGCCACGGCCCTGCTGAGACGGTGCGGCTCCCGCAACTGGACGAGCTCCTCGCCGGCGCCCATGTGGTGAGCCTGCCCATGCGGGTGAAGTTCCGCGGCATCCTCCAGCGCGAGGCCCTGCTGCTGGATGGCCCGCTGGGCTGGGCCGAATTCTGCCCCTTCCCCGAATACGGCGACTTGGAGGCCTCCCGCTGGCTCCTCGCCGCCATCGAAGCCGGGTGGGAGGGTTTCCCGGCGCCGCTGCGGACCAGCATCCCCGTCAATGCCACGGTCCCCGCCATCGCAGCGGACCGGGTACCGGACATTCTGGCCCGCTTTGGCCGGGTGGACGCCGTCAAAATTAAGGTCGCCGAACCAGGGCAGACCCTGGCGGACGATGCTGCCCGGGTGGACGCCGTCCGCGAGGCGCTCCCGGGTGCGGCCATCCGGGTCGACGCTAACGGCGGTTGGGACGTACCTGCTGCCGTGGCGGCCTTGACGCGGCTGTCCGCCGTCGGACTGGAATACGCCGAACAGCCCGTGCCGGATATCGCCGGCCTCGCCGAGGTCCGCCGGCGCCTGCGCGCCAGCGGACTTCCGGTGCTGATCGCCGCGGACGAAAGCGTGCGCAAGGAAGAGGACCCGCTCAAGGTGGCCCGTGCCGGTGCCGCGGACCTGATCGTCGTGAAGGTGGCGCCGCTGGGGGGAGTACGGCGTGCGCTGGAGATCGTGGCGCAGGCCGGGCTGCCCGCCGTCGTCAGCTCGGCGCTGGACACCTCGGTGGGAATCCGCGCCGGGCTGGCGCTTGCCGCCGCGCTTCCGGAGCTTCCATACGCCTGCGGGCTGGGAACCGTGACCCTGCTGGCCGCCGACGTCACCCGGGATCCGCTGATCCCCGACGACGGCGCCATCACCCTCCGCGAGGTCACCGCCGACCCGGACCTGCTGGCGGAGTACGCCGCCGCGCCGGAGCGCCGCGACTGGTGGCTGGACCGCCTGCGCCGGGTCCACACGCTCCTTTCGGACCGGGGCCGGCCGCAGGTTCACCGGAACGTCACCTAGCAGACGCCTTGAGGTCGTGTTGGGCTGGAAGGGTGGACGGGATCACAGCCACCCCCTCGGAAGGTCGCCCCCATGTCTGTTTCCTCCGGACGCACGTTTTCCCTACTCCCGATGCTCGGCCACACCAAAGGCAAACGCAGCGCCGTCACCTGCGCGCTGAAATGCGACAACGCCTGTTCGGGTGAAGTGTGCAACACCAGCTCGAACAGCTACTTCCGCGACATTGCCTCCGCCACCATGTCCCGCCGCGCCGCACTGGGCTTCGGTGCCGCCGGCGCCTTGGCGATCGCCTTCGGCGGGGCCCTCGGCTCACCGGAGTCCGCAGTGGCCGACGGCGGCCCCGGACTGGCCGCCGCCGCGAAGGACGGCTTCGGGAAGTCCAAGCTGAAGTTCACCGCGATCGCCCCCGTTGATGCCGCCGTCGACGCCTTCACCGTGCCGGAAGGCTTCGGCTGGCAGCCGATCATCCGCTGGGGTGACCCGTTGTTCAACGATGCTCCGGCGTTTGATCTGAATGGCCAGACCGCGGCCGCCCAGGCCCGCCAGTTCGGCTACAACAACGACTACACCGACATCCTGCCGCTGGAGGGTTCCAAGGACCGCCGCGCAGTGCTCTTCACAAACCACGAATACACCAACGAGTCGATCATGTTCCCGGCGTCCCTGCCCGCGGCTGAGGGGCGCGCCATCGGCCGCGCCGCCCACGGTCTGACCGTCGTCGAGCTGGAACGCAAAAACAAGAACAAGCCGTGGAGCTACGTCAAGGGCGCCAAGCTCAACCGGCGCTACCTCTCCGACACCGCCTACGAACTCACCGGACCCGTCGCCGGTTCCCCGTTGGTCCGCACCGTGGCCGATCCCGCCGGCCGTTCCATCCTGGGCACGCTGGGGAACTGCTCCGGCGGCACCACGCCGTGGGGCACCATCCTCTCCGGTGAGGAGAACTTCAACGGCTACTTCGTCTCTGCCGGCACCTCGGACTCGGACAAGCGCTACGGGTTGACCAGCAAGCCCACCGCCCGCCAGTGGGAACTCGACGATCCCCGCTTCGACGCCCGCACCCCCGGCTTCGAAAACGAGACCAACCGCTTCGGCTGGATCGTCGAAGTCGACCCCCTTGATCCCACGTCGACGCCGAAGAAGCACTCCGCCCTGGGCCGCTTCAAGCACGAAGGGGCCAACGTCATTGTGGCCAAGTCCGGCCATGTAGTGGCCTACATGGGAGACGATGAACGTTTCGACTACCTCTACAAGTTCGTTTCTGCGCAGAAGTACGTTGAAGGCAACCGCAAGCACAACATGACCCTGCTCTCCGCCGGGGACCTCTACGTTGCCAAGTTCACTGGCGACTCCCCGGCCGGGGAGATCGACGGCTCGGGCAAGCTCCCCACGGACGGCGCCTTCGATGGATCCGGCCAGTGGCTGCCGCTGGTGGTCGGCGGCAAATCGATGGTCGCGGGCATGAGCGTCGAGGAAGTCCTGGTCTACACCCGCCTGGCGGCTGACAAGGTCGGACCTACCAAAATGGACCGCTGCGAGGACGTCCAGCCGAGCCTGCACACCGGCAAGGTCTACGTGGCCTGCACGAACAACACGGACCGCGGCAAGGCCGGCAAGGAAGGCGCCACCGAACCCAACCCGCGCAACCTCAACCGCGACGGCCACATCGTGGAAATCACCGAACGCGGCGACCAGACCTCCACGGGCTTTGACTGGAACCTGCTGTTGGTCTGCGGCGATCCGGCCCAGAATAAGTCCGCCTACTTCAGCGGCTTCCCGGCGGACCAGGTCTCGCCGATTTCCTGCCCGGATAACCTGGCGTTCGACTCCGTCGGCAACCTGTGGATCTCCACCGACGGCGCGCCGTCCACCACGGGCCAGGCCGACGGGCTGTTCAAGGTCACCCTCGACGGCGCCGAACGCGGTCGGGTGGAGCAGTTCCTGGCTGTGCCGCGGGACGCCGAGACCTGCGGCCCCATCGTCCACGATGAAGAGCGCACCGTGTTCGTCGCCGTACAGCACCCGGGCGAGGACGGCTCGTTCGAGGCGCAGAACTCGTTCTTCCCGGACTATGTTGCTGCCGGTACATCGCCCAAGCCTGGCCAGGTGCGCGCCCCGCGCCCCTCCGTGGTCCAGGTCTTCCGTACCCACGACTGACCGCCCCATCCCCTCCCGACGCTCCCGCAGGTTAGGCGGGTTTCGGGCGGACGCTCCCGCACCTTTCGCGGGCATTGAGTCGACGCTCCCTCACGTTGCGCCTTCGGGCGGCCGGACGTGAGGGAGCGTTTGCTGTTTGGGCGCCGGACGTGAGGGAGCGTTTGCTGTTTGGGCGCAGGAGCTGAGGGAGCGTCGGGGGTGTGGCGGAACTGATAATTTGAACAGTGTGAATAATCCGGCCGAAATGGTTGTCCCCAGAGTCCAGGCAGCAATTGCCAGCGCGTTCGGCGAAGAGTACCGCGGCACGGATCCGGTGGTCAGGCCCTCACAATTCGCGGACATCCAGATCAACGCGGCCATGGCGCTGGCCAAGAGGGTCGGCATGCCGCCGCGCGAGGCCGCTGCGAAGATCGTCGACGCACTGGACCTGGACGGGATCTGCACGGCGACCGAGATCTCCGGACCCGGCTTTATCAACCTCACCTTCGACGGCACCTGGATCGAAGAGCTGCTAAACGCCGAGTCTGCCGGCACCCCGGACGTGCCGGCCGCGGCGGCCCGGCGCGTCGTCGTCGACTATTCTTCCCCGAACGTCGCCAAGGAAATGCACGTCGGCCACCTGCGGACCACTGTGGTGGGGGACAGCCTGGTGAAGGTCTTCGAAGCGCTGGGGGACACCGTCATCCGGCAGAACCACATTGGCGACTGGGGCACGCCGTTCGGGATGCTGATCGAACACTGGCTGGAGATCGGCGAGGACTCCCCGGCGGCCGCGCTGCTGGTCGATGACCCCAGCGCCTTCTACCAGGCCGCCCGCGCCAAGTTCGATGCCTCCGCCGCCGAGGAGGGCGGCTTCGCGACCCGCGCGCGGCTCCGGGTGGTGGCACTCCAGGGCGGCGACGAGGAAACCTTCGCCGTCTGGCAGCGCCTCGTGGCCCAGTCCAAGCGCTACTTCAACGCCATCTACTCGGTGCTGGGCATCAGCCTCACGGACGACCACATCGCGGGCGAAAGCTCCTACGATGCGCACTTGGCACAGTTGTGCCGGGAACTTGAGGACCGCGGCCTTGCCCGGATCAGCGACGGCGCGCTGTGCACCTTCCCGGCGGGCTTCACCGGCCGTGACGGGGAGCCCATGCCGCTTATCATCCGGAAGTCCGACGGCGGCTACGGTTACGGCACAACGGACCTTGCCACGATCCGCTACCGGGTCCGCGAGCTTGCGGCAGACCGCGTCCTGTACGTCGTGGGTGCGCCGCAGAACATGCACCTGCGTATGGTCATGGCCACTGCCCGCGACGCCGGCTGGCTGCCCGACACGGTTGAGGCCGTGCACGTCCAAATCGGCAACGTGCTGGGGGAGGACGGGAAGATCCTGAAGTCCCGCTCCGGCGCCCCGGTCAAACTAATGGCCTTGCTGGCGGAAGCGGTAGACCGCGCCCGCGCCGTCATCGACGCCAGCCGGCCGGAGCTCACCGAGTCCGAACGCGCCCTGACCGCCCGTCAGGTGGGTATCGGCGCGGTCAAGTACGCGGACCTCTCCGTGGGCCACGACACCGAGTACGTCTTTGACTTCGACCGGATGCTGGCCCTCAGCGGCAACACCGGCCCTTACGTGCAGTACGCCGCCGCCAGGATCCGTTCGATCCTGCGCAAGGCCGGCGTCCTCGAGCAGTACGCCGTCACCAACACCGGCACCGGCACCGATACCGACGGCGACGGCGGAACGACGGCCACCCCGATCGCCGTCGTCGAGCCCGCCGAACGAGCACTTGCCCTGCACCTACTCGAATACAGTGCCGCGCTGCACAAGGTTCGTGAGGTACTGGAACCGCACCGGCTGTGCACCTATCTGTTCGAGCTCGCGCAGCTCTTCACCACCTTCTACGACCAGTGCCCGGTGCTAAAATCCGAGGACTCGGTGCGCGAGTCCCGCCTGGCCCTGTGCGCCGTGGTCCTGGGCCGCCTGTCCGAGGGCCTGGACTTGCTGGGCATCGAGACGCCGGAGAACATGTGAACCCGGACGAACTGACGGCGCTGGATTCCGCCCGGATCGCTGTCGCTGCACTCCTGCTCGAAGGGGTCCGCTACGTGGTGGTGGCGCCGGGCTCGCGCTCTGCACCAATGGCCTACGCCCTGGCCGAGGCAGACGCGGCGGGGCGGGTGGAGCTGCTGGTCCGGATCGATGAGCGCGACGCCGGCTTCACGGCGCTCGGGCTGGCCCTCGCCACCGGCGCACCCGCGGCCGTGCTCACCACGTCCGGAACCGCCGTCGGCAATCTCCTGCCGGCCGTGATGGAGGCAAACCACGCAGCCGTCCCCCTGGTGGTGATTTCCGCCGACCGTCCCGTGGAACTCCGCGGGACCGGCGCCAACCAAACCACCGCGCAACTGGACCTCTTCGGCGAGCATGTCCGCTTCGCCGCGGACGTGCCCGCCGGCGACGACCCGCGGCGCGCCGTCGAGACCGCCCTCAGCGCCGCCACGGGAGCCTTTGCGGACGCCCCGCCCGGACCGGTGCAGCTCAACCTGGCCTTCCGTGACCCCTTGGTTCCGGCTCCGGGCGACAGCCTGCCGCCCGAGTCCGGCCGCCGGGTATACCGGGCACCCCGCGGCCCGCTGGCCCTCGATTTCCCCCCGGTCGCTGACAACCTGCCCGAACGGCGGACAGTGGTGCTCGCCGGGCACGACGCCGGCCCGGTGGCCGAAGCCTTTGCCCGCGCCCATGGCCTGCCGCTGCTGGCAGAGCCGTCCTCCAATGCCCGGTTCGGACCAAACGCGGTGGGGCCCTACCGGCTCCTGCTGGCGGCTTTTGGCCCGGACTCCGGGCAGCCCATCGAGCGGGTGGTGCTCTTCGGCCGGCCGACCCTCTCGCGGCCGGTCAGCGAGTTGCTGGCCCGCGCGGACGTCCCTTCTGCCCTGTACCAACCGGTTCCGGTGGCCTGGTACGAGCCCGGCCGCCGAACCGAACTTCCACTCGAGACCCTGGCGGACCTGGCCGAGTTTGCCGGCCGGGGCTCCTCCGCCTGGCTGGATGCCTGGCTGCTGGCCGGGGCCGCCGCCCAACACGCCGTCGACCTGGTCCTGTCCGGATCCGCCGCTGCCACCGGTCCCGCCGTCGGCGCGCTGGTCTGGGAGCATTCGCGCGGACAGCTTATGCTCGGCTCCTCCAACGGCATCCGCGACGTCGACCTCGCCGGCGCGCCTGCCCCCGAGCCCGGTGCCACGGTCTACGCCAACCGCGGCCTCGCCGGAATCGACGGCACGGTGGCCACGGCCACTGGCATTGCCGTGGGCGGAATGCAGGCCACCACGGTGCTGCTGGGTGATGTTACGTTCCTGCACGACGCCGGCGGGTTGCTGCTCGGCGCAGGGGAAGAGGAGCCTGCGCTGCGGATCGTGGTCCTTAACGACGCCGGCGGGGCCATTTTCGGGCTGCTGGAACACGGCGCCGTCGAAGCCGCGGGCCGCTACGGCACCGCCGTCGAACGCCTATTCGGTACTCCGCACAGCGTGGACATCGCCGCACTGGCGGCCGCTTACGGAGTTGCACACCGTTCAGTCAGTACGACGGCGGAACTCGCCCGGGCGCTGGCCGAGCCGTGGGCGGGCCGGGTCATCATCGAGGTGCGCACGGACCGTCGCGGACTGCGGGAGCTGCACACACGCATCAGGGCCGCAGTGGGCGACGCGGTGGTAGGAGTGATCGCCGCGGAATAGGCGGGCGGCCGTCGCGGCCGGACTGAAATGCGTCAGGCGGGACGCCCCGCGCTGCGACGGCAACGGCGATGCCTTACGACGCGGAAAAGTCCCGTCGCTTCCGAATTCCGGTAGCGACGGGACTTTTGCGCAACGTGGGGCGAAATCCCGGACGGGCCGCCTAGAGGACCCGGCTGAGGAACTCCTTGGTGCGCGGGTGCTGCGGGTTGGCGAGGATCTCGCGGGGGTCTCCCGTTTCCACCACAACACCGGCGTCCATAAACGTCAAGCGGTCGCCGACTTCGCGGGCGAAGCCGATTTCGTGAGTCACCACGATCATTGTTATGCCTGACTTGGCAAGGTCCTTCATGACCTCCAGCACGTCGCCCACGAGCTCGGGGTCCAACGCGGACGTGGGCTCATCGAACAGCATCAGCTGGGGGTCCATCGCCAGGGCCCGGGCGATTGCCACCCGCTGCTGCTGGCCGCCCGAGAGCTGGGACGGATAGTGGCCCGAATGGTCCGCAAGGCCCACGCGATCCAGCAGTTCCATCGCCCGCTTTCGCGCGGAATCCCGGGACTGGCCCTTGACCTGGACCGGCGCCTCCATGACGTTGTAGAGGGCGGTTTTGTGCGGGAACAGGTTGAAGCGCTGGAACACCATGCCGATCTCGCGGCGCTGGGCCGCGATCTGCTTGGTTTTGAGGTCGTGGAGCCGGCCGTTGACTTCGCGGTAGCCGATCAGGTTCCCACCCACGGAGATACGGCCCGCGCTGATGGTCTCCAGCAGGTTCACGCACCTCAGCATGGTGGATTTGCCGGAACCGGACGGGCCGATGACCACTGACACCTCGCCTTGGTTCACCTCCAGGTCAATGCCGCGCAGCACGTGGTGCTGGCCGTAGAACTTATGGAGGCCTTCGATCCGCACCAGCGGTTCCTTGGTGGCCGTCGTCATTTTGCCTCCTCCTCGGGAATGTCCTTCTTCAAGGCCGGCTTGGCCGCGCCGCTTGGCGCACCGGCTGCGGCGGCTTTTGCTGCCGCCGGGTTGATGGCGGCCGGGGCAAGGTTGTCCACGCCCTTGCCGTAGTAGGCCTCGATGAAGTGCTGGCCAACCATCAGCAGGCTGGTGATCACCAGGTACCAGATAGCCGCCACAATCAGCAGCGGCACCGGAAGATAGGTCCGGTTGGCCAGGGTATTCGTGGCAAATGTCAGGTCCAGGGTGAACGGCACGGCCAGGACGAGAGAGGTCGTCTTAAGCATGCCGATCGTTTCATTGCCGGTGGGTGGCACAATCACCCGCATGGCCTGCGGCAGGATGATCCGCCACATGATCTTGGTCTTGCCCATGCCCAGGGCCTCGGCGGCTTCCGCCTGGCCGCGGTCCACTGACTTGAGGCCGGCCCGGAAGATTTCCGCCAGGTAGGCTGACTCGTTCAGGCCCAGGCCCAGGATGGCCGCGACAGTGACAGTGATGACAGTGCTGGTGTCCACGCTGAACCACTCGGGTCCGAACGGGATGCCGGCGGTGATCTTGGGGTACAGGACGGAGATCAGGCCCCAGAAGACCAGCTGGGTGTAGACCGGAGTGCCCCGGAAGAACCAGACCCAGGCCCAGCTGGACCAGCGGAAGACCGGGTTCTCCGACTGGCGCATAAAGGCCAGCAGGATGGCAAGGATGATCGCCAGGACCATGGAGGCCACTGTGAGCACCAGCGTCCAGCCGATGCCCTGCACTACCTTGATATCCAGGATGTAGGTCCCTACGATATCCCAGCGGAAGTTGCTGTTGGTGACCAGGCTCTGCAGGAACAGGGCGAGGACGGCGAGGATGATGATGGCGCTGATCCAGCGGCCCGGATGCCGAACGGGCACCGGATGGTTCAGTATTACCGGGGCGTCGAGATCTTCGTGCCTACTGCCCAGCTGCGCGCCTGGGGTGTGGCCGGTTGCGGGAAGACTCACGAGCCGGCCGCCGGGTTGACCTCTGACTTGGTGATGGCGCCTTCGGCGTTGCCCCAGCCTTCGAGGATCTTCTTGTACGAGCCGTTCTCGATGAGCTGGGCGACGGTCTTCTGGATGACCTCGGCCAGGGCCATGTCCGACTTGGCCACTGCGATCCCCTGCGGCGCGGCGTCATAGACGTCACCGATCTTTTCGATCTGGCCGTTGGTCTGGGTGGCGGCGTAGCCAGTGATCGGCGAATCGGCTGCCATCGCATCGACGCTGCCGTTGACCAGCCGTGTGGTGATGTCCGTCTGGTTCTTCAGCGTCACGACGTTGATGGGCTGCTTGCCGTCCGCTTCGCACTTTTTGTTACGGTCCGACAGGTCCGGATCTTCCTGGACGGTACCGGTCTGCACGCCGACGGACTTGCCGCAAAGATCATCCAGCGAGACTTTCTTCGGGTTGCCCTTCTGCACGGCCCAAGCGGTACCGGCGTTGAAGTAGCTGACCATGTTGACAGCGCCGAGTCGCTCCGGGTTGATCGTGAAGGAGGAGATGCCGAGGTCGTACTTCGGGCCGAGGGCCGGGAGGATGCCGGTGAATTCGGACGTCTGGACCTGGACCTTCAGGCCCAGGGTGGCGCCGATAGCCTTGGCAATGTCGACGTCGTAACCCACCGCGGTCTGGCCGTCGTTGCCGAGGAATTCCGCGGGGGCGTAGGTGGTGTCCGAGCCCACGGTCAGTGTGCCCTTGGACTTGATCGCCTCAGGGACCATGGCCGCCAGGGCGTCGTCCTTTTTGACAGTGGTGGGGTCGAAGCTTTCCTTGGCACTGCCGGACGCGGACGGCCCGCCGGTGGTGCCGGTCTCGGAGGCATTGGTGCAGGCCGTCAAGGCCAATGCGCTCACCGCGAGGACCGTGGCGGCCTTCAGTGCGGGGTTGCTCAGGAGTGAACGGGAGATCTGCATTTGATTACCTTTTTGTTGCTGGAGGGGTACGTAAAGAGGCCGGGTTATAGTGTAACGCCGAACATGAGATGTGCATCACAGGAAACTAAGTTTCACTATTGGATAACTAAACGAGACCCAAAAGCAAGATTCCCAACGCCAGATCTGTCTGTAATCCCGGATTTTTGCCGACCGGAACGCCGCCGTCGCCCGGTCGCTGCGCGCCGGTCGCTGTGCAGAGTCGCCGCGCGGCGTCTAGCTGCCGATGCCGAGCGACTCCAGCATGGGACGGAACTTCGCCCAGGTTTCGGCGAGCTCCATGTCCGGAACGGAGCCCTCTACAATCCCACAGCCGGCATAGAGCCGGACCGTCGCCGGGGACTCAATGACGGCGCCGCGCAGCGCGATGCCCCATTCGCCGTTGCCGGCCGCATCGAGCCAGCCGACCGGCCCGGCATAAGGACCGCGGTCCAGGTGCTCAAGTTTGCGGATCAGGGCGCCGGCCACGGTTGTCGGGGTGCCGCACACAGCCGCCGTCGGGTGCAGGGCATTGATCAGGGCCAGGCTGGTGGGCACATGGCCCTCCACCTCGGCCAGTTCCGCCTTCACATCAGAGGCCAGGTGCCAGACGTTCGGAAGTTCCAGGATAAACGGTTCGCTGTGCGCGTTCATGGCCTCGGAGAAGGGCGCCAGCTGGGTGGTCAGCGACTGGATCGCGATGTTGTGTTCGTGCCGTTGCTTCTCTGATCCGGCCAGCACGCGCTCGGCAAACTCCAGCGGGGAGCCGGCCATGCCGTCGGCGTCGCGGCGGTCCAGGGTGCCGGCCAGGACGCGGGCCTGTGCGGTGCGGCCCTCCACCTGGATCAGCATCTCCGGGGTGGCACCCACCAGTCCGTCGACACCGTAGGTCCAGCATTCGCGGTACCGGACGGCGAGTTGGCGCAGGATCTCGGCGGCACTCACACCGGCAGGAACGGTGGCGACAATGTCGCGGGCCAGCACAAGCTTCTCCAGCTCTCCGGTGCGGATCTCCGCCACACCGGCCGCCACGGCCGTCATCCATTCGGCCTCGCTCAGCGATCCGGTGCTCAGCGTCGCCTCAACCGGCGCGGCGTCTGCTCCGGCAGCTGTTGCCGGCGGGACGACGGGCGCACCGAGCCAGCGCTCCAGCGCGGCGCGTGCGCCGGCCTCGGTGAGGTCGGCGTCGTCGAACGTCAACTGCGTCAGCCAGGCCTTGCCGTCGCGCAGTCCCACAATGATTTCGGGCACAATCAGCCGTGAGGCGTGCGCGGAGGTTTTGGAGAAAGCGAAGGAGCCGAAAGCGACGGGACCGGTGCCGGGCCATTCCACCCGGTCCTCGATTTCGGCCTCGATGACCAGGTGGCGCCACCAGATGTCCGCCTCGAGGAATCGCTCCGGGCCCGTGGCGGTAAACCGGGCCACCTCGCCGAAACCAACGAGTCCGGCTTCGCGCCGCGTCCAGCAGAGCAGGTCATCCCGGACCATCAGCGACGGTACGCCCCCGGGGAATGATGCTGCATCGAGGGGGACTGTCAAGGTTCGGAACGTGCTCGTCATAGTGAGACAACACTACTCCCGCCTCCGCCGGGGGCCCTGTTCAGAGCGTGGTTAGTGGGTGTGCCGAACATTTGAGACAATGTCAGAGTGAACCGAGCATCCTTGGATAAGCGTCCGGACGAAGTAGCCACAATGTTTGACGACGTCGCGCCCAAATACGACGTCGTTAACGATGTCCTGTCGATGGGGCAGACCCGGCGTTGGCGCAAGATTGTCGTCGAGGCCATGGGTGTGAAGGCGGGCCAGCGGGTGCTTGATCTCGCCGCCGGCACGGGCACCTCCAGCGAACCGTATGCCGACTCCGGCATCGACGTGATCGCCTGCGACTTCTCGCTCGGCATGCTGAGGGTCGGCAAGCGCCGGCGCCCGGACATCGATTTCATTGCCGGTGACGCCACGCGCCTGCCCTTCGCGGACAACACCTTTGATGCCAGCACCATCTCCTTTGGTCTGCGTAACGTCAACGAGCCGAAAAAGGCCTTGGCCGAGATGCTCCGCGTCACCAAACCGGGCGGCAAGCTGGTCATCGCCGAGTTCTCCCAGCCTGTTGTCCCGCTGTGGCGCACCATGTACACCGAATACCTGATGCGCGCACTTCCCGCGATCGCCGTCAAGGTTTCCTCCAACCCGGATGCCTACGTCTACCTCGCAGAGTCCATCCGCGCCTGGCCGGACCAGGACCACCTGGCCGCGTGGCTGCAGGAGGCCGGCTGGGACAACGTCACCTACCGCAACCTCAGCGGCGGCATCGTCGCCGTGCACCGGGCCGTTAAGCCCGGCCCTGAAACAGGTCCCGGCGCGGGCGCCGCAGCACTGGCAAACCACACCGGACCCGTGGCGAAGCTGCGCCGCAACACCCGGCCCGCGCTTTAGTTCGCCGCTGCCGTGAGAGTACTGATCGTCGGAGCCGGTCCGGCCGGGTCCACCGCCGCCTACTACCTGGCCCAATCCGGCATCGACGTCACGGTCCTGGAGAAGACCAGTTTCCCCCGCGAAAAGGTCTGCGGCGACGGGCTCACCCCCCGGGCCGTCCGCGAGATCCAGAAGCTTGGCCTGCCGCACCCCGAAGCGGAGGGCTGGCGCCGCAACAAGGGCCTGCGCCTGCTTGCCGGCGGGCGCAGCATCGAACTTCCCTGGCCCGAGGTCTCCGATTTCCCGCAGTACGGGCTGATCCGGACCCGCCTAGGCTTCGATGAGGAACTGGCCCGGCACGCCCAGTCCGCGGGCGCCGTTGTGCTGGAACGGCACAGTGTCACCGAGGCGCTGCGCTCCGACGACGGCCGCGTCACCGGGGTCCGGGCCGCGCTGCTGGACGATGCCGGGCGCAAGACCGGCGAAACCCGTGACTTCAGCGCCGACGTCGTCCTCGCCGCGGACGGCAACTCCAGCCGCACCGCCGTGTCCCTGGGCATCCGGAAGCGCGATGACCGGCCGCTCGGCGTCGCCGTCCGAACCTACTTCACCAGCCCGCGGCACAACGACGACTGGATGGAAGGCTGGCTGGAGCTTCCGGGGCGCGACGGAAAGCTGCTGCCCGGCTACGGCTGGGTGTTCGGCGTCGGCGACGGCACCTCCAACGTTGGCCTCGGCATCCTGAACTCGTCCAAGGAATTCGGCAAACTGGACTACAAACAGGTGCTGCGCGAATGGACCGCGGGCATGCCCGCGGAGTGGGGATTCACCCCCGAGAACCAAGTGGGCGAGATCCGCGGCGCCGCCCTGCCGATGGGCTTCAACCGCACCCCGCACTACTCGCCGGGGCTGCTCCTGCTCGGCGACGCCGGCGGTATGGTCTCCCCGTTCAACGGGGAGGGCATTTCCTATGCCATGGAGTCCGCCCGTTTCGCTGCCGAGTTCATCATCGACGCCGCCGCCCGCTCCGCATCAGCCGGCGGGACAGACGCCGACGCGCACCTCGCACGGTATGCGGATTACGTGCGGGACCAGTGGGGTTCGCACTTCACCCTGGGCAGGGCCTTTGCTGCCCTGATCGGCAAGCCGGCTGTGATGAAACTGGCACTGCGGACGGGCATGCCCATCCCTGTCCTAATGCGTTTTGTGGTGCGTTTGCTGGCCAACCTGACCGATCCCGCGGCCAAGGGTTTCGAGGACCGTGCCATCCGGGTCTTGGAATCGCTGGTTCCGGCAACGTCCAACCAAGGCCATTCCGGCGCTGACGCTTCACCGCATTCCAGCGCCAACTCCGCGGATTCCGCAACAAAAGTTAGGGTTAACCCGTGATCAACTCTGCAGACCAAAGCTGGACGCACGCCGGGCACGGCCTGCCGAGCTCGGAACCCGACCTCAACACCACCGCGATCGCCACCGGTTTGCAGCTGCCGGCGGGCTTTGCCGCGATTGCCGGGGACGCCGACCTCGGCCCCGCGATCACCACCAACCTGGCCCGGGTGGAGAAGAAGCTGCGTGAAGCCATTGCCAACTCTGATCCGCTGGCCGATGCAACGTCGCGCCACCTTGTGGAAGCCGGCGGCAAACGGATCCGTCCGCTGCTGACCTTGCTGTGCGCGCACCTGGGTGACGCCTCCCGGCCGGCTGTGGTGCAGGCCGCCGTCGTCGTTGAGCTGACCCATCTGGCGACGCTCTACCACGACGATGTGATGGACTCCGCGCCGTTCCGCCGCGGGGCCCCCACCGCGCATGAGGTCTGGGGCAACTCCGTCGCCGTGCTGACCGGCGACCTGATCTTTGCCCGCGCGTCCATCCTGGTCTCCGAACTTGGATCCAGGGCGCTCGGCATCCAGGCCCGTACCTTTGAGCGGCTCTGCCTGGGCCAGCTTCACGAAACCGTTGGCCCGCGCCCGGACGAGGACGCCGTGGAGCACTACCTCTCGGTCATCGCGGACAAAACCGGCTCGCTGGTGGCCGCTTCCGGACAGCTGGGCGCGATCTTCTCCGGAGCCGATGAAGCCTACGAGCCGATGCTGGTTGAGTACGGCGAGAAAGTGGGTGTGGCCTTCCAGCTTGCCGACGACGTCATTGACGTCACCGGCGTCAAGGTCAAGTCCGGCAAGTCCCCGGGCACCGACCTGCGCGAGGGTGTGCCGACGCTTCCCGTCCTCCTGCTGCGGAAGGCGGCCGCGAGCGGCGACCAGTCCGCCGTCGAGCTCCTGGAGCTCATCGACGGCGACCTCAGCTCCGATGAGTCCCTCGCGGCGGCGGTCGCCGGCCTCCGGGAACACGCCGTGACGGCGGAATCCTGGGTGGTGGCACGTGCCTGGGCCGACGAGGCGATTGCGGCCCTGGCGCCGCTGCCCGAGGGTGTGGTGAAGAGCTCGCTGGCCAGCTTTGCGCTGGCCGTGGTGGACCGCGCCAGCTGATCGTGCCTGCGGCCTGCTGCCTGCTGATTCTGGCTGCCGGCAGCCGCACCCGGGCTGCCCCGGATTAAACGGAATGGCCCCGGTTCCTCACAACGTTTTAGGACATCCGTTGTGCCGAGCCGGGGCCATTTCTCCGTTCGCATCAGATTCACCGGAGGCATTTAGTGAACCCAAAAACGAGCTTATGACAAAAATGTCATGCTGTCTAGCGTGCCTGTAAATCGTTTGTCACGAGATGTTGAGGGCTTGTCCGGGCCGAGGTTCCCCCTTCAAGCTGGACCGCGGGGGCAAGTGCGGCACGCCGGACAGTCCTGCCAAAGCTGGGGAGAATTGGCGGCTGGACCGGAACCGGTGCCGCCTAGTCCTCGTCCTCGTCGTTGAAAGCCCACTCGAACATGTCAAAGACGAACTCGGAGAAAGTGCCTTCCTCGCTCTTCCACTGGCCGCGGGCGTTGTTGCGGCGGTACACGATCGGGTCCGGAACGCTGAGGTCGCCGACCCGGAAACCCCAGGTGAACTGTTCCTCCTCGTCCTCAAGGAACATCAGGAAGCCTTCGTCGTCAACTTCGAGCTCTTCGGGGTCCCAGAAATAGTGGTACGCCTCCATGATGTCCTCGCAGCCGCCGACGGCGAGGTAGAACTCCCGAAGGACCAGCGGAACCTGGAACTGGTGCTCGGCGAGGGCCGCATCCACCTCATCGGCCGGGAGGCCATCCTCTTCCTGCCATTCGTCTTCGAGATACTTCGGAACAAGCGCGCGGAACTTCTCGAGGAACATGTCAGTCATGGTTCTTATCCTAGCTAATCCTTGGCCCCGCCATCCGCTGTGTCCAGGCCGAGCCGGTGCCACCCGCGGACCGCCAGCGGGACGTGCCACTGCCGCCGCCAGGCCGTGACCCGGAAGGCGAAGACGACGGCTGCCACGGCTCCGCCGGTTGCCGCGTTAAAGGTGCCGGTGACGGAGAGGACCATGGTCAGGGTTGCGCCCGCAAAAGCAGGCAGCGCATAAAGATCCTTGGGGTCGAACAGCTGTGGAACCACATTGGCCGTGATGTCCCGGAGCAGGCCGCCGCCCACCGCCGTCGTGACCCCTAGGAGCAGCGCCGCAACGGGGTGCATCCCGGCTGACAAGGCCTTGAGGGTGCCGGTAATGCAGAACAGCGCCAGTCCGCCGGCATCAAAGAGGACCAGTAGCGAGGTGAAACGCTGGACGCTGGAGAACAGGAAGTACACCAGCACGGCGGCGAGCAACGGTGGCACCAGGTATGCCGGGTTGGTGAATGCGGCGGGCGGTCCGGCATTGATGATGATGTCACGGATGACGCCGCCGCCCAGGCTCACCACGGAGGCCAGCAGCAGGGAACCGATGATGTCGAACTGCTTGCGGGCCGCGAGCAGGGAGCCGGAGACCGCGAAGAAAAAGACACCGGCGAGGTCCAGCCAGACCAGGACAAGGCTGAAGGAAAGAGTCATGGAGGGTCCCGGTCGAGTCTCGTGAGGGCGGATAGGGCGGCTCCAAGGTTACGCTAACGGCTATGAATAGCCCCATCCTGATCGCCTGCGCCCACGGCACCTCCAGCACCGCGGGCGCCGCCGAAGTCAACGCCCTCCGGGACGGGATAGCCGCGCTGCGCCCGGGGCTCGACGTCCGCGAGGCCTATGTCGATGTCCAGGGCCCCGATCTGCCGGCCGTCGTCGCGGGCCTGCCGGCCGGGGCGACCGCCGTCGTTGTTCCGCTGCTGCTAAGCGTCGGGTACCACGTCAAGGTCGACATCGCCCGGGCGGCGAAGGACCGCGCCGGCACCCGCGCCGCCGCTCCGCTGGGACCCGATCACCGCCTCGCAGCCCTGCTGGACCGGCGGCTGCGGGAAGCCGGCGTCACCGACAACGACGCCGTGGTCCTCGCAGCAGCGGGTTCCTCCGACCCCACCGCGGCGCAGAACGTCGAGGAACTCGCGGGCCAGCTCCGCACCCTGCGTTCGAACCGGATCGTGGCCGCGTACGGCTCGGCCGCGAAGCCGTCAGTGCCTGAGGCTGTGGCCATGCTCCGTGCGGAAGCTGCAGGCGGAGCAGGCGCAGGGGAGTCCGCCGGAGCAGTGGACCTGGGTGGCCGCGTGGTCATCGCCGCGTACCTGCTGGCCCCGGGATTCTTCCACGACCAGCTTGCCAAGGCCGGCGCTGACCTGGTCACGGCAGCACTTTTGCCGTCACCGGTGCTCGCGGAAATTGCCTTGGAACGCTACGATGCCGCCCTCGCGGCAGGCACCTGAACCGGCTCCGCCAGCGCCGTCGCAATGGCCCGGGAGGGCGCCGGAATTCTGCCCCGGACATACACGGCGGCAGTGCCACTTCAAGGCTCGCCGATGCTTCGTGACGATTTGTTGCCCAAGGTGACCCCGCGTTTCTGAGCCTTTGTGACGTCATTACGGGCCGCCCTACAGTCGATCCATGACTGATACAGCTCTAGCCGGAGCGTCCCCGGACCAGGCTGACCCTAGCCGCACCAAGCGCCCCACCTCCCGCCCCGCCGCAAAGCCGCACGGGCAGTGGAAAGTCGACGGCACCGCGCCGCTGAACGCCAACGAAACCTGGAAGCAGGAAGACAGCGGCCTGAACGTCCGCGAGCGCATCGAGTCCGTCTACGCCAAACACGGCTTCGATTCGATCGACGGCACCGACCTGCACGGACGCTTCCGCTGGTGGGGCCTCTACACCCAGCGCAAGCCCGGGATCGACGGCGGCAAGACCGCCACCCTTGAGCCGCACGAGCTCGAAGACAAGTACTTTATGCTGCGCGTGCGGATCGACGGCGGCGCGCTGAGCACCGGACAGCTCCGTGTCATCGGCCAGATCTCCGTCGACTTTGCGCGCGGCTCGGCCGACCTCACCGACCGGCAGAACATCCAGCTGCACTGGATCCGGGTCGAGGACGTCCCGGAGATCTGGCGCCGGCTCGAATCGGTGGGCCTGTCCACCACCGAAGCCTGCGGCGACGTTCCCCGCGTTATCCTCGGCTCCCCGGTCGCCGGCATCGCCAAGGACGAGATCATCGACCCGACGCCGCTGATCCACGAGCTCGCCGAGCGCTTCATCGGCGACCCGGAACTTGCCAACCTGCCGCGCAAATTCAAGACCGCCATCACCGGCCACCCCAGCCAGGACGTGGTCCACGAAATCAACGACGTCGCACTTGTGGGCCTGGTCCACCCCGACCTTGGCGCCGGCTACGACCTTTGGGTGGGCGGAGCGCTCTCCACCAACCCCATGCTGGGCAAGCGGCTGGGCGCGTTCGTCCGCCCGGACCAGGCGGCCGACGTCTGGCTCGGCGTCACCAGCATCTTCCGCGACTACGGCTACCGGCGGATGCGCACCAAGGCGCGGCTGAAGTTCCTGCTGGCCGACTGGGGGCCGGTGAAGTTCCGCCAGGTCCTCGAGGAGGAATACCTCGGCTACCAACTCGACGACGGCCCCGCCGCGCCCAAGCCGTCCAGCCCGGGGGACCACATCGGCGTGCACGAACAGAAGGACGGCAGGTTCTTCATCGGCGCCACCCCGCTGGCCGGCCGGCTCTCCGGAAGCCAGCTGGTCACGCTCGCTGACACCCTGGAAGCCCGCGGCTCGCGGCGGCTGCGCACCACACCGCACCAGAAGCTCGTGGTCCTCGACGTGGCCAAGGACCAGGTGGAACCGCTCGTCGCGGAACTGGACGCCTTGGGCCTCTCCGCCAGGCCCTCCGTGTTCCGCCGCGGCACCATCGCCTGCACCGGCATCGAATACTGCAAGCTCGCCATCGTCGAAACCAAGGTAACCGCGGCCACCGCCGTCGCCGAGCTGGAACGCCGCCTCGCCGACCTCGTTGAGTCCCGGCAGCTCCCGCAGGCACTGTCGCTGCACATCAACGGCTGCCCCAACTCCTGCGCCCGGATCCAGACGGCCGACATCGGCCTTAAGGGCATGATGCTTCCCACACCCGACGGCGACCCCACCCCGGGTTTCCAGGTCCATCTTGGCGGCGGGCTGGCTTCCCTCGACCGCGAGGAAGCGGGCCTGGGACGCACCGTCCGCGGCCTCAAGGTCACCGCCGGGGACCTGCCCTATTACGTGGAGCGTGTGGTCCGGAAGTTCGTGGCCGACCACTCCGAGGGCCAGACGTTCGCCGAGTGGGCTTTCGCCGCCGAGGAGGGTGATCTGCAGTGAGCCCCCAACCGCTGCGCAGCCACGAGGAGCTTAGGATCCTCGCCGAGTCCGGTGCCGCCGAGCTCGGCTGGGACGCCGCGGCGCGGGAGGTTATTGCCTGGGCGGCGCGGCACTTCGAGCTGCCCGCCGTCGCCGTCGCCTGCTCCATGGCCGACGCCGTCCTCCCCGCGCTCGTCTCAGACCAGCTTCCCGGCGTCGACGTCCTCTTCCTGGAGACCGGGTACCACTTCCCGGAAACCTACGCGACGCGCAACGAGGTGGCAGCGAACCTGCGCGTTAACGTCGTCGACGTGCTGCCGGAGAACACCGTGGAGCAGCAGGACCGGCTCCTGGGCAAGGACCTCTTCGCCCGCGACCCCGCCCAGTGCTGTGCGCTGCGCAAAGTCGCGCCGCTGCGCCGTACCCTCGCCGGTTACGAACTCTGGTTCACCGGCGTCCGCCGCGACGAAGCCCCCACCCGCACCAACACCCCGCTGGTCAGCTGGGACGAAACCAACGGCCTGGTCAAGGTCAACCCGGTCGCCGCCTGGAGCTTCGACCAATTGGTCCAGTTTTCCGACGACAGTCTCCTGCCCGTCAACCCCTTGCTGTCGCAGGGCTACCCGTCCATTGGCTGCCAGCCCTGCACCCGCAAAGTGGCGCCGGGTGATGACCCCCGCGCCGGACGCTGGGCAGGAACCGACAAGACAGAATGCGGACTACACGTATGAGCAATGTTGAGACTTTCGTGGCCGGCTACGCCTCCACAGCAGATGCCGCCCCCGCCCCTGCGCGGGACGGCGATGCTGCAAGCAGCATCGCGTCCCGCTCCGACAGGCCCGATGCCACTCCCGGGGCGGCATCTGCTGCTCCGGCTCTGCCGCCGGGTGACCTGAGTTCTGCAGCTCTGCTGTCGGCCCGCCTGTCGTCTTTGGACACCCTCGAGTCCGAGGCCATCCACATCATCCGCGAGGTTGTTGCCGAGTTTGAGAAGCCGGCACTGCTGTTCTCCGGCGGCAAGGATTCCGTGGTGATGCTGCACCTGGCCACCAAAGCGTTCTGGCCCGGGAAAGTGCCGTTCCCGGTGCTGCACGTGGACACCGGGCACAACTTCCCCGAGGTTATCGAGTTCCGCGACCGGACCGTGCAGCGGCTGGGCCTCAAGCTTGTCGTCGGCTCCGTCCAGGAGTTCATCGATTCCGGCGAGCTGGCCGAGCGTGCCGACGGCACCCGCAATCCGCTGCAGACTGTGCCGTTGCTGGCCGCGATCCAGCGCAACAAATTCGACGCCGTCTTCGGCGGCGGCCGCCGGGACGAGGACAAGGCCCGGGCCAAGGAACGAATCCTGAGCCTGCGCGACGAGTTCGGCCAGTGGGATCCGCGCAACCAACGGCCCGAGCTGTGGAACCTGTACAACGGCCGGCACACCGTGGGCCAGCACGTCCGGGCCTTTCCGATCAGCAACTGGACGGAGCTGGACATCTGGCGCTACATCGAGCGGGAAGACATTGAGCTGCCGGGCCTGTATTACGCCCACCGCCGCGAAGTTTTTGCCCGCGACGGCATGTGGCGTGCGGTCGGCGAGGTCTCCGGGCCCCGCGATGACGAAGAGGTCATCACCAAGACCGTGCGCTACCGGACCGTCGGCGATATGTCCTGCACCGGCGCCGTCGAATCGGCTGCCGCCACCGTGCGCGACGTTGTCATCGAAGTTGCCGCTTCCACCATCACCGAACGTGGCGCCACCCGGGCCGATGACCGCATTTCCGAGGCCGCCATGGAAGACCGCAAGAAGGATGGCTATTTCTAATGAGCACGGAAACTCTTATCCCGGGCCTGGACCTGGCATCCGCGGCGCTGCCCGCCACGCTGTTCCGCTTCGCCACTGCCGGCTCGGTCGATGACGGCAAATCCACCCTGGTGGGCCGGCTGCTGCATGACTCGAAGGCGATCCTCGCCGATCAGCTCGACGCCGTTGCCCGCACCTCCGCGGACCGCGGGTTCGGCGGGGCAGGCGCCACCGGCACACAGGCCATTGACCTGGCCCTGCTGACCGACGGCCTGCGCGCCGAGCGGGAGCAGGGCATCACCATCGACGTCGCCTACCGGTACTTCGCCACGGACCGCCGCAGCTTTATCCTCGCGGACTGCCCCGGCCACGTGCAGTACACCAAAAACACGGTGACCGGCGCGTCCACTGCGGACGCCGTTGTTGTGCTTATCGATGCCCGCAAGGGTGTCCTGGAGCAGACCCGCCGGCATATGTCCGTGCTGCAGCTGCTCCGGGTGGCGCACGTGATCGTCGCCGTGAACAAAATCGACCTGGTGGACTTCAGCGAGGCCGTGTTCCGCGAACTCGAAGCGGACGTGCAGCGGGTGGGCCGGGAGCTGGGGCTCGGTTCCGATGGCATCGCTGACCTCATCGTCATCCCGGTCTCCGCGCTCGACGGGGACAACGTTGTGGACCGCTCCGAGCGCACGCCTTGGTACTTCGGCCCGGCGCTGCTGGAAGTCCTGGAGACCCTGCCCGCCGCCGACGAAATCGAAAGCCACCTGGAAAGCTTCCGTTTCCCGGTCCAACTGGTCATCCGGCCGCAGGGCGCACTCGCTCCCGACGCCGTCGCCGGTGGTCTTGATCCCGCTGCGTACCGGGATTACCGTGCCTACGCCGGGCAGATCACCGAAGGCTCGGTGAAGCTGGGGGACCGGGTCAGCGTCCTGACTCCGGGGCAGGCAACGCGCACCACCACCGTGGCTGGCATTGACTTCGCCGGGCAGGTACTGAGGGAGGCTGTGGCCCCGCAGTCCGTCGCGCTGCGGCTCGCCGACGAGTTCGACGTCGCCCGCGGCGACACGATTGCGGCGGCGGGGCCTGGCGGTGGCAAAATACCGCAAGCTTCGGCTGACCTCTATGCCGCGCTGTGCTGGCTGTCGCCGAAGCCGCTCCGCGAGGGAGCCAAGGTGCTGGTCAAACACGGCACCCGCACCGTCCAGGCACTGGTGCGCAACGTGACCGGAAAACTGGACCTCGCCGATTTCCAGCTGGAGCCCACCACCACCCTTGACCTCAACGACATCGGCCACGTCCAGCTGCGGCTCTCCGCTCCGCTGCCGTTGGAGAACTACGGGAACCACCGCCGCACCGGCGCGTTCCTGGTAATCGATCCGCAGGACGGCAACACCCTCGCCGCCGGCCTCGTCAAGGACCACCCCGGCGACCACGAGGACGAACGCTACTCGATCTGAGGGCTGCTCCGCCGACTGCCTGCCCGGTCGCCGGAAACCTGCGGGGTCGCCGCAAACTTCCGGCGACCCCGCAGGTTTCCGGCGAATTCGCCGCTGACCAGCTGTTATGGCGCACCCCGATGACGACGCGTATGGACTGGCCGGCACCGTGGCCTTGTATGCCCGGAATCCGGAGTTCCGGTTCATCCTGATTCACGCCACCGACGGCGGCGCCGGGGAGATCGCGCCCGGCGTCGAGGTTCCAGCCGGGGGATTGGGCGAATTCCGGCGCCGGGAGGACGACGCCGGGTGGCAGGCCCACGGCCGGCCCCCGGACCGGCATGACTGGCTTGGCTACCCGGACGGCGGGGTGGCGGCTGTGCCGTTGGCGGAGCTCGCGGGAAGGGTCGCGCGGATCTTGCGGGAGGAGCGGCCGCGGGTGGTGTGTACCTTTGGCCCGGATGGCATCACTGGACACCCCGATCACATTGCCACCGGGCGGGCCGCCGACACCGCCTTTCACCAGGTCCGCAGCGAAGGTGGCGCCGGGATGGAACGGCTGCTCCACGGCGCGATGCGCGAATCTACGTTCCTGCGCTGGAACATGGCACGCCTCAAGCACGGCCTGGAGCCGTGGGACCGGGAGCGCGTTTACCACTTGCGCCCGGTGCCGGACGAGACCATCGGCGTGGAAGTCGATACGCGCGCCGTGGCAGGCAACGTCCTTGCCGGCCTGCGGGAGCACCGGACCCAGCGGCACGTCATCATGGCTGACACGCTCACCCGTGAACAGCAGTTGCGGGTCCTGGGCCGGGAGTCGTACGTGCTCGCCTGGCCACCCCGCCAGTCCGGCGCGCCGCTGCTGGCCGACATCTTCGCGGCACTCTGACGGTCCCACCGGTCCGGCCGTCTTCTCCGGCCGCAGCGGGAGCCTCGCTCACATGTGACGCCGCATGAACCCGCATGACCCCGGGTTTCCGGACCGTTGAACCCTGTCCCGGGCGGTCCCTATGGTGAACCAATGACACCTACGGATCGGATCTCCTACGCCACCGGGAAGAGTCCCGGAACCACCCGGATCGTCGCCGGTGAAGCTGCTATGCCCAGGCGCAAGCGCACGCTGGAGATCAGCCTGGCTGCCGGCCTCGTGCTGCTGATCGGGGCAGGTGCTGCCGTGGCTTCGACGGCGTCCCGCAACACTGAAGCCGCCCCCGCAGCGGCGGTTTCCGACACCCCCGCCGCAGAACTGCGGCTCGGTTACTTCGGCAACATCACCCACGCCCCGGCCCTCGTAGGCGTCAACAAGGGCTTCATTGCCAAAAACCTCGGCGGGACCAAGCTCAGCACCCAGGTGTTCAACGCCGGCCCGGCCGCGATCGAGGCCCTCAACGCCGGCGCCCTTGACGCCACCTACATCGGCCCCAACCCGGCCATCAACTCCTACGTCAAGAGCAAAGGCGAATCGATCAGCATCATCGCCGGTGCCGCATCCGGTGGAGCCCAGCTGGTGGTCAAACCCGAAATCACCTCGGCTGCGGACCTGGCCGGCAAGAAGCTCGCGACGCCGCAGCTCGGCGGCACTCAGGACGTGGCCCTGCGCGCCTGGCTGGGCACGCAGGGCTACCGGACGAACACCGACGGCAGCGGCGACGTCGCGATCAACCCCACCGAGAACGCGCAGACGTTCAAGCTGTTCCAGGACGGCAAGCTCGACGGCGCGTGGCTGCCGGAGCCCTGGGCTTCCCGCCTGGTGCTCCAAGCCGGCGCGAAAGTCCTCGTTGACGAAAAGGAACTCTGGGACGGGGCACTGTCAGGGAAGCCCGGCGAGTTCCCCACCACCGTCCTGATCGTCAACAAGAAGTTTGCCGCCGAGCACCCCGGCACCGTCACGGCCCTGCTGAAGGGCCACGTCGAATCCGTGGACTGGCTCAACGCCGCCCCCGCCGCGGAGAAGGCCGCGGTCCTCAACGCCGCGCTCAAGGACTCCGCCGGCGCCGCCCTGCCCGCCGATGTGATTGACCGGTCGCTCACGAACATCGTCTTCACTGTCGACCCGCTCGCCGGAACCTACAAAAAGCTGCTCCAGGACGGGGTTGCGGCCGGAACCACCACCCAGGCCGACATCAGCGGCATCTTCGAGCTCACTGCCCTGAACAGGGTCCTGGGCGGTGATGCCACGGGGACGAAGATCTCCGCACCCGGATTGGGCAGGGACCAGCCGGTTCCCGGCACCGGCTCCGCCCCAACAAGATAGGACCTGACCATGCCAGTCGTACTCGAACACCTGGGCAAGCGCTTCGGCGACAGCGCCCCGGTGCTGGATGACGTCAACGCCAGCATCGGGCAGGGCGAATTCGTCGCCCTGCTCGGTGCCTCCGGCTGCGGCAAGTCCACCCTGCTGAACATTATGGCGGGACTGGAGGCCCCGACGTCGGGCGCCCTGGAGGTGCCGAGCGACGGCGCCGCGTTGATGTTTCAGGACGCGGCACTGTTCCCCTGGCTCACGGCCCGGGAAAACATCGAGCTGGCACTGAAGCTGCGCGGCGTCGGGAAAGCCGCGCGCCGGATCAAAGCCGACGACCTCCTGGACCTGGTGCACCTGGCCGGCTCGGGGGACAAACGCCCGCACGAGCTCTCCGGCGGCATGCGGCAGCGGGTGGCCCTGGCCCGCTCGCTCGCCCAGGACCGGCAGCTGCTCCTGATGGACGAACCTTTTGCAGCCCTGGACGCGATCACCCGCGACCTGCTGCACGATGAGCTGGAGCGGATATGGAAGGAAACCGGCCGCACCATCATTTTTGTCACCCACAACGTCCGCGAAGCCGTCCGGCTGGGCCAGCGCGTGCTGCTGCTCTCCTCCCGGCCCGGCCGCGTGGTGCGGGAGTGGCAAGTCAGCGAAGAGCAGCGCACCGACGCCGGGCTCGCCGGCCAGCTCACCGGCGAAATCACCGCCCGGCTCCGCGAGGAGATCCGCCGCCATGCCAAGTAAACAATCGTCCCTGGCTGAGCCGGGGGACACCCGCTACGTCACCGCGGCCCTGACGCGCTCCTCCACCGGCCCGGCCGAACTTCGGGAGCTTGAGGCTGGCCTGGACTCATTGCAGTCCGATGCCGTGCGCCGGGCGGGCGTCGACTGGAGCCGGATCCTGCTTCCGCTGGCCGCGATTGTGGCCTTGATCCTTGTCTGGCAGCTGTACGTGTTGATGGGCTTTAAGCGGCAGGACCTGGTGCCCGGCCCGCTGGACGTGATGGCCCAGTTCGGCCGGCTCTGGGCAGAGGGCAAGCTGCAGGAAGCGCTCTGGACCTCGCTGCAGCGCGGGCTCATAGGATTCCTGATCAGCGTGGCCATCGCGACCCCGGTCGGTCTGCTGCTGGCCCAGGTCGCCCCGCTGCGGCGCGCGTTCGGCCCCTTGATCTCCGGGCTGCAGGTGCTGCCGTCGGTGGCCTGGGTGCCCGCCGCCATCATCTGGTTCGGCCTCACCGACGCCACCGTCTTCTTTGTGGTGTTTATGGGCGCGATCCCCTCGATCATCAACGGGCTGATTTCGGGTGTGGACCAGATTCCGCCGCTGTACCGCAGTGTCGGAAAAGTGCTGGGCGCGTCCCGGGTCCAACTGGCCCTGCAGATCATCCTCCCGGCAGCACTGCCCGGGTACCTGGGCGGTCTCAAGCAAGGCTGGGCCTTCTCCTGGCGCTCGCTGATGGCCGCGGAGATCATCGCCGTCGGAGGCAGCATCGGCTTTGGCCTTGGCTCACTCCTGGACCAGGGCCGTGTGTTGTCGGAGATGACCATGGTGATGTCCGCGATCCTGCTGATCCTCGCCATCGGCATCCTGATCGAACTGCTGGTGTTCGGCCCGATCGAAAAACGGCTGCTCCGCCGCCGCGGACTCCTCACGGGCAGTACCCGCTAGGCCGGCACCCCGCGTTGCTGTTGTCTGGTGGGTGCGCCGGCGGCTGCTCCGCCGTCGGGCTGGCATCTGGCAGACTGACGGCATGACCGTGAGTTTCGTCTGCCGCACCGAATCCGTCCTGCCCAAGGAACAGTTGTTCGACCGGGCGCGCAGCATCGACGTGCACGTGGACACGATGGCTTCTTCGGGTGAGCGGGCCGTTGCCGGGGTCACCGAGGGGCTCATCGGCGCGGGCGATGAAGTGACCTGGCGGGCACGGCACTTCGGCGTTCCCCTGACCATGACCAGCCGCGTGACAAGCTTCGACTACCCGACGTGGTTCGTGGATGAGCAAGTAAAGGGGCCCTTCAAGGCGTTCCGCCACGTCCACGAATTCGCGTCAAACGATGCTGGGGCCGTTATGACGGATCGGATTGAATTCTCGGCACCCTTTGGACCGCTGGGCTGGCTTGTCGAGCGGCTTATCCTGCGCCGCTATCTGCAACGCCTTATTGCGGCTCGCGGGATCCTCCTCGCGACGCCTTGTCCGGACCCCGGGACCGGCCTACACTCGCGGCTATAGGCCGGTATGCGGCCCATCCAGCCCAATTCCAAGGAGACAGCCGTGGCGCCAAAATACGGAGTGCTGGCACTGGTCGAAGCCAAGCCGGGGAAGGAACGCGACGTCTGGGACTTCCTCAACGGGGGCCGCGAGATAGTTCTGGCCGAGCCCGGCACGCGGACCTGGTATGCCTTCCGGGTCAACGAGAACAGCTTCGGCATTTTCGACACGTTCGACACCGAGGAGGACCGGCAGGCCCACCTCAACGGAGCCATCCCCGCGGCCCTTGGCGAACACGGGCCCGAGCTGCTGGCCAAGGACCCCGACATCAAACTGATCGAGCTCATCGCAGTGAAATAGATCCATGGCTGCCCTGACGGCTACTGGATGACCCGGACCGCAGCGAAGCCCCAGGTTACGCCTCGTTACCCTGGATGAACTGGTGTTTCCGCACCGTTGTTCCACCCTGGAACGCCGCCCTATCGTCGATGCATGGCAATTCAGGACATTTACCCCACGGCGCTGCGCCTCCTCGGCCGCCCCGTGCTGGTGGTCGGCGGTGGCCCGGTCGCCGCGCGCCGCGCCAAGGGACTGCTCGACGCCGGTGCCCGGGTCACTGCCGTTGCCCCCGTGGCCTGCCCGGCCCTGACAGAGCTGTCCGACGCCGGGCTCCTCGACTGGGCTCCGCGGGCGTACCGCAGCACCGACGTCGACGCCGTCTGGTTCGTCCAGACCGCCACCGGGGATGCCACCGTTGACGCGCAGGTAGCGGCCGACGCCGAGGCGCAGCACATCTGGTGCGTCAACGCCTCCAACCACGAAGCCTCGGCCGCGTGGACGCCCGCCGTCGCGGTGGTGGACGACGTGAAGATCGCTGTGAACGCAGGGGGAGACCCGCGCCGCGCCATGGCACTGCGTGACGCCGTCGCCACCGCCCTCGAAACCGGGGACCTGCCGCTGCGCCGCCGGCGGGAAACTCCGGGCTCCGTGGCCCTCGTGGGCGGCGGCCCCGGCGACTCCGGACTTATCACCGTCCGCGGCCGGCGGCTGCTGGGCCAGGCCGACGTTGTTGTCGCGGACCGGCTGGGCCCGCGCGAACTCCTGGCCGAACTGGCCCCCGACGTTCGGGTGATCGAGGTCGGCAAGTCCCCCGGCCACCACCCTGTCCCGCAGTCCAACATCAACCGGATCCTGGTGGATGAAGCCCTGGCCGGGCACCGGGTGGTCCGGCTCAAAGGCGGCGATCCCTACGTCCTGGGCCGCGGCGGCGAGGAGGCACAGTTCTGCCGGCAGCACGGCGTCGAGGTTGAGGTGGTTTCCGGCGTCACCTCGGCCATCTCGGTTCCGGCCGCCGCCGGCATCCCGGTCACGCACCGCGGGCTGGCCAAGGGCTTCAGTGTGGTGACCGGCCACGAGGAACTCGCCGAAGTCCCGGCCCGTGCCGACCACACAGTGATCCTGCTCATGGGCGTGGGCCAGTTGCGCGAGTCAGCGGCTTCCCTGGCACGCGGCGGTTTGCCTCCGGGGACACCTGTTGGCATCGTAGAGAATGGATACCTGCCCAACCAGCGGGTGACCATCGGAACGCTCGGGACCATCGCGGACCAGGCGGAGGCCGCAGGCGTTGCGAACCCCGCCGTGATCGTGATCGGTGACGTGGTCCGCGTCAGCCCGTTTGCGCCGTCGCACTTTAAGACCGCGGACTACAGCACCACCGCCCCGAACGCCCCCCGCGTCCTGACCAAGTAGCCCCGACCCGTAGCCTCACCCAACTGACTCGCAGTTGAGGTCGTTATGAGCCCGCAAAACGACCTCAACTGCGAGTCAGTTGGGCCGTGACAGAAAAAAGGAACACAGCCGTGTCAACGAACAGCCCTGCAGGAACTGCCGCTCGCCCGCTGCGCATCGCCATTGTCGGCTCCGGACCCGCCGGTGTGTACGCCGCGGACATCCTCACCAAGAGCGAGGCGGTCAAGAGCGGTGGGCTTACGGTGAGCATCGACCTCTTCGACCGCTACCCGGCACCCTATGGGCTGATCCGCTACGGCGTGGCACCGGACCACCCGCGCATCAAGGGCATCGTCAACGCCCTGCACAAGGTCTTGGACCGCGGCGACATCCGCTTTTTCGGCAACGTGGACTACGGCACTGACCTGTCCCTGGCGGACCTGCAGAGGCATTACGACGCCGTCATCTTCGCCACCGGCGCCATCAAGGACGCGGACCTGAACATTCCGGGGATCGAGCTGGAGGGCTCCTACGGCGGCGCCGACTTCGTCTCCTGGTACGACGGCCACCCGGACGTCCCCCGGGAGTGGCCGCTCCAAGCCAGTGAAGTTGCCGTGATCGGCAACGGCAACGTGGCCCTGGACGTGGCCCGGATGCTCTCCAAGCACGCCGACGACCTCCTCAGCTCCGAAATCCCGGACAATGTCTACGCCGGGCTGAAAGCCTCCCCGGTCACCGACGTCCATGTCTTCGGCCGCCGCGGGCCAGCCCAGGTGAAGTTCACCCCGCTGGAGCTGCGCGAACTCTCCCACTCCAGGGACGTCGACATCATCCTCTACGCCGAGGACTTCGAGTTCGACGCCGAATCAGACCGCCAGATCCAAAGCAACAACCAGACCAAGACCATGGTGGGAACGCTCACCAACTGGATCGCCGGGCAGCCGGAGGACCTGAGCGAACTCACATCCTCCCGCCGCCTGCACCTGCACTTCCTGCACAGCCCGGTGGAAGTGTATGACGACGCGGACGCCCCGGGCCGTGTCGCCGGGATCAGATTCGAGCGCACCGCGCTGGACGGTACCGGCAACGCCCGCGGCACCGGTGAGATCATCGACTACCCGGTCCAGGCCGTCTACCGCGCCATCGGCTACTTCGGTTCGGCCCTGAACGAGGTCGGCTTCGACCACGGCAAGGGGGTTGTGCCGAACGACGGCGGCAGGGTCCTGGATGCGTCCGGCGCCCGGGTGCCGGGCATCTACGCCACGGGCTGGATCAAGCGCGGCCCGGTCGGGTTGATCGGGCACACCAAGGGCGACGCCCTCGAAACCGTCACGCATCTGCTGGCGGACCTCGAAAAGCTGCCGCCGGCCGCAGCACCCGCGCCGGACGCCGTCGTCGAACTGCTGCAGAACCGGGGCGTGCAATACACCGGCTGGGAAGGCTGGCTGGCGCTCGACGAGCACGAGCGGTCCCTGGGCGAAAAGGCGACCGCCGACGGCGGCTCGCACGGCGTCGAGGTCGCCCGCGAACGCATCAAGGTGGTCCCGCGTGCGGCCATGGTCCGGATTTCCCGCGACGGGGTGGCCGCGGAAGTCTGACCGCCAGCTGGCCCCGGATTGTCCTGGAGGGGAATTTTCGACGTGTAGTCAGTAGGCTTACCGTCATGGATGAGCAACTCACGCCAGCGGCCCGCCGATGAGGCTCCGTCGCAGCAACGCGTCCGGGCGCGGCTACCGGCGTCTCGCGTCCGGGACCGGCTTCAGCTACAAGGACCTGGACGGCTCCACCCTGGCTGCCGGGCAGGTGCGCGATCGGCTGGCAAGCATCGGCATCCCGCCCGCCTGGACGGACGTGTGGATAGCCCCGTACGACAACGGGCACATCCAGGCCACCGGGCTGGACGCGGTCGGCCGGCGCCAGTACATCTATCACCCAAGCTGGCGGGAGAAAAAAGACCGGCTGAAGTTTGACCGGGCGCTGCAGCTCGCGGAAACCCTACCGGCCGCTCGCCGGCTCGTTACCTTGGACCTGCGCTCCGAGGGCCTCGCCCGGGAGCGGGTGCTGGCGGCCGCCTTCAGGATGCTGGACAGCGGCTCGCTGCGGGTTGGCTCGGAGCGGTATACCAACGAGAACGGCAGCCACGGCCTCGCCACGCTGCTCTGCGCCCACGTCCGCGTGAGCAAGGACGAACTGCGGCTCAGTTTCCCCGCCAAGAGCGGCCAGGCCTGGGAATCGCGGATCAACGACGCCGACCTTGCCGCCGTCGTTCGCCAGCTCAAGCGCCGCGGCGGCAAGGCCCGCCTGCTGGCGTACCGGGACGGACGGAGCTGGCATCCCGTGTCAAGCGCCGAGATCAACCAGTACGTCAAGGAACGCACCGGCCAGGACTTCACCGCCAAAGACTTCAGGACCCTGCGCGGAACGGTGGCTGCCGCCGCCAGCCTGGCGCGGAGCGGTCCGCAGCCAAAGGTTTCAGCCCGGAAGCGCGCGGTGAGCCGGGCCATGGTGGATGCATCGGATGTCCTCGGTAACACTCCGTCGATCGCCCGGAAAAGCTACGTAGATCCCCGGCTGCTGGACCACTTTGCCGCGGGGGAGACGATCGACCCGAAGCGGCCGGACTCCGCCGAGTCCGAGGTCCGGGCCCTGTTGTACCGCGAGGGCGACGTCGTCGCGCTGCGCTGACGCCGTGCGCTGCGCTGACGCCGTGTACTGCGCTGACGCCGCTGGCGCCGTGCGCTGCGGCGCTGGCGCCGTGCGCTGCGCGCCCGGAGCAGCGCAAACACCCCGTAGGCGATGAACCCGGCACCGATGGCCAGCAAGAGTACCGGGCCGAACTGATGCTCCAGCAGGGCTTTGAGGCTGCCGTCCAGCCCGGTTGCGGAGGCCGGATCATTGGTGGCCGCGGCGATCACAAACAGCAGGCCCGTCAGGATCAGCGCCACTCCCTTGGCGATGTGTCCGGC
This sequence comes from Arthrobacter sp. UYCu512, assembly GCF_040547075.1. Lineage (NCBI taxonomy): Bacteria > Bacillati > Actinomycetota > Actinomycetes > Micrococcales > Micrococcaceae > Arthrobacter > Arthrobacter sp. UYCu512. Next base: position 87,765 of record NZ_JBEPPA010000012.1, read on the forward strand.
AACGCCCAAGCCGCTGATCAGATGGCCCCTGCGCGTTCCCTCAAAATGGCCTAACTCCGCCTTGAACTTCTTCCCCGCGCCTTTGGCGATGAAGTACACCCCGATCCCGCTCACGGTCAGGCCCAGACCGATGAGCGCCGGCACACCGAATGGCCCGTGCACCAGTGCGACGCTCAAATCCCGGGTCGAATCGCCGGAATCGCCCCCGTTGCCCAGCGCGAAGCCGGCGAAGCTGAGTCCCACGCTGGCGTAGGCGATGCTGAGGAAGCCGGAGGAAACGAACTTGCCAACCCGGGCCCGGCGCGGGAGGTGCCGGGCCCGCAGCGTGGCCTCACTCAGCTGCCACAGGGCGAGTCCGGCGCACGCGACGAACCCCGCCCACATAACCGCCGGCCCCCAGGGGTTGGCCGCGAGCTGTTCAATCGCCCCGGTGGGCTCCGCCTGGCCGGGGGAACCCAGGGCCAGGGCCGCGGCAATCGCGCCGATAATAATGTGCAGCAGTGCCATCACGGCAAAACCGGAACGGGCGACGACGTCGAGGGCCGCACTGTTGGAGGCATCCTCTGCGGCATCTGCGGCATCTGACGCGTCGGCGGCGTACGCCACGGATTCGTCAGGGTCCTCGCCGGCAGGGGAGGGCCGGTCCCGGGGCCATGGTGATTCCATGCCGCAGAGTCTACTCAGACCCGGTCCCCGCGCCGAACTATCAACTTTTTGCTAAGTGTGCTTACCATAGTCGGGTCGTGGCCTTAAGGGGTGACGGCAGTCCCGGACCCAGACGATAGGAAGCTCACCATGGCAGGAAATCTTGTTGCCCGATCCATCCACGACCTGACGGCGGGGGCCTGGTTCGGCGGCTCGCTGATGGGTGCTATCGGGCTGAACGGAGCAACGGCGGAAGCCAAGGACCCGGCCGAACGCACCCGCCTCTCCAGCCTGGGCTGGAAGAAGTGGGCCCCCTTCCAGGCGGCCGCCTTCGGTGCGCACCTGCTCTCCGGGCTCGCCATCATGTGGGAGAACAAGGGCCGGATGGCCAAGCAGGACGGCGTAACCCGGCTGAGCGTCTACAAGTCCATCGTTACCCTGGCCGGTGCCGCCGTGACGCTGTATTCCGGTCTGCAGGGCGCGAAGGTGGACAAGCTAGCCGCCGAAGGCGCCGAAGGTGCCACCGAGCCCAAGCCCGGCGCCTCGGAGGAACTCCGCTCGGCCCAGCAGCAGTTGAAGATCCTGCAGTGGGCGATCCCCGTCTTCGCCGGCGTGGTGATCGTCCTCGGTGCCAAGCACGGTGAAATGCAGCGGCCCAAGAACGTTTTCCAGGGCCTCACGCGCTAGCGGCACACGCCGTCAGCGCACAGGCCGCGGCGCCGGAATCCCGTTTCGGCGCCGCGGCCTGTGCGCTGCAGTGCGGTTACTGCCGGATCCACTCCGCGCAGGAGTTCAGGTTCCGGTGCACACTCTCGACGGCGGAAGTTTCGTCGTGTGCGGCGATTGCGTCCACAAGTTCGTCATGCCCTTCGTGCGGGAGGCCGCTGAAGCCGCCGCGCTGCTGCTGGCGGAGCAGGCCGGCGTGGAAAACAGCGCCGAAGCTGGCGTACAGCTCGTACAGCAGCGGATTGCCCGATGCCTGCGCAACCAGCAGATGGAAATCCCAGTCCGCCCGGGCCCAGCCTGCGTAGTCGCCGGCCAGCCAGGACTCACGGCGCGCCGTCAGCAGTTCACGCATCGCCCCGACGTCGCTGCCAGCTGCATGGCGGGCCGCAAGCCGGGCCGCCTGGGTGTCCAGCCCCACCCGGACCTCGAGGATGTGAGCCTGCGAGTGGTCCAGGTACATGCGCTGGGCCGCGCCGGAGATCTCGCTGGTGGCGCGGACGTAGGTGCCGTCCCCGCGCCGGACATCGAGCATGCCGCCGTGGGCCAGGGCCTTGACGGCCTCCCGCAGGGTTCCCCGCGAGACTCCGAGCATGGCCATCAGTTCAGGTTCGGCCGGGATCCGCTGTTGCAGCGGCCATTCGCCGGAGTGGATCAGGCCGCGCAGCTTGGCGGTGACCTCCTCCACCAGCGGCGGCCGATGGGACGGTGTATGGCTCATGACCGTCCCTCGCCGGCATCAGGCCGGGCCGGTGTGCCGGCGGCCCGCAGTTCAGTGTCCTGAAGTTCCTTCCGCTGCGGAACCTTCGGCAGGGTGGTCAGCAGATGCCCGACGGCGATCTGGCCCAAGGCAACGGCCAGCAGCAGGATCAACGGGAGCGTCCAGGCGCCCGTGGCGCTGTGCAGCAAGCCCATGCCGAAGGGGCCGAGCGTCGCCAGCAGGTAGCCGGCCGACTGCGCAACCGTGGACAAAGCGGTGGTTTCGGCAGTGGTGCGGCCGCTGCGGCTGATCATCACCATCACCAGCGGGAAGATGCCGAGCCCAAAGCCAAGCAGTACCGCGGTGACGGGTGCCCAGCTCAGCGGCAGGACGAGCATAGCCAGGACACCCGCGGCCATCGTCACAGTGGCCAGGTAGAAAGCGGTCCGTTGCATCCGCGGGCGTGATCCGATCGCGACGAGCACCATGCCGGCCGGCACCGAGACGAGCTGCATCAGGCCGAACATCAGCCCGCCCTCGGATGCGGAGAGGCCCAGCGTGACCAGCATGTAGGGGAACCAACTCAGCACCGAATAGGCCAGCAGGGCCTGGACAGTGAAGCCAAGGGTAATGAGCCTGCCGGTACGGGTCCGCAACAGCGGCCAGGGGGACACCGGGGCGGCCTTGATACCGGGTGCGTTGCGGTGCGCGTGCAGGGCGATCGGCAGGAAACCCAGGCAGGCGCCCAGGGCCAGGAAACCGATCGCGCCGACCCCGGCGGAGGGCGAGCCGAGCTGGTGCGCCACGGGAACGATCAGCACGGCAACCGCAGTGGCGCCAGTGGTCATGGTCACCGTATAGAGCGCCGTCATCAGCGATGTCCGGTGCGCGAAGTGGACCCGGATGAAGGAGGGCATCGCCACGTTGCAGATCGCCAGTCCGGACATCCCGACGACGGTGCCTGCCAGCAGCATGCCGGTGGAAGGGATGCCCCGGACCAGCAGGCCGGCAGCGAGCAGCACGAGGGAGAGCAGGATGGCTTTCTCGAGTCCGAGCCGCCGGGTCAGCCAGGACGTGGCGGCGCCGGCAACGGCGAAACAGAGCGTGGGGATCGAGGGAATAATGGCGGCGGTCAGCGGCCCGTAGCCGAGGACCTCCTGCAAGTCATGCAGCAGGGCGGCGGCTCCGGTGATGCCGGCGCGCAGGTTCAGCCCGATCAGCACAATCGCGATGACTCCGGCGATCGCCACGCCGCGCGGTGAGCGCACGACGGCGGGAGGTGCTGTCTCGGGAAGGGCGGAAGACGCCGTGCTGCTAGCCATACCTAAAGGTTAGACGTTTGACGTTTGGACCTAGCTTTTTAGTGGCGAATATCTCGGCCAGCGGCACGGCCCGGACGGGCAGGTCCGCGGCGGAGGCAATGGCGGCGGAGTATCCGTCGGGAGCCGGCACCGGCCGGACCAGGAGGCCATCGACCGCTGGATTCGTGGGGCTCTGCGCACTCAGGTGCCCGCGGGGGCCGGCCGGGGCCAGCCGCAGGCCCGCGGGGTCCACGGCCAAGCCAAGGCCCGCCGCTTTCAGCGCGGCTTCCTTCGCCACCCATAGCCGGATGCGCCCGGCGTCGGTCAGCTCAGGGCCATCCGGACCGGGATGTTCCTCCGGCGCGACGGCGAACTCGTCGAAGCCGGCGAACACGCGGGCGGGCACCCTTTCGAGGTCCGCTCCGAGGCTGGCGCCGGCCGGACCGGCAGCAGCCATCACCGTTCCGTGGCTGCGCGACATGCTCAATTCGACGCCCTCGATCGAGGGTTTGCCGTGGGTGGTGCTGCCGCAGCCGGCGCACGTCCGCCGGACGGTCAGCCCGGCAGCGTCTTCGGGTTCGAGCCCCAGCCGCCACGCTGCGAGCAGCCGGAACAGGGCGTGGGACGCCGGGTAGTCCAGTCGGTCCTCGGCGCGGCTGAAACGGAGCGAGGCCTCGCGTTCCGGTGCCGAGAGGAACGCGCCCAGGCCGCCGAATAAGCCCGCGAACAGTCCCTGGCCGGCCTCTACCGCGGCATCCCTGACGGCGGGTGACGGGACCACGAGGTAGCCGATCTCGGCGGGCCCGTGCCCGGACGCGATCATCGCTTGCTGATCCGGCGGTACTGGGCGATCGCCAGCGGGGCAAAAACGGCGATGATCCCGATGCTGCAGAGCACGGAGTACAGGACCGCGTTCTCCGCTGGCCAGCCGGTCGGCGTGAGGAATCCAGCCGGTGCCGTGTTGCCGAAGAGCTCCCGGGCGGCAGTGGCGACGGCGGTGACAGGATTCCATTCGGCAATCACCCGCAGCGGGCCCGGAAGGGAGGTCACGGACACAAAGGCGCCGGACACAAAGGTGACCGGGAACAGCCAGACAAGCCCGAGGCTTTGGGCGACTTCAACGCTGCGGGCGGTCAGGGCAATGACTGCCCCGATCCAGGAGACGGCAAAGGCAAACAGCAGCAACAGGGCCAGGGCGGCCAGGGCGGATGCCGGCCCCGTGGAGATCCGCCAGCCGATGGCGAGACCGCAGAGCAGGGTGACGGCGACGGACAGTACGCTCGTGGACAGATCCGAGGAGGTGCGGCCCAGGATTACGGCCACGCGGGACATCGGCAGGGAGCGGAAGCGGTCGATCAGCCCGAGCTGGAGATCCTTGGCCAGGTAGACCGCGGTGAAGGAGGCGTTAAACGTCAGGGTCTGCGCCAGGATGCCGCCGATCAGGTAGCTGCGGTATTGGTCCCCGCCGAGGGTGCCGCCGAAGACGAAGCCCAGCAGCAGGACGAACATCACCGGCTGCACGATTCCGGTGACCAGCGCTCCGGGCGTGCGCACTACGTTGATGAGGTTGCGCCGGGCAATGACGGAGCTGTCGCGGGCGGCTGCGGCGATGGCGCTCATGCTGGCACCTCGACTTTCTCCGGCGTCTGCACGTCCGGCGTCCGGTCTTGCGTGGCCGGCGCCGCGGCGTGGCCGGTCAGCTGCAGGAAGACGTCGTCCAGGGTGGGGCGGCGCAGCGATGCTTCCTCTACCGGCAGGGCGCGGGCATCAAGTTCTGAAAGCACCCGGACCAGCAACCGGTGGCCTTCGGGAGCGGCGACGGAAATCCGCAGGTTTTGCGGGTCCAGCTCGGGCCGTGAGCCCGGGCCCGCTGCCTGCTCCAGCACCCCGGCCGCCGCGGCGAGGTCGGCGGCGTTGCGCATCACGACGTCGATCCGTTCGGATCCGGCGCTTTGTTTCAGTTCCGTCGCGGTCCCCTCCGCGATGACGCGGCCGTGGTTAATGACGGCGATGTGGTCTGCGAGCCGATCGGCCTCCTCGAGGTACTGGGTGGTGAGCAGCACGGTGGTGCCGTCCGCCACAAGACCGGACACAACGTCCCAGGTATCGAGGCGGCCCCGCGGGTCAAGTCCGGTGGTGGGCTCGTCCAGTACAACGACCTTGGGCCGGGCGACTATGGCTCCGGCGAGGTCCAGCCGGCGCCGCATGCCGCCGGAAAACGTCCCGGAGCGTTTGCCTGCGACGTCGGTGAGCCGGAAGCTCTCGAGGAGTTCGTGTGCCCTGGCCGTGGCGGTCCGTCGGTTCATCCCGTAGAGCCGGCCCACCATGTGCAGGTTTTCGAAGGCGGTTAGTTTCTCGTCCACGGCGGCATACTGGCCGGACAGGCCCAGGTTCCGCCGCACCAGCTCCGGATGGCTGAGCACCGAGTGGCCGGCGACCCGGGCGTCGCCGCTGTCAGGGGACAACAAGGTGGTGAGCACCTTGACGGTGGTGGTCTTGCCGGAACCGTTTGGTCCCAGCAGTCCCAGCACCGTTCCTTCGCCGGCCCGCAGCGTGAGCCCGTCAAGGGCCTTGAAGCTGCCGAAACTCTTGCTGACGTTCTCGACCCGGATCACTGCGCAGTAGCGAGTTCTGCGACCTTGCGCGGCGCCATATCCGTCCAGGTCCGGGATACGTAGTCGAGGCAGGCCTCCCGGCTGTCCGGGCCAAACATGGTGACCCAGCCCTGCGGCACTGCCGCGAAAGCCGGCCAGAGGGAGTGCTGCTGGTACTCGTTCACGAGTACGGAGAACGTTGCGGACTTGTCATCGAATGGATTCGTCACGTTGACCTTTCCTGTCAGTTCTGGCGTTCGGACAGCCCCCTACTGGAGCTGAGGCATCACTGGTTATTCGGGTCCGCTGCCCAGTTGGATGGCCAGTGCCGGCATAATTGCGCTGAGAGCCCGGTCACTGAGCAGCTGGGAGTGACGCTCGTCCACGGCAACATCGGTAATGGTCCCGCTGATGAACGGCTGCCAGGCACCGGTGCCGGGGGTGCCTTCAGGCACCTCGCGGGTGGCCCGGAGGAACAGCAGGTCGCCGTCGAAAACCTGCGGCTGCTCCTGGCGGATCAGCCGCGCCAGCGGCGGGAAGTTGCCCACCATGGCGTTGACGGAGGCCAACGGGACGCTGCCCAGCGGGTTGTGGTGTTCGCGCAGGATTTCCTGGGCGCGTTGCCCGTCGAGCCCGGCCTTGTCCTGTTCCCCCAGGTCATAGCCTTGCGCTTCGAGGTAGCTGGCCCAGAGCGCTTGGCCTGTACCCACCTTGGCGTTATCCTCCTGGTTGCCGGGGAAGGCGTCGAGGATGGCCAGGAAAGCCACCTCCTCGCCGAGTTCCTGCAGCCGGGTGGCCAGCCGGTGGACGAGGTGGCCGCCGAAGGACCACCCCATCAGATGGTAGGGGCCCGCCGGCTGCACGGAGCGGAGCTTGGCGATGTAGTCATCGGCCAGTTCGGTCAGGTTTGCTGCCTCGATCGGGTGGGTGCGGCCCGGTTCCATGCCGGGCATCTGGAGTCCGAACAACGGCCGCTCCGGATCCAGTTTGCCCAGCATGGAGGCATAGCCCCAGCTGATCCCGGATGCCGGGTGCACAGCAAACAGCGGCAGCTTGGTTCCGGTGGTCCGCAGCGGAAGCAGTTGGCGCAGGCTGTCCGCGGCGCTCTCCTGCGCACCTTTGGACGCCTCGCGGAGCAGGCCCTCGACGGTGGGCGCCCGGAACAGCGACTGGACCGTCAACTCCGTCCCCAGTGCAGCGTTGACCTTGGCGATGAGCGGCCGGGCCAGGAACGAGTGGCCGCCGAGCTCGAAGAACGATTCGTCCACGCCGGCCCGGTCCAGGGACAGCACGTCGGCGAAGATCGCCGCGACGGTTTTTTCCCGCGGCGTCCGCGGACCCCGCCCGGCAGTGCGGGCCGTGCTGCCGGGATCCGGCAGCGCGGCCGTGTCCACCTTGCCATGCGGGGTCAGCGGCACCTCATCGATCACCACAACGGCGGCGGGAACCATGTAGTCCGGCAGCAGGCCCCGTACGTGGTCGCGGACCTCCCCGGACAGGGTTCCGGCATCGGGGCCGTCGGCGGAGTCCGCCGTGTGGCCGGGTGCCGCCGGAACGACGTACCCGATCAGGCGCGTGCCGCCGTCGGTGCCGACGGCACGGACGACGGCGGCGCTGACGCCGGCGGCGCTGCGCAGGGCCTGCTCCACTTCGCCGGGTTCGACCCTGAAGCCGCGGATCTTCAGCTGGTCATCGTTGCGGCCGGCAAATACCAGCCGGCCGTCGGCGTGCCGGAAGACCAGGTCGCCGGTGCGGTACATTCGTTCGCCGCCGCCGGTGAAGGGATCCGCAATAAAGCGCTCGGCCGTCAGCTCCGGACGGCCGCGGTAGCCGCGGGCCAGTTGGCGGCCGGCGATGTAGAGCTCGCCGGCCGCGCCGGGAAGGGTGTGCTGCAACCGGTCGTCCAGGACGTAAAGCCGGGTGCCCGCGGTGGGGCTGCCCAGCACCGGCTCGCCGGTCCGGCCAACCCGGGCCAGCACGGTATCCACGGTGGCTTCGGTAGGTCCGTAGAGGTTCCAGGCTTGGACGCCGCGGTGTGCGGCAACTGTGTTCCACAGTCCTGCGTCGAAGGCCTCCCCGCCGAGGGCCAGGCTAAAACGTTCCGCCTCGCCGCCGCCGGGGGTGTGCGCCTCGAGCAGCCGGGTGAATTCCGGCTCGGCCAGGAGCTGCCGGAGATAGCCGGGGGTGGTCTCCCACGCGTTGATGCCATGCGCTGCGAAGTAGGCGGCCAGCTGCTGCGCGTCGCGGCGGGTCTCGTCGTCGATCAGGTGCAGCTCGTGGCCCGCCACCATCCACAGGATCGGGTCCCAGGAGGCGTCGAAGCCAACGCCCGTGGTGTGCGCGGCCCGGCGGTGTCCGAGGCCGGACAGCAGGGTCTCGCGGTGCGATCCGAGCAGGGCAGCCAGGGCGCCATGGCTGATTTCGACGCCTTTGGGCCGGCCGGTGGAACCGGATGTGAAGATCACATAGGCCAGCTCGCGCGGCTCCGGAACGGCAAACGCTGCCAGCGCGGCGGCGACGGTGTCCCGGCCGGGTTCCTTCTCCGGTTCCGTCACTGCCGCCAGGTCTTCCAGGACCAGCACCCGGGGCCGGACCGTCAGCCCGGCGAGGATTTGCTCCACCCGGGCGGCCACGCTGCGGCTGGTCAGGATGACCGGCGGGGCAGCGTCCGCGATGATTGCCGAGGCGCGCTCGTCCGGGTATTCGGTGTCGATCGGGTTGTAGACGGCGCCGGCGGCCAGTACACCGAACATGCCCTCAACCGTTGCCCGTGAGCGGGGGAGCAGCACGGATACAACGTCGCCGCGGCTGACACCTGTCCCGGTGAGTGCGGCCGCGATCCGGGATGCCGAGGCGGCAAGTCCGGCAAAGCTCAGGGTGCCATCGGCCGCGACCACCGCTGCGGCGTCCGGCGTCGCCCGGACCGTGGCGGCGAACGCCGCCAGGATTCCGGGTTCGGGGTCTTCCGCAGACGGATCCGAGCGGGATCCGGCGGTGACCTTCATCAGGGCGCCAGCTTCCGCAGTCCCGATCAGGCCCAGCAGCGAAACCGGGGTGTCCGGGGAAGCTGCGGCGAGCTCCAGGAACCGGCCGAAACTGGCGGCCAGGCGCCGGGCCGTGGCGTCCTCAAACATCGCAGCGTTGTAGTCCAGCGTGCCGGCCAGTCCGCCGTTTCCGCCGTCGGGCCGGAACGTAAAGGAGAGGTCGAATTTCGCCTCGCCCGACCCTGTTTCGGGTTCGGCGTCCACCCGGACTCCGGGCAGTTGCGGAACGGCAGGAGCCCCGGTGTCCACGGTGAGCATGGTCTGGAACAGCGGGTGGCGTCCCAGTTCACGGTCCGGGTTGACGGCCTCGACGAGCCGTTCGAACGGTACGTCGTTATGGTCGAAGGCATCCAGGATGCCTTCCCGCGAGCGGCCGAGCATGGTCCGCAGGCTGGGGTCTCCGGCGGCGTCCACGCGCAGCGGCAGGGTGTTGACGAAGAAGCCGACCAGCTCGCGCAGGGCGGGGTCCGTCCGTCCGGCGGTGGGGGAACCAATCACCAGATCCTCGCCGGCGCCGCTGCGGTGCAGGAAAGCGGCCAGGGCGGCGTGGAGCGCCATAAACAGGCTGGCGTTCGATGCCGAGGCCAGGGCGTTCAGTGCAGTGACGCTGTCCGCACCGAGCAGGAAGCCCAGCTGCCGGCCGGGCTGGCGTGACTCGCGGGGCCTGCGGTGGTCCGCCGGCAGCATCAGCTCTGCGGGGATCCCGGCCAGGGTGCGGCGCCAGTGGTCCAGTTTGGCCGTAAGGGCGCTCCCGTCGAGCTGTTGCCGCTGCCAGTGGGCGTAGTCGGCGTACTGCAGGGGCAGGGGTGCCGGAGCGGCGGCCGGGCCCTGGCCGCGGGCGGCCGTGTAGGCGGCAGAGAGGTCCCGCGCCAGCGGGGCCAGGGACGCCCCGTCGCTTGCGATGTGGTGCATCACAAGGTGCAGGACCCACTCCGGTGAGCCGGCTGAGCGGACGGGGATCAACCTCGCCCGCAGCGGCAGCTCGGAGCGGACATCAAAGCCGTGCTCTGCGTCGTCCCGCAGCAGCACCGGGACTGCGTCGCGCGCCGCGGGCGGATTGACGGTCAGGTGCATGCCCGGCCCGTGGGTGGCGTCAGAGGGGTCCAGGACCAGCTGCTCCGGAACTCCGCCGGTCTCCGGGTAGATGGTCCGGAGGACGTCGTGGCGCCGGAACAGCGCGCCGACGGCGGCGGCCAGTGCCTGTTCGTCGAGTTCACCGGTCAGACGCACCGCCAGGGAGATGTTGTAGTCGGCCGAGCCCGGATCCAGCTGGTTGAGGAACCACATCCGGGACTGGGCGTACGAGAGCTCCGGCCGGGCATTGCGGGCAGAATCGTTGTTTGCCAGCCATTCCGTAAGGGAGACCGGCTCAGCGGCCGGCTCCCGCTGCCCGGAGCCCGGCGCCGTTGCCGGCGCCGCCGCGGAAGCTTCGGTCCCCGGGGTACCGGTCTGCCGGTGCACTGCCGAGAGCAGCCCGGCCGGTGTGGGCTCGTTGAAGAGCATACGCAGCGGAAGTTCGGTGCCAAAGGCGTCGCGGATTCCGCCCATCATCGAGACGGCGAGCAGGGAGTGTCCGCCCAGGACGAAGAAGTCATCGCCCATCGAGACCTCAGCAACGCCCAAGACATCGGCGAAGATCCCGCACATGGTGCGTTCGTCAGCGGTCTCGGGAGCGGCCCCGGAGCCCGCGCCGGTGCCCGCGGAGGGAGCCGGCAGGGCTTTGCGGTCCAGCTTGCCGTGCGGCGTCAGGGGAATCGCGGACAACTGCATAAAGACGGACGGCACCATGTAGTCGGGCAGCTTGCCGGCGGCCAGCTCGCGCAGATCCTCGGCTCCGGCGCTCCCCGTGTAGTAGGCCACCACACGGTGGGCCGGCTCGCCGTCGGCCACGGCTACCGCGCGGTCAAGCTGCGGGTGGGAGGCCAGCGCGGCCTCAATTTCGCCGAGTTCGATCCGGAAACCGCGGACCTTGACCTGTTCGTCCGTGCGGGAGAGGAACTCCAGGGAGCCATCCGGTGCCCGGCGGACCAGGTCGCCGGTGCGGTACATCCGGCTGCCGTCGGCGGCGAAGGGGTTGGCCACAAAACGGCAGGCCGTCTCGGCGGGGCGCCGGTCGTAGCCGCGTGCCATGCCGGGACCGGCAAGGTACAGCTCGCCCGGCACGCCTGCCGGAGCCAGCGCCAGGTACGGGTCCAGGACAAAGGTGTCCGTATTGGCGATGCCACGGCCGATGGACGGTGAGCCGCCGCTGATCTCAGCGGTCACCGAGTCCACAGTGAACTCAGTGGGACCGTAGAAGTTATGGGCCGCGACCTCGGGAGTCGAGGCCAGCTGCGTCCAGAGCTCGGCCGTCACAGCCTCGCCGCCAAGGGCGAGGAGCAGCGGCTGGTCCCGGGCCGGGTCGAGCAGGCCGCTGTGCAGAAGCTGGCCGGCGTAGGACGGCGTCGTTTCCAGCACGTCGATGCCGTGGCTGCGGCAGTAGCCAGCGAGTGATTCGGCGTCGCTGCGGACCTCGTCAGCCACGATGTGGAGCTCCGCGCCGGCGATCAGCCACAGCATCGGGTCCCAGGCGGCGTCGAAGCCAAGCCCGGCGATATGGGCCACGGACACGGTACCGTCCGGACCGGCGGCCTGGAAGCGCGGTACGTACAGTGTGCGGTGGTGGTGCCGGTACAGGTTGGCCAGTGCGCCGTGCGGCACGGCGACGCCCTTGGGTCGCCCGGTGGAACCGGAGGTGTAGAGCACGTAGGCGAGGTCGCCGGCGGCCGGGCGGCGCTGTGCCAGGTCCGCGTCGGTGACCTCGGCACCCGCCGCCAGCAGCGTGCCGACGTCGAGGTGCCGCGGGCCGTCGGTGCCGCGGTCCGCCGCGGACGGTGCGGCGGAGATGACGACGGCGGGAGCGCCGTCTTCAAGGATCACCCGGATCCGCTCCTGCGGGTAGGAAAGGTCCACGGGGATGTAGACGGCGCCGGCGGCCAGTACCGCGAGGGCCGCAGTCACCACGTCGGCAGTGCGCGGCAGGGCAACGGCGACCCGGTCGCCAGGGCCCACACCGGAGGCCATCAGTCCGGCGGCGAGGGCCCGGACCCGGGCATCGAGCCGGGCGAAACTCATGGCCCCGGTGGCGTCCACGAGTGCCGGCGCGTTCGGAGTCCGTGCCATCGTGGCGCGGAGGGCATCCACGACGGTTTCCGGGCCGAAGTCGCCGGACCCGGGTGCCCCTGCACTCAGGCTGTGTGCCAGGGCGAGCTGGTGCTGCTCGGGGGACTGGATCCGCAGCCGGTCCAGCGTGATCCCGGGATCTGCGGCGAACTGCTCGATCACTGCTACGTACCCTGCCACGAGCTGCTCGACGGTGGACCGGGCGAACAACGCGGGGTTGTAGGCGAGTGAGCCGCGGATGCCGGTGGCCGCGGGCCCGTCCTCATCGGTGGCAGCTTCCACCAGGTCCAGCAGCAGGTCGAATTTAGCCCCGCCCGGTTCCTGGCTCAGGTCCGCGGTGGCATCGAGCCCGTTCATGTTCAGCCCGGCAGCCGCAGTGTTCTGCAGCGTGAGCATCACCTGGAACAGGGGGTGGCGGTGCTGGGACCGGGCCGGGTTGAGCTCCTCGACCACACGCTCAAAGGGCGCGTCCTGGTTGGCGTAGGCGTGCAGGTTTGTGTACCTGACACTTTCCACGAGCTCCGCCGCGGTGGGATTTCCGGAGGTGTTGGTCCGCAGCACCAGGGTGTTGACGAAGAAGCCCACCAGCTCGTTGAGCTGGGTGTCCGTGCGGCCGGCCACGGGGGTGCCGAGCGGGATGTCCTCTCCCGCGCCGGACTTGGTGAGCAGGGCCGCGAGCGCGGCCTGCAGCACCATAAAGAGGCTGGCGTTGTGTTCGCGTGCCAGCGCGTTTAGCCGGGCGCTGGTTTCCGGACGGATGGTCAGGGGAACTGACGACGCCGGTCCGGCGGCGCTGTGCGCGCCCCGGATGAAGTCGAACGGCAGCCGGAGTTCCTCCGGAGCGCCGCGCAGTTCGCGGGTCCAGAACTCCAGCTGGCGGGAGATGGCACTCGTCGGGTCAGCTTCGCTGCCCAGTTCGCCGCGCTGCCACAGCGTGTAGTCGGCGTATTGCACCGGCAGCGGCGCCAGTGCGGTGTCCGCGCCCGAGGCGAGGGCGTTGTAGGCGAGCGAGAGATCCTGCGCGAGCGGTGCCAGGGACCAGCCGTCTGCGGCAATGTGATGCAGTGTGATGGCCAATACGTGGTGCTCCGGCGCCAGCTGGAACAGCACGGCGCGCAGCGGCAGTTCGCGTGTGACGTCGAAGCCGCGGCGGGTTTCCGCTGCGAGGGCGCCCGGCAGTCCTTCGGCGCTGCACTGGACAGCCAGCAGTTCCACCGGCCGCTCGCCGTCGGGCAGGATCTGCTGGGCGGGTTCACCGTCGATCAGCGGAAAAACCGTCCGCAGTGTTTCGTGGCGTCCGGCCAGCCTGTTGATCGCAGCATAAAGCGCCGGGACGTCCAGGGTGCCTTTGAGGTCCAGCACCACAGGGATGTTGTAGGCGCCGGACTCCGGATCGAAGCGGTTCAGGAACCACAGCCTGCGCTGGGCGAAGGACAGCGGCACAACGGCCGGGCGGTCGGCGGGCTTGAGCGGGTGGGCGTTGTTGGCTCCCAACTCAAGGGTGCCGGCGAGGGCAGCCACGGTGGCCTGTTCAAAAACCGTGCGCAGCGCCGGTGCGACCCCGGTCCGGTCCCGCAGCAGTGCCACGAGCCGGGTCGCCAGCAGCGAGTGGCCGCCGAGTTCAAAAAAGTCGTCGTCCACGCCGACGGCGTCGAGGCCCAGGACCTCCTTAAAGGCATCGGCTACGATCCGTTCCCGCTCATTGCGTGGCGTCGAGACGGCGGTTTCCTGCTGCGGAGCAGGAAGGGCCCGGGAGTCCAGTTTGCCGTTGGCGGTCAGCGGGATGTCGGGGATCTGCTGCACGGCGGTGGGCACCATATAATCCGGCAGCTGCCGGCGGACTGCGTGCCGGAGTCCGGCCGTGTCCAGTGTGGTTCCGTCCGGTCCGGCCGCGGTGACATAGCCGAGCAGCTGGTCGTAGCCGGCGCGGTTCTTCGTGACGGCGACGGCGGCGTGTTCCACCCCGTCGAGGCCGCGGAGCGCTTCCTCGATTTCGGCGAGCTCGATCCGGAAACCGCGGATCTTGACCTGGGCGTCCATCCGGCCGCGGAATTCCAGGGTGCCGTCCGGCAGGCGCCGGACGACGTCGCCGGTCCGGTACATCCGGGAGCCGTCCGGAACGAACGGGTCGGCGACGAAGCGTTCGGCGCTGAGCCCGGGCTGGTCAAGGTAGCCGCGGGCCAGGTTGATGCCGGCGACGTAGAGCTCACCGATGGCGTTGACGGGAACCGGGTTCAGGCCGGAGTCCAGGATGTAGTGCCGGCTGTTGGCTACGGAGTCACCGAGGGTCGGTTCCGTGCCGGGGGACATCACGGCGGTGAGGGAATCGACAGTCGTCTCCGTGGGGCCGTAGAAGTTGTAGGCCACGAGCCCTTCCTTCTCGGCGAGGGCGCTCCACAGCGGCGGGTCGACGGCTTCGCCGCCCAGGGCCACCACGGATGGGTGGGCGGCCTGGTCGAACAAGCCCCCGGCCAGCAGCACCTTGGCGAAGGACGGGGTGGTTTCGATCGAGTCGATGCCGGTGCCGGCCAGGTAGCTGCTGAGGGCTTCCGGGTCCCGGCGGGTCTGGTTGTCCACCAGATGCAGTTCATGTCCGGCGATGAGCCAGAGGATGGGGTCCCAGGAGGCGTCAAAGGACAACCCTGCGGTGTGCGCGACCCGCAACTTCCGCCCCAGCCGCTCTTCTGCGGGGGCGAAGATGCTCTCCCGGTGCGAGGTGTAAAGGTTCAGCAGGGCCAGATGCTCGACGCCGACGCCTTTGGGCCGGCCGGTGGAACCGGAGGTAAAGATGACGTACGCGAGATCCTGCTGGCCGGCCGGGCACGGAAGCGGTGATGCGTCCTTGCCGTCCAGGCAGGACACCATCAGGGCGGCATCGAGCACAGTGACGGGTACATCCGTGGCGAGGTCGGCATGCTCGGACGCGTCGCCGGTGAAGGCTCCGGACGTCAGCAGCCGGACCGGCGCGGCATCTTCGAGCATGCCCTCGACCCGGCCCGCCGGGTAGTCCGGGTCCAGCGGCAGGTATGCGGCGCCGGATTTCAGGATCGCCAGGATTGCGACGGGCAGCAGGACGCTGCGGCCCAGCCGGACGGCAACGGTCTGCCCGGGGCCCGCCCCGTGGCTGCTGAGGAACCTGGCCAGCTGGTTCGACCGCGATTCGAGCTCGCCGAAGGTCAGTTCGCCGTCGGGCGCCACGACGGCGGTCCGGGGGCCGGACTCGCGGGCGTTGAGCCGGAACTCCTCCACTATGGTGTGCCCGGGAAGGTCCGCGTCCCCGGCCTCCCCGGCCGCCAGCAGCGAAAGTTCTTCGGCTGCGGTGGTCACCGACAGTGAGGCCAGAAGCGACTCGGGCTCGGTAGCTACGGCGTCGAGGAGCCGGACGAAGCGCTCCAGATGCTCCTGCAGTTCCGATGTGCTGTAGAGCGCCGCGTTGGCTTCGAACTGGACGGTGGGCGCCGCTTTGCCGCGGGAACCGCCCTCGGGCGCCGAACCGCCGGCCAGGCCGTGGATGATGATGGAGAGGTCATCGATGGGGCCGGTGGAGAGAATGTTCATGGTGCCGCGGGCCGGGCCAAAACTGATGTTTTCCAGGACGGGCAGGATATTCACCGAGGGGCCGCGGTAGCCGCTCTGGGCATTCAGGTCCTCGAAGCGGGCGCGCTGGTGGATGAGGGCGCCGCGCAGGGTGGCGCCCATGGCGCTGACGGTATCCCGCACTGTCGCGCCGGGTTCGACGCCGATCCGGATCGGCAGGATGTTGGAGAGCATGGACGGCGTGGATTTCGCCAGTTGGCCGCGGCGCGCGGTCACCGGCAGTGCCACGGAGACCTCGCGTTCGCCGGTGATCCGGTGCAGGTAAAGGGCTGCCGTTGTGAGGATCTGGGCAGGTGCGGATCCGGTGGCTGAGGCCAGCGCGGCGACGGCCGTGGGCGGCAGCGTCCTGGTGGCGCGGACCAGCGAACTGGCCGTACCCGTCGGCCGGCCGGCGAGTCCTGTTGCGGCCGAAGCGCCCTGCAGCTGGTCTTTCCAAAAGCTGCGGTCAGCGTCGGCGGTCGCTGATTCTGCGTAGTCGCTCTCGGCGGCCAGCAGCTCGGGCAAGGCGCCGAAGGCCCGCGGCCGGTCACGCCCGGCGCCATTGCCGTCGGAGCCCCCCAGCAGGCCCTGATAAAGCTCTGCCACGCGCTTGAGCACCAGCACGGCCGAGTAGCCGTCCAGCATCAGGTGGTGCACGCGCTGGTAGAAGAAGTGCCGCTGGTCGGAAATCCTGATCAGTTCGGTGTGCAGCAGCTCATCGGTGATGACATCGCGGGGGAAGCCCAGGTCCGAGTCCATCAGCATCCGGGCTTGGGCCTCGGGGTCGTTGGCGCCGCTAAGATCCGTGACGTCCAGTCCGGCCGGGTTGGACCGCGGCAGCTGGAACGGACCTGCATGGTCCTCGCCGAAGGCCACATTGAGGGCATCGGTTTCCGCCACGGCCCGGGCCAGCGCCTCGGCCAGCACCGGCACCTCAAGCGTTCCCTCAATCTCGACGAACTGCCCGATCTGGTACATCGGATTCTCCGGCGCCAGCCGCTGCGCGTACCAGATGCCCCGCTGCGCGGGACTCAGATCCAGCCGGCCGCCGGAGGTGTTGGGCTGGGCGTTCAGAGGATTCGGGGACATGTTCCTTCTCGGTATCTTTCGAGGTGGGCGCGTTCAGGGCACAGCGAAGCGGCCCGCGCCGCGGGCTCAGACGGGATGACCCCGCCAGGGCGGCCGGACGGCCGGACTGACGGGGTCAGGGGAGGTTTACTGGAACTGGCCGAACTGGAAAGGTCCGATCACACCGGTGTCCACCAGGGGGCCGTCCACCAGGGGGCCGTTGATAAGCCCGCCTTCAAACAACGGACCGAAGGTGAAGTGGTTGTTCGATGCCGGGCTGCTGCTCACGGCCGTGGTGTCAGGGGCGGTGGCGGCCTGGGCCGGCATTGACGTGACGGCGAAGGCGGAGAATGCCAGTGCTGATCCTGCGGCGATCCGGGTAGCGGTCTTGAGGGTCTTATTCACGTTCATCTCCAGTTAGGTAGCCGTACGGTTTCAACGCACCAAAAAGGTGCCATAGGGCTATTCGGACCCGTCGGGAACGCGGATGGGTCGGCACCGGCCGGGGGCCGTGCTTAGCCCGAGTGGCGGGCGCCCAGACGCTGCACGGCCAGCGCAAGCCACAGCTGCACACGGTCCGAGGTCTGAGCCGGGTCGTAGCCGGTGAGTTCGGTGATCTGGGCAAGCCGGTAGCGGACCGTGTTCCGGTGCAGCGTGAGCTCCTCGGCCACGGCCGCCACCGAGCCGTTGTTGTTCAGGTAGCTCTCGAGCGTGGGCAACAGCTCGGCGCCGTGGGCGGCATCAAAGCTCCGGAGCGGGTTGAGGGACTCGTTCGCCATGTCCGCCAGCGGCACATCCTCGCTGGCCAGCAGCAGCGAGGTTAGGCTCAGCCGCTCAGGTTCGTTCACGGGCAGGCCGTGGCTTGCCGCGTCACGGGCCTCGAAATAGCTCCAGCGCAGCCCGTTGGGTTTTGTGTAGGCTCCGCCGATCCCGATCGTCGCGTGGATTCCGGCTTCGGCCAGATGATCGCTGAGGCTGCGGGCCAGGGCCCCGGCGCCGGAACCGTCGTCGGGGACCACGGCCACCAGATCCTTGCCGACGACGGCGCTGATCGACCCTTCCAGCGGCTGCGGCAGGGAGGAGGTGACCAGTTGTTTGGGGTGGGCGGCCGATTCTGCCAGCAGCACAACGTTCCTGCGGGTGCTGTTGATGCCGATTCCGGCCAGCCGCCGGGTGGCCTCATTGGCCTCCAGGGTCCCGTGGATTACATCCTCGAGGACCTGGCCCGCCAGCGCGCGCTGGGACTGCCGCTGTTTGACCATGTTGTTGAGCTCGACGCTGATCAGGTTCTGGGCATAGCCCACAATCCCGGAGTCCTCAAACGGCTGCCGCACCCACAGGGTGCAGGCGTCGCGGCGGCCGGTGGGAATCGGGAAGGATGCCCAGCCTTCGGCGCTGGGCGCCGCGTGACCGGGCTCGCTGCTGTAAAGCTGCGCGGTGAACTGGGTCAGCACGATCTCTGTCCGCAGCATGGATCCGAGGTGCTTGAGCAGTTCGGCGAGGCCGCCGCCGGTAAGCAGGGCGCGGGCCAGGATCTGGTGCCCGGCAATGAGCCGTTCCAGCTTGGTGAAATGGTCGGCGGACTGGGCATCGGCGACCAGCTTGCCGATCGCAATAAACGGCGTCTCATACGGGACCGCCACCACCGGCAGGCCCCACCGGTTGGCTTCGGCGATCAGTGCCTGCGGCACGGCCTCGTGCGTCAGGCCGATCCCAAAGCCGATGCCTACCGCCCCGGCGCGCTGGACCTGACGGACGAAGCGGCGCTGTTCCGGGGCGCTTTTGAGGCGCATGCCGGTGGTGAGGACCAGCTCGCCGCCGTTGAGGAACCGCTGCGGATCTTCCTGTTCGGTAACGGCCACCCAGGCAATGTCCTGGTGCCAGGTGGTCTCGGCGAGGCCGGCCTTGGCGAGTTTGAGGGACGGAACCCCCAACAGAGCAGCGAGTGAAATGGCCATAACTTCAGGATAACCGGGGGCTGGGCAAGCGCACTAAAATCACGCTGGAATGGTGTGCAGGTGACTATTCCCTGGTGTGCACCGCTGGCATAGGCTCGGAGCAGTCTCATTGGGTCCTTTCAGCGTGAAAGAGGTTGTACACCGTGGTTCAAACCTTGCAGAACTTCATCAACGGCGAGTTTGCTACCCCGGCCGGAACCGGGGTACTGGACATCGTCAACCCCACGAACGGGGACGTCGTTGCCATCTCCCCGATTTCGGTCCAGGCCGACGTCGACGCCGCGATGACCGCCGCGAATGATGCCTTCAAGAGCTGGAAGCATGTGACGCCGGGCCAGCGCCAGCTGATGCTGCTTAAGCTCGCTGATGCCGTCGAGGCCAACAGCGACGAACTCGTCGAAGCACAGCACCGGAACACCGGACAGGTCCGGTCCCTGATCGCCGCCGAGGAAGTTGCCGCCGGGGCGGACCAGTTGCGGTTCTTCGCCGGTGCCGCCCGCATTATGGAGGGCAAGTCCGCCGGAGAATACTTCGAGGGCCACACGTCCTACGTGCGGCGCGAACCTATCGGCGTAGTCGCGCAGGTTGCACCCTGGAACTACCCGTTCCTGATGGCGATCTGGAAAATCGGGCCGGCCCTGGCCGCGGGCAACACCGTGGTACTCAAGCCTTCGGACACCACGCCGGAATCCACCCTCGTGCTGGCCCGCCTCGCCGGCGGCATCTTCCCGGCGGGCGTGCTTAATGTTGTGCTGGGCACCGGCGAGACCGGCGCCCTGATGGTCGAGCACAAGGTCCCCGGCCTGGTCTCGATCACCGGCTCCGTCCGCGCCGGCATCGCGGTCGCGTCCGGTGCCGCGAAGGGCCTCAAGCGCGCCCACCTGGAACTTGGCGGCAAGGCCCCGGCCATCGTGTTCAAAGACGCCGACCTGAAGAAGAGCGCCGCGGCCATCGCCGAATTTGCGTTCTTCAACGCCGGCCAGGACTGCACCGCGATCACCCGCGTCCTGGTCCAGGAAGACGTCCACGACGACGTTGTTGCAGCCATGGTCGAACACACCAAGACCCTGCGCACAGGTTCTCAGAACGATGAAGAGAACTACTTCGGCCCGCTCAACAACGTCAACCATTTCAATGCCGTCACCGCAGTAGTGGACCACCTGCCGGCGAACTGCCGGATCGAGACCGGCGGCCACCGGGCGGGTGAGAAGGGATTCTTCTTCGAGCCCACGATCGTAACGGGCGCCAGGCAGAGCGATGACATTGTGCAGAAGGAAACGTTCGGCCCGGTCATCACGGTGCAGAAGTTCAGCACCGAGGACGAGGCCGTGGAGCTGGCCAACGACGTCGACTACGCCCTCGCCTCCAGCGTTTGGACAACCGACCACGGCACGGCCATGCGCGTCAGCCGGGACCTTGATTTTGGCGCCGTCTGGATCAACACGCACATCATGCTCACCGCCGAGATGCCGCACGGCGGCTTCAAGCACTCCGGCTACGGCAAGGACCTCTCCATGTACGGCGTCGAAGACTACACCCGCATCAAGCACGTGATGAGCGCGCTCGACGCCTAACTCACCCGCCCGCCCGGCTTAGCCCCCACTTCACGCTTAGAAAGGCTTTCCCATGACCATCACCGCACATGACATCACGTACCGTCTGGAGCAAAAGCGCCGCGTCCAGGCCGACTTTCCGGGACCCAAGTCCCTCGCCCTGACCGAGCGCCGCAAGGCCGTCGTCGCTGCCGGCGTCGCCTCCAGCGTCCCGGTCTTCGTTGCCGATGCCGACGGCGGGATCATCCACGACGTCGACGGCAACTCCTTCATCGACCTCGGCTCCGGCATCGCCGTAACGAGCGTCGGCGCCTCTGACCCGGCCGTCGTCGGCGCGGTCAAGGAAGCCGTGGAGCACTTCACCCACACCTGCTTTATGGTCACCCCCTACGAAGGTTACGTCGCCGTCGCGGAGCAGCTGAACCGACTCACCCCGGGCGACCACGAGAAGCGCACCGTGCTGTTCAACTCAGGTGCCGAAGCCGTGGAAAACGCCGTCAAGGTGGCACGCCTGGCCACCGGCCGTGACGCGGTCGTCGCGTTCGACCACGCCTATCACGGCCGGACCAACCTGACGATGGCACTGACCGCCAAGGCCATGCCGTACAAGACCAACTTCGGCCCGTTCGCGCCCGAGGTCTACCGGATGCCTATGAGCTACCCCTTCCGCGAGGAAAACCCGGGGATCACCGGTGCCGAGGCCGCCAAGCGCGCCATCACGATGATCGAAAAGCAGATCGGCGGGGACCAGGTCGCCGCGATCATCATCGAACCGATCCAGGGCGAGGGCGGCTTTATCGTCCCGGCCGAGGGTTTCCTGCCGGCTCTTGCCGCCTGGGCCAAGGACAAGGGCATCGTCTTCATCGCCGACGAAGTCCAGTCCGGCTTCTGCCGCACGGGTGAATGGTTTGCCGTCAACCACGAAGGCGTTATCCCGGACATCATCACCATGGCCAAGGGCATTGCCGGCGGCATGCCGCTCTCCGCGATCACCGGCCGGGCGGAGCTGCTGGACGCCGTCCACCCCGGCGGCCTCGGCGGCACCTACGGCGGCAACCCGGTGGCCTGCGCTGCGGCGCTGGCGTCGATCGGCTCGATGGAACAGTACGGCCTGAACGCCCGGGCCAAGCACATCGAGGAGATCGCGCTCGGCAAACTGCGCGAACTCGCCGCTGAACAGCCAGTGATCGGTGAGGTCCGCGGACGCGGTGCGATGCTGGCGATAGAACTTGTCCAGGCCGGCTCCAAGGAGCCGAACCCGGAGCTGACCAAGGCCGTCGCCGCAGCCTGCCTGAAGGAGGGCGTCATCATCCTGACCTGTGGCACGTACGGGAACGTTATCCGCCTGCTGCCGCCGCTGGTCATCAGCGACGAGCTCCTGCTGGACGGACTCCAGGTGCTGGCCGCCGCCGTCAAGGCGAACGCTTAACGGATCCGGCCCGCCGGACAACAACCCCGGCCGGACAACAGCAGGGCCCCGGACCACGGTCCGGGGCCCTGCTGGGTTAATCCGGGCCGCGCCCGGCGTCGGATCGGAGCGTTGCCGGGCGCGGCGCCAAATCCCGCTGACCATCCCGGCCAATTCGGGTCCTGCTGGGCTAGAGTCGTTCCTACCACTGCAGGAACGCAGACCGGCCGACGTCGCCCGGGACCCCCGGAGCAAGGCTGGCTTCTGCCACAGACCCATAAGGGGTTCATACATGCGATACGTAGTCGGCTACACTCCCAGCGAACGCGGCGCTGACGCCGTGGCCCTGGCCTCCGCCATGGCCCGCGCCCAGGGCGCGCACCTTGACCTGGTCTACGTGGTGGACCGGCGAACGCCCTATGTCGCGATGAACCCTGAGGGCAGCCGTATCAGCGCAGCCGAGCAGGAAGTACTCCGGGCCGAACGGGAGGGCCTGTCCCTTGTACCCAAGGACATCGAGGCCCGGTTCCATGTCCGCCAAGCCGATTCGCACGCCGCAGGCCTCATCGACGCGGCCCTGGAATACAGGGCCGGCCTGATCGTTGTTGGTGCCGCCAGCGCCGGGCTGTTTAAGCGTTACACCATCGGCAGTGCTGCCAACGCCCTGCTCCATGCCTCTCCGGTTCCGGTGGCGCTGGCCCCGCGCGGTTACCGCCGGACCGAAGCGATCACGCGGCTGACCCTCGCGGTGGGCCAGCGCAGCGGGGCGGATGCGGCGATCGAGGTGTCGATCGAATCCGCTGAACGCCGCGGCGTCCCGCTGCGGCTGGTTTCCCTCGTGGAACTCGACGCCGAAGGGATCGGCGGCGAAAACATCAATGCGGCGCACGTGCATGCCAATACCGTTCTCACCGCGGCCGCCGGCCGGCTGCCGGCGGGGCACCAGGTAAGCGTTGAAGTTGCCCACGGGCGCTCCATTGAGGAGGCGATCGACGACCTCGAATGGGACGAGGGCGAGATCCTGATCGTGGGCTCCTCCCGCTTGGCGGAGAAGAATAAACTGTTCATTGGCAGCACGGCACACAAAGTACTGTTGGCCCTGCCGGTTCCCATGGTGGTGGTCCCGCGCGACTACGTACGGGTCAACACCAGCCCTACGGACTAACACCTGGCCCGGCCCGCCGCAGCCAGAGCCGTCGCGGGCCGGGGCCGGCCGCTAGCTGTGCCGTTTGCCCAGAACCGCCCAGTAGGCCGGGATCGTGACGCCGGAACCGCCGTCCTGCATGGGTGCTGTCTCCAGGGTTGTCGCGCCGTCCGCAAACACCGTCCAGTGCCCGGCAGGGAACGCCCGGCCCCGTTGCTGTGCACCAAAATGGCCCGGTTTAGGAAGGGTCGCGATGGCCTGCCTCAGGGGCGCGGGGATGGCACGTCCGGTGGCACCCAGCCCGCGCAGATAGTCGAGGGCCCCGCCGGGGACGTTCGACTCGACCAGGTAGATCCGGCCGTGGGTTCCCAGCAGCGGTTCGATGGCCCGCGCCAACGCAGCCTGGCGGCGTGGGCTCAGGACATGGAACACACCGCGCACAAAGACGTTTGCTTCGCCCAGATTGACTGCAAGGCCAGTGACGGCTTCCGGGTCCGTAGCGTCCAGGACAACGAATCTGAGGTGCGGCACCCCAGCGCTGGCCGAGGTGGCGGCGGCCACGGCTCCGGGCGAAACGTCGGCTCCGACGACTGCGGGAAACAGCTCGGCGAGCCGCCGGGACG
Organism: Arthrobacter sp. UYCu512; assembly: GCF_040547075.1. NCBI lineage: Bacteria > Bacillati > Actinomycetota > Actinomycetes > Micrococcales > Micrococcaceae > Arthrobacter > Arthrobacter sp. UYCu512. The sequence continues at coordinate 111,264 of NZ_JBEPPA010000012.1, forward strand.
GGGCCCCGGTGCCACAGCCGAGGTCGACGATTGGGAGCCCGGTATCCAGCAGACCGGCCAGACGAGCAAGGTGCTGGCCCATTTCTCCCTCCGCGTTGGCTTCCCAGATGACGGCCTCACGCAGCGAACCTGCCGCAACACCGCGCCAAAATTCGTCCCAGAGGCTATTAGGGTGCCGGGGGAACCTGAGGGACAGGGCGGCCACCCGGACCACAAGCCGAAGGGTGTCGGTGGATTTGGCCAGTGCATCCGGCAGCCGGACCATTACGTTGGTGCGTCCGCTCGGCGACGTCCCTGGCCCTCCCGGCTGCCGGCCGGGGACGCGAAGCAGTGCAGATCACCGGCGGCAAGAAGTGCCGTCATATCAGCCACCGCAAGAGGCCGGCTGAAGAAATAGCCCTGCCCGAATTCGCACTTCATTTCCTTGAGCTTCTCTGCCTGTTCCCGGTGCTCGATTCCCTCGGCTACGGCGCCAAGGCCCGCCGAGTGGATCAACTGCAGGATTGCAGCGACGAATTCTTCCTGTTGGCTGTCCTGCACCAGGCCATCGATGAGTGACTTGTCGATTTTCGCGTGCAGGGCCGGCAGGGTCCGCAGGTAGCTGATGGACGAATAGCCAGTGCCGAAGTCGTCAATCTCCAGGGGAATGCCGAGCCCGGTGAGCGCTTCCATGGTTCGGGAGACTTCCGGTCCGCCGCTCATGATCGCCGTTTCGGTTATTTCGATCGCGAGATGTTCCGGCACCACCCCGTACTTCGCGAGCAGGCCTTGGACGTACCCGGCCAGGTCGCTGTGGTGGAGTTCCACAGCTGACAGGTTGACATGGATGCGGAAATCTTCGGGAAGGCCCGGTGCGGTCCGCCAGCGGCCGGCCTGTGCGATGGCCTGGTCCAATACCCAGCGGCCTATTTCCACGGTCAGGCCGCTTTCTTCCGCCGAGGCGAGGAACGAAGCGGGCGCCAGCAGCCCCCGGCTCGGATGCCGCCAGCGGATCAGGGCCTCGGCTCCGGCGACACCGCCCGTGCGCAGGTCGACGATTGGCTGGTAGTGCAGCTCAAACTCGCCGGCGGCGATCGCGGTCCGTACTTCCGTGACGAGATGGACCCGCGCCTTCGCGGTCTCGTGCATGGCCGGGGAAAAAACCTGCAACTTGTTGCGGCCCAGTTTTTTCGCCTCGTGCAAGGCAATGTTGGCGTCCCGGATGAGTTCGTCGGCTCGGAGCCCGGACTCGCCGAACCTTACGCCTGTTCCTGTCGTGACGTTTACGGTGATTCCGCCCGCCGGGATGGCTGCCTCGGTGGCCGTCACGAGGCGGGCGGCGAGCTGCAGCACGGACTCGGGGTCGCAGTCCCTGACCAGCACGGCGAATTCGTCTCCGCTGAGCCGGGCCACAAGATGCTGCCCGTCGGCGGCGGACCTCAGGCGCCGGGCGATTTCCACCAGGACGCTGTCCCCCGCAGCATTTCCCAGGCTGTCGTTGACCAATCTGAAGGCATCCAGGTCCACCAGGATCAGCGCGGGCGGGCGGCAGGATTCCCCGGCCGCAAGGGCGGAGCGGGAGATTGTCTCCCGCAGCAGCGACCGGCTCGCCAAGCCTGTCAGTTCATCGGTGTTGATGACCCGGCGCAGGTCCGCCTTGGCGTCTTCCAGCAGCGCCGTGCGTTCGGCGACCCGGACTTCCAGGCTGTCATACATGCTTTGGAGCTCTTCGGCGAGCAAATTGATGCCGGTAGTGACGGCATCAATGCCGTCCCGGGCAGGGGAAGTCTCCAGCCGGTTCGACAGATCCCCGGAGGAGAGGACGACGATGCCTGCTACCAGTTGTTCGAGCCGCCAGTCGTCGTTACTCGCGAGCATCGGCCCGCGTCATCAACCAGTTGACAGCCTCATCCTGGCTGGTGAAGAACTTCGTCGGAACCGGTGCCGCGTGGACGCCGAGGAAAAAATTGGCAAGGACACGGTCAACGGGGGAGGAACCAAGCAGGGCGATGGCCGACGCGTCGCAGGGTCGCGAAAACACGGCCCTCGCCGGCCTGCTCACAGAATTTGTGGTGGCCATATCGATCAGGAGCGGACGCGGCAGCCCCCGGCACAGTTCGTTAACACGGTCCATGGCCAACTGGGCGCCGGCGCCGTCGATGCTGACCCCCCGCCGCCAGACGAGCCGCAGAATGCCGCCGTGGTCGAACTCAAGGGATTCGATCAACGACCCGCCTGGGGTTTCAAAATCCCGGTCAGGCACGGGCATACCTCAGCTTCCAACTTAATGCGTCCAATGCCATGACAATAACGCACCGGAACACCCATCGCGAGCATCGGCCCGGCCCCCGCCGGCCCGTGGCGGGTCCCCAGGTTCCGGGATCAGGCAGCCGCGCGCGCCCGTTTGCGCAGTACGGAGTTCTTCCGTGCGGTCAGCAGCATGTCCACCGTCAGTACCAGCAGCGCCAGCCACACCACGCCGAAACCGATCCAGCGGTCTGTGGTCATGGGTTCGTGGAACACGGCGAGTGCCACGATGAACTGCAGCACGGGGGCGAAGTACTGCAGCAGGCCGATGGTCGTCATCGGCAGGCGCCTGGCGGAGGCTCCGAAGAACAGCAACGGCACGGCGGTAATGATGCCCGAGGCGGCGAGGAGCCAGAAGTGCCCGGACCCGTTGGTTGTCAGCGTCGCAGCGCCGGTCAGCGCCAGGACGATCAAGGCGGCCGCGGCCACCGGCGCCAGCACAATCGTCTCGATCGAGAGGCTGGTAATCGCATCAACGCGTGGACCGACGCGCTTTTTGACGAAACCATACAGGCCAAAGCTCAGCGCAAGAGTCAACGCGATCCACGGCAGTTTGCCGTAGGAGACCGTGAGGACGCCCACGGCGATGAAACCGATTCCGACGGCGGACCACTGCAGCGGCCGCAGCTTCTCCTTGAGCACCACCACACCCAACAGCACCGAGACGAGCGGGTTGATGAAGTACCCCAATGAGGCTTCAACGGCCTGTCCGGTGGTTACGCCGTAGACATAGGTCAGCCAATTGACGGCGATCAGCACAGCGGCCATGACGAGCGGGAAGATGATGGTGCGGTTCCGGAAGGCGGCCGCCAGGACCCGCCAGGAACGGGTGACAGTGATCAGCAGGACGCAGAAAATAAGCGACCAGAGCACCCGGTTCGCCACGATCTCCACCGCACCGGCGGGCTGCAGCAGGAAGAAGTAGAGCGGCATCAGCCCCCACAGGCCGTACGCGCCGATCCCAAAGACAATTCCCGCCGTGGTGTCCGTGTCTACTGCCTTGAGAGCTGCCGGGGCATGCTGCGGGGCACCCCCGCCGGGGGCAGCAGCGCCCCTGGTCGTCAGAGACGTGGGGGCGGGGGATCCATCGGGGGTAGGCACAAGATCAATAACACCACCTCCAGGGCCGGTATTCCTGCTTTCGGCTCCGATGCCTGCAGCGCCGGGCCCGGGATTCCTGGGACGTTGGTCACCGGGGCACCCGGAGGCGGCCGAGGACATTTAGAATGGAAGACTGTGCGCTGCATGAGCTGGCGCCGTCGCTAAGACTCAGAAGGGCTTCCGGTGTCCAACTCGGCCGAAACCACGTCCAAACGTCCGCTCCGCGTTGCGATTGTCGGCGCCGGCCCGGCCGGCGTCTATGCTGCTGACATTCTCACCAAGTCCAACGAGGTCAAGGACGGCGACTTCGAGGTCAGCATCGATCTTTTCGAAGCCTACCCGGCCCCCTATGGCCTGATCCGCTACGGCGTCGCCCCGGACCATCCCCGGATCAAGGGGATCGTCAACGCCCTGCACAAGGTCCTGGACCGCGGCGACATCCGTTTCCTCGGGAACGTCAGCTATGGCCGCGACCTGACCCTGCACGACTTCAGGGCCTTCTACGACGCGGTGATTTTCTCCACCGGAGCCGTCAAGGACGCGGAACTGGATATCCCCGGTGTGGGCCTTGCGGGATCCTTCGGCGGGGCGGACTTCGTTTCCTGGTACGACGGCCACCCGGATGTACCGCGCGACTGGCCGCTGGAGGCCAAGGAGATCGCCGTGATCGGCAACGGCAATGTGGCCCTCGACGTCGCCCGGATGCTGGTCAAACACTCCGACGAGCTGCTTGTGACGGAAATCCCGGACAACGTCTACCAGGCGCTCAAGAACTCCCCGGTCACGGATGTGCACGTCTTTGGCCGCCGCGGACCGGCCCAGGTGAAGTTCACGCCGCTGGAACTGCGCGAGCTCTCGCACGCCCGGGACGTCGATATTGTCCTTTACCCGGAGGACTTCGAGTTCGACGACGCCTCGGACGAGGCGATCCGCGGCAACAACCAGATCCGCACCATGGTGAACACCCTCACGAACTGGCTCGTCGAGGAACACACCGCAGCGCAGGAGCCATCTTCCCGCCGCCTGCACCTGCATTTCCTGCACAGCCCGGTGGAGGTCCATGATGACGCAGCACGGCCCGGCGAGGTTACCGGCATCACGTTCGAACGGATGGAGCTGGACGGCACCGGAAACGTCAAGGGCACGGGGGAGTTCCTGGACTACCCGGTCCAGGCCGTCTACCGCGCGATCGGGTACCACGGCTCGCCGTTGGACGAACTGGAGTTCGACGCCCGCCGCGGCGTCATCCCCAACGAGGGCGGCCGTGTGCTGGACTCCGACGGCAATCCGGTGCCGGGCATCTACGCGACGGGCTGGATCAAGCGAGGCCCCGTGGGCCTGATCGGCCACACCAAGGGCGACGCCCTGGAGACCATCGGCTGCCTGCTCGAGGACCGGCTGGGCTTGCCGCCGGCGCAGAACCCGGACCCGCAGGCGATCATCGAGCTCCTTGAAGCCCGCGGGGTCGAATACACCACCTGGGAAGGCTGGAACAAGCTCGACGCCCACGAATTGGCCCTTGGCGCGCAGTGGTCGGCGTCCGGCGAGGCCAACGGAATCGTCCGGGAGCGCGTTAAGGTGGTTCCGCGCGAGGACATGGTGCAGATCTCCCGCGACTAATCCTGCTCCACGCGGCGCAGCTCACCCCGCGACGCGCAAGAACGCTGGGGCACCGGGTGTTGCGGCGTCGAAGGCGCTTTGGCGCCCTGCCGGAGGTGGCGCCTGGTCCACGCAGTTGGCACCGGCCACGCTCCGACAGTGCCCGGGACCGGCGAGCTATGGCGGGCACTGACAACGCGCACTACACTGAGCTGGACGTGGCTGCCTTCGGCGTGGTCGCGCCTCTCCAGTGGGAGTTCAATGACGAAAGTGATCCATCCGGCGGCTCCGTTCCCGCCAGCGGGTAGGTTGCCCGCTGCGTTGCGCCAGCAATATGCAAGCGCCGGCCATGAGCAACTGGACTCCCGGGGACGTGTGCTGCCGGCGGACCTGCAGCTCCCGGGTCTCAGCAGCCTGATCCAGGAATCTTGGCGCCGCTCAGCGGAGCTGCAGGCGAACCCGGACAACCCCGAGGCCCCCTTGGCCATGGACCTAGAGGAACTCGAAGAGTACCGCCGCCAGCATCCGCTCGCCGCCATTATGCCCGTGATCCACAAACTCCTGGTTCTGCCCAGCCACGAGAGTGGAATGCTTGTCGCCGTGGGGGACGAAGTGGGCCGTCTGCTCTGGGTCGAAGGCGATGCCGAGATGCGGCGCCGGGCCGAAGGCATGATGTTCGTACCCGGGGCCGACTGGTCCGAGGCGACGGTGGGAACCAGCGCCCCCGGCACTGCCCTGGCCCTGGGCCGCGGCATCCAGATCGCGGGCGCCGAACACTACAAACGCTCCGTGCACCCGTGGAGCTGCACGGCAGTTCCCTTCCATGATCCGGATTCCGGGGCCCTGCTGGGTGTCGTCGACATTACCGGGACGGAATCTGCCGTCGCCCCGCACACACTGTCGCTGGTCGAAGCGACGGTCGCCGCTGCCCAGGCGCACCTGCGGGTGGAACGGCTGCAGCTGGCCGCTGCGCGCCAGTCCTCGCCGGCACGACGGCGGGGCGCCGCTTCCGCCGCTTCGGGCGGGGGGCCGGCCGTGGCCTCCGGCAGCCTCTACCGCAACAGCCTCCAGCTGCTCGGCAGGGACCAGGCGCTGCTTAGTATCGACGGCCGCACCGTGGCGCTGTCGGCCCGGCATAGTGAAATCCTGGCGCTGCTCAGCACCCACCCGGACGGCCTGAACGCCGAGGAGCTCTGCGCACTGCTGTACCCCGGAAACGCCTCCACCATGACTCTGCGGGCCGAGATGGTCCGCCTGCGAAAGGTCCTCCAGCAGCTCAATCCGGACGCCGTTCCCGAGTCGCGCCCCTACCGGCTGCCGCTGGATCTGGTGCCGGACTCAGTCCAGGTCCTCAATTGCCTGCAGCGCGGCGCCCACCGGATCGCCTTGGAGATCTACCGCGGCGCCGTCCTGCCGCGCTCCGAGGCCCCCGGCATCGCCGAGCTGCGGAACCGGGTCGGTTCACTGCTCCGCGAAGCGGTCCTCACGGATGGCAGCGCCGAGTCGCTGCTGCGCTACGCCGAGCTTCCCGAGGCCAGGGACGACGTCGAGGTCCGGATCGCGGCGTTGAAGCTGCTGCCGCCGCGCTCGCCCAAACGGGCCGCGATCGTCGCTGACCTGGAACGGCTCGAGGCGGAACTTACCGCCTGAAGTGCGCTTTCGGAGCAGCGTGACCCGGGTCACGCCCACTGCAACCTGACTGCAACCTCCTGGCTCCTAGGCTGAGTGCAACGGTGGCGCCGGCAACTGGCCGCCATCAATCTTGCACAGCAAAGGAGCTAGCAATGACTGTTTACGCACAGCCCGGTACCGAGGGCTCGAAGGTTACTTTCAAGGACCGCTACGAGAACTGGATCGGCGGCGAGTGGGTTGCCCCGGTCAAAGGCCAGTACTTCGAGAACATCACCCCCGTCACCGGGAAGGCGTTCTGTGAGGTTGCCCGCGGCACCGCTGAGGACATCGAGCTTGCCTTGGACGCCGCACACAAGATTGCCCCGTCCTGGGGCAAAACCTCCGTGGCCGAGCGGGCCGCCATCCTGAACAAGATCGCCGACCGCATCGATGAGAACCTCGAGATGCTCGCCGTCGCCGAATCCTGGGACAATGGCAAACCGATCCGCGAAACCCTCAACGCGGACATCCCGCTCGCCGCCGACCACTTCCGCTACTTCGCCTCCGCCGTCCGGGCCCAGGAAGGCCGGCTGTCCCAGCTCGACGAGGACACCACCGCGTACCACTTCCACGAGCCCCTCGGCGTCGTCGGCCAGATCATCCCCTGGAACTTCCCGATCCTGATGGCCGTCTGGAAACTCGCCCCGGCCCTCGCCGCAGGCAACGCAGTGGTCCTGAAGCCGGCCGAGCAGACTCCGTCCTCGATCCTGGTCTTGATGGAACTCATCGGCGACCTGCTCCCGGCCGGCGTCCTGAACGTGGTCAACGGTTTTGGCGTCGAGGCCGGCAAGCCGCTGGCCTCCAGCCCGCGGATTCGCAAGATCGCCTTCACCGGCGAAACCTCCACCGGCCGGCTGATCAGCCAGTACGCCAGCCAGAACCTCATCCCGGTCACGCTGGAACTGGGCGGCAAGAGCCCCAACATCTTCTTCAACGACGTGGCCGACACCAACGACGCGTTCTACGACAAGGCCCAGGAAGGCTTTACTCTCTTTGCCTTCAACCAAGGCGAAGTCTGCACCTGCCCCTCCCGCGCCCTGGTCCAGGAGGACATCTACGATTCCTTTATGGCCGACGCCGTGGCCCGGGTCGAGAAGATCATCCAAGGCAACCCGCTGGACACCGAAACCCAGCTCGGCGCCCAGGCGTCCAACGACCAGCTGGAAAAGATCCTCTCCTACATCGACATCGGAAAGCAGGAGGGTGCCAAGATCCTCACCGGCGGTGCCCGGGCCGAAATGCCCGGCGACCTGGCCGGCGGCTACTACGTCCAGCCGACCATTTTCGAAGGTCACAACAAGATGCGGATCTTCCAGGAGGAAATCTTTGGCCCTGTGGTCTCCGTGACCCGCTTCAGCGACTACAACGACGCCATGGGCATCGCCAACGACACCCTCTACGGCCTCGGCGCCGGCGTCTGGTCCCGCAACGGCAACGTAGCCTACCGCGCCGGGCGTGAGATCCAGGCCGGCCGGGTGTGGGTAAACAACTACCACGCCTACCCGGCGGGTGCTGCGTTCGGCGGCTACAAGTCATCCGGCATCGGCCGCGAAAACCACTCGATGATGCTGGACCACTACCAGCAGACCAAGAACCTCCTGGTCAGCTACAACGAGAACAAGCTCGGCTTCTTCTAAGCCGCACCAAACCCGGTCGGGGCGGATCAGGATGGATCCGCCCCGACCGCACCAGTTGTGCACCTCAGCGGAAGGATGCCGGCCCACTGCACATGCCTTTGGTTACACACACGCTTTATGACGCAAGGATTTCGCTATGACGACGACAACGACGACGACGACAATGCAGGCCGCAGTAGTGACCGAATTCGGCAAGGACCTGCAGATCCAGACCCTGCCCGTCCCCGTGCCGGGCCGGGGTGAAGCGCTGGTAAAGCTCCTGACCACCGGAGTCTGCCACACGGACCTGCACGCCGCGGAAGGCGATTGGCCGGTGAAGCCGAGCCCGCCGTTTATCCCCGGACATGAAGGCGTCGGTGAAGTCGTTGCCCTCGGCGCCGGCGTGACGGACCTGGCCGTCGGCGACCTCGTCGGCAATGCCTGGCTTTGGTCCGCCTGCGGCGACTGCCAGTACTGCCGGACCGGTTGGGAGACCCTGTGTGAAGCGCAGCAGAACGCCGGCTACAGCGTGGATGGTTCATTTGGCGAGTACATGCTGGTGGACACCCGCTTCGCCGCCAGGATCCCGGCCGGCTCGGACCCCGTGGAGGTGGCTCCCGTGCTGTGCGCCGGCGTGACGGTGTACAAGGGCCTGAAGATGACCGAGGCCAGGCCGGGCCAGTGGGTCACGATCTCGGGCATCGGCGGACTCGGCCACATCGCCGTCCAATATGCGGTGGCGATGGGCCTGCGTGTCGCCGCGGTTGACATTGCCGACGACAAGCTCGCCCTCGCCAAGAAGCACGGGGCCGAACTGACCGTCAATGCCCTGCACGAGGATCCGGCCGAAGTTATCCAGCGCGAAACAGGAGGTTGCCATGGAGTCCTGGTCACAGCGGTGCACCCGTCGGCATTCGGCCAGGCGATCGGCATGGCCCGGCGCGGCGGGACGATTGTGTTCAACGGCCTGCCGCCGGGCGACTTCCCGGCGCCGATCTTTGAGATTGTGCTCAAGGGCCTGACCGTCCGCGGCTCCATTGTGGGTACCCGGCAGGACCTGGAGGAGGCGCTGGACTTCTACGCCCAGGGCAAGATCCGGCCCACGGTCTCCACCCGGGAACTCTCGGAAGTGAATGCCGTCCTCGACGAAATGAAGCACGCCAAGATCGACGGCCGTGTGGTCATCAAATACTGACGAAGGAAGAATGCTAATGTCCGGGACAAAACTCGACGCCGCAGTGACCCTTCCCGGGGAAGACTTCTCCCGGGTGGCGCTCACTCCGGCCGCGGTGGAGCTGCTGCGCAAGATGTGGCTCCAACACGGGCCGCTGATGTTCCATCAGTCCGGCGGCTGCTGTGACGGCTCCTCCCCGATGTGCTACCCCGCAGGGGAATTCATCACCGGTGACTCCGACGTGCAACTTGGCCTGTTCGACATCTCGGATGGCCTGCAGCCGCAGCCCATTGAGTTCTGGATGTCGAAGGAACAGTTCAACTACTGGAGCCACACGCACCTGACCGTGGACGTCGTTCCCGGCCGGGGGAGTGGTTTCTCGGTGGAAGCACCTGAGGGCAAACGGTTCCTGATCCGGTCAAAGCTGATGGACTGGCCGGTTTAGGCGGGCCTGGAACCGGGCGGATGATCCGCGAGCGGGCCGTGCAGCTACCCTGCGCGGCCCGCTTTCTGGTCTCACTATGCGGGATGAAAATGGCCGTCCAGTGGATGGACACTACTATGGACAGGTTGTTTCCACCCAGCTACCAAGAATGTGGACTTTGCCATGAATCTATTCCGGACCAAATCGATTGAGCAGTCCATGTCGGACGCCGAGGAACCCGGACGCAAGTTGAAGCGCTCGCTCAGCTCCTGGGACCTGATGATTATGGGTGTCGCCGTCGCTGTCGGCGCCGGTATATTCTCGGTGGGCGCCAAGGCGGCCGCAAACTTCGCCGGCCCCGCCGTGACCCTGTCCTTCGCCATTGCCGCCGTCACGTGTGCCCTGGCCATCATGTGCTACGCCGAGTTCGCCACGGCTATTCCGGTCGCCGGCTCCGCCTACGTCTTCACCTACGCCACCATGGGCGAGTTGCTGGCGTGGATCATCGGCTGGAACCTCATCCTCGAACTGTTCACCGCCGGTGCGGTGATCGCCAAGTACTGGGGCATCTACCTCAGCAAGGTCTTCGCGCTTATGGGCGCTGACATCCCGCCGTCGATCTCCCTGGCGGGCGTGGACCTGTACTGGGGCGCCTTCCTGATCGTCGCCGTGTTTACGGTGCTGCTGGTGCTGGGAACGAAGCTGTCCGCCCGCGTCGGCAACGTCTTTACCCTGATCAAGATCGCAGTTGTGCTCTTTGTCATCGTGGTGGGCTTCAGCTACGTGAAGTTCGAGAACTACGCGCCCTTCGTTCCGGCGTCCGAGCCCACCGGGGGCACCGGCGCCGCCGACGTCATGAAGCAGTCCTTCTTCGGCTTCCTTACTGGGGCTGCCCCGGCGCAGTACGGCACGCTGGGCATCTTCGCCGGCGCCGCCCTGGTCTTCTTCGCCTTCATCGGCTTTGACGTTGTTGCCACCTCGGCCGAGGAGGTTAAGAACCCGCAGAAGACCCTGCCCCGCGGCATCTTCGGCGGCCTCGCCGTCGTCACAGTGCTGTACATCCTGGTCTCACTGGCGCTGACCGGCATGGTCTCGTACACCGAACTGGCCGAGGCCAAGAACCCGACCCTCACCACGGCGTTCGAGGCTGTTGGCAATAACGACGCGGCCAAGGTCATCGCCTTCGGCTCCCTGGTGGGCCTGACAACTGTGATCATGGTGCTGCTGATGGGCCTCTCCCGGGTGGTGCTGGCCATGAGCCGCGATGGCCTGCTTCCCCGCTCGCTGTCCAAGACCAGCACCATCCGCGCGACGCCGGTCCGGCTGCAGATCATCTGCGGAGCCGCCGTTGCCGTCGTCGCCGGACTCACCAACGTGGACCTGCTGGAGGAAATGATCAACATCGGCACGCTCTCGGCATTTGTGACGGTGAGCATCGGAGTGCTGGTGCTCCGTAAGAAGCGGCCGGACCTGAAACCGGCGTTCCGCGTGCCGCTGGGGAAGGTCCTGCCGATTGTCTCTGCAGTGCTGTGCCTGTATCTGATGACCAACCTGGCCGTGGAGACGTGGATCTTCTTCGCCGGCTGGCTCGTGATCGGTGTGATTATTTACTTCTCCTACGGCCAGCGGCACTCCCGGTTGAACGAGAAATTCGCCGAGGCCAAGGCTTCGGTTAACGGCCCCGGCGACAGGAACGCTGCCCTCACCCGCTCCTGATCAGGGAGTGGCCGGTCCCGACACAGCGAAGTCGCCGGAACCGTGCGAGTTCGCCGGAAACCTCCGACGAACTGGCACGGCTCCGGCGACTTCGGCGTTACGCGGCAGCCGCCAACAAGAGGATCAGATCTTGTTGGCTGCCTCAGCCTCGGAGCTGGCAGCGCCGGCACCCAGGTTGGCGCGCAGCTTCGCGCCGAGTCCGGCGTCGACGTTGGTCCAGTACTGGATGGCGCGTTCCTTGATCGCAGCGTTCTGCACCCCGCCGACGGCACCGGTGATGGTGTCCAGGAAGCGGGCCTTGGCTGCTTCATCGAAGACGTCGCGGTACAGCGTGCCGGCCTGGCCGAAGTCGCTGTCCTCGGAGTGCAGGGTCGCTGCGGTGCGGATCAGGGCGCCGTCGAATTCCCAGGAACCCTCAGCGGCGCGGGCCGGGTCGGCCACGGGACCGCCGAAGGAGTTCGGCGCGTAGACGGGGGCCGTTGCCGGCTTGTAGCCGTGGCGCAGCGAGCCGTCCTGCGAGTAGTTGTTCACCGGCGAGACCGGTCGGTTGACCGGCAGTTCGTTGAAGTTGGTGCCCACGCGGTAGCGGTGCGCATCCGGGTAGGAGAACACACGTGCCGTGAGCATCTTGTCCGGCGAGATGTCGTGGCCCGGGACGACGTTCGCCGGAGACAGTGCGATCTGCTCGATCTCGGCGAAGAAGTTCTCCGGGTTGCGGTTCAGCTCGAAACGGCCGACCTCGACCAGCGGGTAGTCGGCGTGCGGCCAGACCTTGGTCAGGTCGAACGGGTTGAAGCGGTACGTCTTGGCGTCCTCGTAAGGCATGACCTGGACGTGCAGGTCCCAGCTGGGGAAGTTGCCCTCGTTGATGGCCTCATACAGGTCGCGGCGGTAGTAGTCGGCGTCGGCGCCGGCAAGCTCCCCGGCCTGTTCGTTGGTGATGTTGTGCTCGCCCTGGTTGGAGCGGAAGTGGTATTTGACCCAGAAGCGTTCGCCCGCGGCGTTCGTCCACAGGTAGGTGTGGGAGGAGAAACCGTGCATCTCGCGCCAGGAGCGGGGCAGTCCGCGGTCACCCATCAAGTAGGTGACCTGGTGGGCGGACTCGGGGGAGAGCGTCCAGAAGTCCCACTGCATGTCGGCATCGCGCAGACCGGAACCCGGCAGGCGCTTCTGCGAGTGAATGAAGTCCGGGAACTTAATGCCGTCCTTGATAAAGAACACGGGGGTGTTGTTGCCCACGATGTCCAGGTTTCCCTCGGGGGTGTAGAAGCGGGTCGCGAAACCGCGGACATCGCGCCAGGTGTCGGGGGAGCCCTGCTCGCCGGCGACGGAGGAGAAGCGGATGGCCGTGCCAACCTGGGCGCCCGGCTGGAACGCAGCTACGCGGGTGTACCGGGAAACGTCGCCGGTCACCGTGAAGGTGCCGAAGGCGCCGCCACCCTTGGCGTGGACGATGCGCTCCGGAATCCGCTCGCGGTTGAACTGTGCCAGCTTCTCGACCAGGTAACGGTCGTGCAGCGCGGTGGCACCGTCGGCACCGGAGGTCAGCGAGTGCTCGTCGGAGGCGACGGGGGCTCCGGTCTGGGTAGTGGTCGCGGTGTGCGGGATGGGCGCGGAAAGGTTCGCAGTCATCATTCTCCTTGGTGGATTACTTGTTTTCAGAGGTGGCGGGAAGTTGTTGGGTTTCCTGGCAGTCCTGGCAGACGCCCTGGTAGAGCACATCGGCGATCTGGATGCTCATCGGCCGGGCGTTGGTATCCCAGTTGGGTGTCAGGCACGGGGCATGGCCGACGGCGCAATCGACGTCCTCCACCCGGCCGCAACCGATGCAGACAGCATGGTGGTGGTTATCGCCCACCCTCGTCTCGTACAGGGCGGGAGAGTGCGGCGGCTCGAAGCGGCGCAGCATTTGCAACTCGGTCAGGTCGCCGAGGACAACATAGACGGACTGTGCGGTCAACTCGGGAAGTTCCCGGCGTGCGGCGGCCAGGATGTGCTCGGCCGGTGAATGCGGGAGATGCTCGACGGCGGTAAGGACGGCCAGCCGCTGTTTGGTCACGCGGCGGCCATGGGCGCGCAGGGCAGCAGCCCATGCTGCCTGGCTGCCTGTCGAAACCGTCATGGCACCATTCAAACACTTATTATGATTCGATCGCAATAAGGCTCGGCTAACTACGCACCCCCTTAGCGACCCCGTCCCAAGGGCGACCCCCAGACCGCGCCGGACGTCCGGAACACCGGCCGGCCCTTCCGCCGCCGCTAGAGTATCCGGGTGGGGAAATATCTGGCGGACATTACGCCCTTGCGCGAGAGTCCGGCGTTCCGCCGCCTGTGGCTCGGGTCCGCCGTCGCCGCGCTGGGCAGCCAACTGACCCTGGTCGCCGTGAGCCTGGAGGTCTACCGGCTCACCCAGGACAGCCTGTACGTTGGACTGCTGAGCATCTTCGCCCTGGTCCCGTTGGTGATCGGTGGCCTGCTGGGCGGTTCGATCGCCGACGCCCACGACCGACGCAGGGTAGCACTGCTGGCTTCGTCTGTGCTGTGGCTGACCACCGCCTGCCTTGCACTGCAAGCCTGGCTGCAACTGGGAAATATCTGGCTGCTGTACGTTCTGGTCGCTGTGCAGAGCGGCGCCCAGGCCATCAACCAGCCGGCTCGCAGCGCCATTATTCCGGTGTTGATCCGCAAGGAGCTCCTGCCGGCGGCGAACGCGCTGAGCATGATCAGTTTCGGTCTCACCCTAACGGCCGGGCCCCTGCTGGCCGGGCTTCTCGTGGCCTCCGTCGGCTTCGCCTGGACGTATACAGTCGACGTCGCCACCTTCGCCTTCGCCCTGTGGGCCCTCCTGCGTCTGCCCGCCATGCCGCCGGGTGAGCATGCGCGGCCGGCGGGCCTGCGCTCCGTCGTCGAAGGCTTCCGGTTCCTGGGCACGCGCCCCAACTTGCGGATGACCTTTGTGATTGACCTCGTCGCGATGATCCTTGCCCAGCCCCGGGCGCTTCTTCCCGCGATCGGCGCCGTCATGATCGGCGGCGGCGAAACCACCGTGGGCATCCTGCTTGCCTCCACCGCGGTTGGGGCGTTCCTGGCCGGCCTCTTCTCCGGGCCGCTGGGGGCGGTGCGTCGGCAGGGAACGGCCGTCGTCTGGTCCGTGATGGGTTGGGGCGCCTCGATTGCCGGTTTCGGCCTCGTCGTGGTGCTTGCCGGGAACTCCGGCGCCGGCGGCGTAACGTGGTGGCTGCTTCCGGCGGCCCTGTGCTGCGGGCTGGCCGGCATCGCGGACTCTGTCAGTGCCGTCTTCCGCACCACCATCCTGCAGGCCTCGGCCCCGGACCACCTGCGCGGTCGCTTGCAGGGAGTGTTCATAGTGGTGGTGGCAGGCGGTCCGAGGGTGGGGGACATGCTGGCGGGCGGCGGGACTAAAATTCTTAGTGAAGGCTGGGTCCTGCTTCTGGGCGGCTTGTTGTGCATCGCGGTGGCCTGGACCGTGGCGCGCTGGCAGTCGGGCTTCCTGAGGTACGACGCGCGGAACCCGGTGCCGTAACGAAACGTTGTCCGGGTCCGGGTCCAGGGCAGGACAACTTGCGGGAGGAACATTGCACCAGCATCACAACGGACTGAAGACCGCCGCTCTTTTTGGCGTGCTGTGGGCGGTATTGCTGGGTATCGGCGCACTGATGGCCGCCAGCCTGCGCAGCGCCGCGCCATTGTGGATCATGGCCCTGATCGGCGTTGGCACCACTGCCTACGGATACTGGAACAGTGACAAAATCGCCATCCGGTCCATGCAGGCCTATCCCGTGACGGAGGCCGAGGCGCCGCAACTGCACCGGATTGTCCAAGAGCTCTCGGCCACGGCACAGCAGCCCATGCCGCGGATCTACCTCTCGCCGACAATGGCGCCAAATGCCTTCGCTACCGGACGGAACCCGCAGAACGCGGCGGTGTGCTGCACGGAAGGCATCCTCCGGCTGCTGGACGACCGCGAACTGCGCGGTGTGCTGGGCCACGAGCTGATGCACGTTTATAACCGGGACATCCTGACTTCGTCCGTGGCTGCGGCCGTCGCCGGGGTTATTACCTCCGTGGCCCAGATGTTCCTGTTGTTCGGCGGCGGGGACCGGCGCAATGCCAACCCCATCGCCGCGATCGCGATGGCGCTGCTCGCACCCTTTGCCGCCTCGCTGATCCAGATGGCCATTTCCCGGACCCGGGAGTTCGACGCCGACGAGGACGGGTCCAAGCTCACGGGTGATCCGCTGGCGCTCGCCTCCGCCCTGCGCAAGATTGAGCAGGGCGTGCAACTGGCGCGGCTGCCGCAGGACCAGCGGCTGGTTAACGCCTCGCACCTGATGATCGCGAATCCGTTCCGCGCCGGCGGCGTAGCGAAGATGTTCTCGACGCATCCGCCGATGAGCGAGAGGATCGGCCGGCTTGAGCGGATGGCCGGCCGGCAATCGGGCTAGGCGCTGGCCCGGCACCGGCGGGCGGCGACCCTCCCTGACGCCGAGAAGTGCCCGTGCTGCGCGAAAGGGCCGTCGATGCCGGTATTACGGCATCGACAGCCCTTTCGCGCGTCGTCGGCAACTTTGTGCCGCGGCAGGCTCTTAGCTGCGGAAGTTCACAAACTGCAGGTCTGCCTCGTCGAATCCCTTGAGCAGGTTCATGGTTTCCTGGAGGTCGTCGCGGGACTTGGAAGTCACGCGCAGCTCGTCGCCCTGGATCTGCGACTTGACGGACTTGGGACCCTCGTCGCGGATCAGCTTGTTGATCTTCTTGGCGAGATCCTGCTCGATGCCTTCCTTGATGGTGGCCTCGAGCCGGAACTCCTTGCCGGAGGGATACGGCTCACCCGTGTCCAGCGACTTCAAGGAGATGCCGCGTCGGATCAGCTTGGACTGCAGCACGTCCAGGACGGCCAGCACACGCTCTTCGGAGTTGGCCTTCATCAGGATCTTCTCGCCGCTGAAATCAACCTCGGCGCCGACTCCCTTGAAGTCGTAGCGCTGGACCAGTTCCTTCTGCGCCTGGTTCATCGCATTGGCGACTTCCTGCTTGTCTACCTTGCTGACGACGTCGAATGTGGATTCGCCTGCCATGACTGTCCTCCTGATCGTTGGGGTGCCCGTCGAGGGGCTCTGGGGTCTGTAATCCAGCCTAGTACGGATGCCCCGATCTGAAGGCGCCGCGATCCGCCGCTTTCACAGTCCGCTCAAAGCTGAGTCAGGGCGGGAACGAAGTTTCGGCGCGCAGAGTTGCGGGAGTTGGAAGAGTTCCCCGAAAGGTAGACCTTATGCAAAACCAGGCCGTCCGGTACGTCATTAGCTCCACCGCGGCGGCAGTTGGCGGAATTGCCGCCGCCGCGACCTCGGTGGCTGCCGCAACACTGGCGGCTTCGATCATTTTCAGCCCCGCCGCCGATGCCTCGGCGAGGCTGGATGGTGTTCATGCGGACTTGGCGCGGGCCATCCAGCTGAACCAGGTCACCGAGGAACAGGCCGCAAGGTTCGAGGCGAAACTCGCCGGCCGCATCCTAGGCGAGGCCTGAGTTTCCAGGCTTTTTGAGGTGGCAGACCGCCGATTCGATTCTTCGGCGGAAGTTCTGTAAAGTTGTCTTGCCCGCGGTTACTGGAAGCGGAACGGACTGGAAACAGGCGTTTTGTAGATAGCGGCCGGGAGTGATCTTCTTTTGAAGTTCGGCAGATTACCCGAGCGGCCAAAGGGGGCTGACTGTAAATCAGCTGGCAACGCCTACGGGGGTTCGAATCCCTCATCTGCCACCCTTGAAAAAGTCTCCGGAACCAATAGGTTCCGGAGACTTTTTCTTTGCCGGGGCCCCTCGTTCCGCTCCGGAGCTGCGGGGCGGACGGTGGTGGTCAGGCGGGGCCTGAGCCGGCGAGGATGCCGTCGATCTGGCCGAGGGCCTGCTTCATGCCCTCTTCCATGCCCATGGCGAGGACCTGTTCCAGTGCGGCGGCCGAGTCAAAGGTCGACACCACTGTCATCCGGGTGCGGTTTTCGACTGCCGCCAGCCTCATCACTGCATGGCTCGTGCCCAGGTCGGGGTTCGGGTCGCCGTTGTCATCAGCAAAACCGTCGTCGAACTCCAGGCGGTGCGGAGCCTCGATGGCGGTGAACCGCCACCAGCCGCGGGCTTTTTCGCCGTCGGGTCCGGTCATGTAGTAACTGGCCTTCCCGCCGGGCACAAAGTCGTGGCTCTCGAAGGTCGCAGGCCACGTGGGCGGGCCCCACCAGCGCTCCAGCTGGCGCGGGTCCTCCCAGAGCTGCCAGACGCGCTCGATGCCGGCGTCGAACTCGGCGATGACGGTGAAACTGAGGGCTGCGGCATTCTGGTGTGAACTGATAACGGCCATGGCGGAACTCTTCCTATCCCTCGGTGAGAATTTCTGCGATCCTGGTGGCCCGGTCCCGCCAGATCACCTCGTATTCATCGAGCAGCCGCCGGGCCCTTTGCAGGGCATCGTGGCGTGCGCGCACGATCTGCTCCCGTCCGCGCTTTTCCTTCGTCACCAGGTCAGCGCGCTCCAGGACCGCCACGTGTTTCTGTACGGCGGCAAAACTCATGGCGTAGTGGTCCGCCAGCCCCGACACGGACGACTCTCCAGCCGTCACCCGAGTGACGATATCGCGGCGGGTAGCATCCGCAAGCGCCTGAAACAGGCGGTCAAATTCGGCATCCCTTAGCTTATCTACAACCATTTGGTTGTAGAATAGTCCGGTTGACCGGCGGTGTCAACGCTGCCCGGTCGGCCCTTGGGCCATGCCGGGGTGCACCGCGATGAGCTCAATTTTGTTCCCCGGCTGGACAGTCCTTTTCGGGGCCCGGGAGCACCCCGGCGTCCAACTGGTTCAACATCCGGTGGGCGGCGAGTGCCTCGTCCTAAACGGTGCTGCGCGGCGGCCCGGAAAATTCCGTCGGGCAGCCGACGTTGAAAATGCTGGAAATGACGGTGCTGAGGCTGCTCCGGGGAAGGGACGGGACGCTGGAGCGCAAATGTTAATATTCAGTCCCATCCGTGCGATGACGGGCCACGAATAGCTCTTCGGTAGGCCAAGGCGGTAAGCAGTCCGGCGCGGCCCGCCGGGAGCCCATTGGGTTCGGGAGATCATCGGCGAGGATGACACCGGGGCCAAAAGCTGAACATCAAGCAGCAATTGCACCGGAGCAGCAGCCAGGATAAAAGGCAGCCGCCAGGCGCATATCACCGTGTATTGCCGCTCAGGGCAGTACTGTAGTGCCGTTCGCCGTCAAACAGTTTTGACGCCAAATATTCATTATCGCCGTCAAATATCAAGGAGCCTACGTGAAATCTTTTGCCTGTGGAGACGTAGTACCTGGTTGCGAAGCCCGATGGGTATGCAGCACGGAAGACGAAATCCTGGTCACCGTCGCCGCGCACGCAGCGGCCGCGCATGGCTTGGTGGAACTGCCCGACGAAGTCGTCCGGTCGGTCCACCGCGCAATCGTTCCGGTTAGTTGAGCAGCCCCGCGGCGGGCCGGCCGTCTCCCGCTGCCCGCGCCCCCGCGGGACCGCACTGGGAGGAGCTCTTGGCGGTCGCCTGCCGTGGAGACGGCCTCGCAGCGGCGTTCCAGCCGATTGTCGACACAGCCCGCGGTTCGGTGGTGGGCTATGAAGCGCTCGCCCGGTTTCCCGGCTTCACCGAGCAAAATCCCGAAGTGTGGTTTTCCGCTGCCCGCGACCATGGGAAGTCTGCAGAACTCGAATCGGCCGCCCTGCGGACAGCACTCGCGGCTCGTTCCACGCTGCCGACCAACTGCTTCCTGACTCTCAACGTTTCTCCCGAGCTGCTGGGCACCGAGGAGATCCGGAGCATCTGGCGGGAGGAAGGAAATCTGGGTGGACTCATCGTTGAACTGACCGAACAGACCCCCATCGATTCCTACGTGGGGCTGGAACCTGACCTGAACCAGCTGCGTGCCGCCGGCGCCCTGATCGCCGTGGACGACGCCGGTGCCGGCTACGCGGGACTGCGGCACCTGTTGTCGCTGCGGCCCTCCCTGATCAAGATCGACCGTGACCTCATCCAGGACGTCGACCGCGATGAAGCAAAGCGAGCCCTGATCGAGATGCTGGGCACCTTTGCCAGCCGTGTCGACGCATGGATCCTGGCCGAGGGTGTTGAACGGGTGGAGGAACTCGACGCTCTGGTCTCTCTTGGTGTGCCCCTGGTTCAGGGCTATTACCTGGCCAGGCCGGCACCGGCCTGGGCCGGCATCGATCTGGATCTGGCCCACCGGCTCGCTTCGAAGCCAGCGGCATCCGGCAAGGCAGTCGTTCGCGATGTCCTAGAATCTGCGACGACGGCAAGTACTGTCGTGCTCGCCGCGGAGGCCTTCGCCGGAAACCCCGGACTTGAGTCGGTGGTTTTGATCGGTGAGCACCTGCGGCCGGTTTCTGTGCTGACCCCGGCCGCAGCGGGGCTGGGCGTGGTCAACCCCGGCATGCGCGTGAACCTGGATACCCCGCTGAGCGAGGCCCTGGCCCGGTCCATGACGCGGTCCGCCTCCAGCCGGTTCGAGCCCCTGTTGGTAACTGACAACGCCGGCCGCTACGCCGGTGTCGCCCGCTTGGAACGGATGATCACGGCGCTGGCAACGCCGGAAGCCTAACCAGGTCCTGCTTCGGGTCGACGCTTGAGGCCGAGGATCTGGTCGGTGGCCGGATCGGGCACCCCGTCGAAGTATGCGGCAAGCACCTCCCGGAAGATGCCCGCACGGGGGTCCGCCCGCAGGAACAGGGTCATTGAGGAGCGCAGCTTCCGCTCATCGATCCCGCCGAAGATCTGCACGGCGGAGCGCCCTGCCAGGCCGGCCACCGCCTGTGTGCATTCGACCAGCCGGGGACCCAAGACCGGATGCAGCAGATAGGCCTTCGCTTCATCCAGCGATGTCACCGCGTACCGCTGTGCAGTCGCGCTCCTCCCGAGTCCGGCGAGCTGCGGGAACACAAACCACATCCAGTGGCTGCGCTTAGATCCCCCGCGAAGCTCATCGAGGGCACGCCGGTAGCTTTCGTCTGAATCCTGGGCTGTGACGAAACGTTCCAGCTGGTAGGGGTCCTCCACAGTGTCCTCCCTGGCCCGGCCCGCGTCTGCGCCCCAGCGGGCCGTGACGTCCGGACAGCCGGCGACCGAGGCCGGCCGCACGCTGCCACAGCGGCGCGGTTCTTCGATCCTATGGTGGCGGAAGCGTCCGAGGAAAGAGGGGGTTCGTGCAGCAGTGCTCCCGGCCAGCCCGGCCATTGATTCACGGGCCAAGTAAGGTGGGCCGCATGTTTGCATTCTTCACCGAAACAAGCCTGGTGGAAGCCGGCCTGCTGCTTGCGACGTTTGTGCTCTGTTCGCTGATCGGCATTGAGCGCCAGGTCCGGCAGAAGAGCGCCGGCTACCGGACCCATGTGCTGGTGGGACTCGGCTCCTGCGCGTTCACCCTGGTGTCCGCCTACGGTTTCGCGTTTGTGATGGACCCCGGGGCGCCTGTGGCGCCGGCAGGATCCCTTCCGTGGACAGGAACCGCGTGATGCACATCGACCATGCGGATGGCCAGGGCGTTCTGCGGCAGATCCTCGAGATCGCCACCACCTTGGGGTTCAGTTCCTCGATCCAGCGCACCCGTCGCAGCGGGGATGAGCAGAAGCCAATGGTCTCCATGGACGTGCGGTTCTTCGGACGCCATCCGCTGCGCAACCTCGTCCTGCCGCTTATGGACCTGCAAGGCGTTGCAAGCGTCAGCGTCCGTGGCGCCGATTCCAGCGAGGACGACGACGATGCGGCCTGAGCTTTTGCGTGCCAACGATCAGACCCTGGCCGGCAGCGTCCAGGTCCGGGTGCTGCGAGCATCCGACGCGGCGGCCCTGAGCGCTGCATACCGGCGGAACCGCGAGCACCTGGCGCCTTGGGAGCCGCTGCGGGCAGAGGAGTTCTTCACCGTCCACGGTCAACGGGCAAGCATTCAATCCAAGCTGGACTTGTTCGATGCGGGATCGGCTGTTCCCTGGGTTCTCACCGACGGTGACGTGATTGTGGGGTTGATGACTCTCAGTGGCATCGTCCGGGGCCCGTTTCTCAGCGCCAACCTCGGGTACTGGGTGGACGAAGGCTACGGCGGGCGCGGGATCGGCTCGGCTGCGGTCGCCTGCGCCGTCGAGTCAGCGCGGGAGGCACTGGGCCTGCACCGGCTGCAGGCGGCCACCCTCCGGCACAACGCAGCCTCGCAGAAGGTCCTTAAGCGCTCCGGGTTTATGCAGATCGGCATGGCACCGGACTATCTCAACATTGCCGGCGCCTGGCAGGACCACCTCCTCTTCCAGCGCATTCTGGCGTAAGCCGCGGGAGCACGGCGGCGGCAAGTTCTGCCTCAAGGCGTGCGAGACTCTTCAGGTGACTGATGAAACGCCTGGAGCCCTGGACCACGTGGAACTGTGGGTCCCGCACCTTGGCCGTGCGCAGTCCGAATGGGGCTGGCTCCTGACCCGGCTGGGCTATCGCGACCACCAGGACTGGCCGCACGGGTGCAGTTGGCGGCGGGGTCCGACGTACATCGTCGTCGAGGAGTCTCCGGCGCTGAGCAGCCGCGCCTACGAGCGCACCGCGCCCGGACTCAACCACCTTGCCTTTCGAGCGGGTACCCGGCGTCAGGTCGATGCCGTGGCGGTGGACGCCGTCGCGCATGGCTGGCGGGAACTGTTCCCCGAGAAGTACCCGCACGCCGGCGGCCCGGACCACTACGCCGCATATTTGGTGAATTCGGACGGCTTCGAAGCAGAATTGATCGCGACCGTCTGAAACGTCGCGCGGCCAGGGACCGGGGATCAGCGGACCATCCGCAGGATTCGGACCGGGGTGCCGAGCAGTTCGTGGTCGGCTGCGGAGCCGTCGGGGGAGAAGCCGTTGCGGCGGTAAAAGGCGAGCGCCCGGGGATTTTGTTCGGCAACCCAAAGATAGGCGCCGCTGTCGGCCACGGCTGAATCCAGCAGCAGTTGGCCCGCCCCCGAGCCATACTGGCTGGCGAGTACGTAGAGTCCCATCAGCTCCCGGTCTCGGGGTCCGTCCTCATCGCGTCCGGCCCCGGCGCTGGCCCAGCCGACGATCTCGGCGCCGGCGCAGGCCACCCAGACACTTGAGGTGCCGGCGGCGATGATGGAACGCCAGCTCCTCTCCCGCGGGCCCTGCTGCAGTCCGGCCAGGGCAGCTGCCGGCAGGAGGTGGGCGTAGCTTTCGCGCCAGGCCTGGAGGTGCACGCGGGCAATACCGCCAGCGTCCGCCGGCGAAACGGCCCGTACAGTCAGGTCCCTTGTCATCCGAACAGCGTAATACCCCGGAGAAGCGGCCGGCCGGCGGACACTCAACCTACCGCCGGACGGGGCGCACGCCGCGGGTACGGGTCTTGGCAGCTTTGTTACTCGCGGGTAACATGTTCACCATGCATCTGCTCCTGCGCACGCTCGTCCTGCTTTTTACCTCGTCCCGCCGCTCTCCGCTAAGCATCTGGGACACCGCGTCGCTGCCGTTGAAGGTACTGCCGACCGATATTGATATTGCGATGCATGTCAACAACGGAATGTATTTCTCCCTGATGGACCTGGGCCGGTTTGACCTGATGGCCCGCAGCGGAACCTGGAAGGCCATGCGCCGCAGGGGATGGAGTCCCGTGGCGGCGGGGGAGACAATCGCTTTCCGCCGTTCGCTGCAGTTGTGGCAGCGGTACACCATTGAAACGAGGATCATCGGCCTGGACGAGAAAGCCATCTACTTCGAGCAACGGATGGTGGTGGACGGGGAAATCTACGCCCGTGCCTTCATCGCAACCCGTCTGGTCAGCAAGGGCAAGCCGGTTAGCCAGGCTGAAATCATCCGTGAGTTCGGGGCGCCTCCGGCGGATCTGGAACTGCCCGCCTGGATTCACGAGTGGCGCGAAACCAATGCCCTTCCCGGGGCGCGCCGCGCCGCCCCGAACGTCTGGGCCTAAGTCCCCACATGGCGCCGGCGACAGGCCCAAGCCGCCGGGCCGGCTGGGTACACCTAAGGCCCCGGGGCGGAAATCCGGGCCCGCCGGTGTGTCGTCACATGGATGTGCCAACAGCGAAATGCGCGGGACAAGGCGGGGCTGCTCGCGTACCGTTGAACCATGGCTACCGTAGACATTACAGGTGAACAGTTCGCATCGACCGTCGAGGACAACAACATTGTCCTTGTTGATTTTTGGGCCGAGTGGTGCGGCCCGTGCAAGCAGTTCGGACCCACCTACGCCGCAGTTTCCGAGAAGCACCAGGACGTTGTGTTCTCGAAGGTGGACACGGAGGCCGAGCAGCAGCTCGCTGCCGAGGCCGGCATTACCTCCATCCCCACCCTGATGGCGTTCCGTGAAAAGGTGCTGGTGTTTTCCCAGCCGGGTGCGCTGAACGCCCAGCAGCTGGAGCAGGTCATCGACGCCGTCAAGGCCCTCGATATGGAAGAAGTCCACGCGCACGTCGCGCGGTCCCAGGCGGAAGCCGCCACGGCAGCCACCGCCCAGGACGGCAGCCAGATCCCGGAGTCCTAGCTACCCCGCACGGACCCAAAGAGAAAAACGCGGGGCCGCTGCGCACCCATCGTCGTAAGACCAATGGGTGGGCAGCGGCCCCGCGTTGTTTTGGGACTGGGGGCTTAGAGTTTCACGAGCTTGACCGGCTCCGCCAGCAGTGCGCTGAGGGATTCGTTGAGGTCCTGGACCGCTGTTCCTTTTGAATGCGTGTCCAGGTCTTCCTGCGAGGCCCACTGTTCGGTCAGCACCAGCTTGGCCTCGGTGGCCTCCGTCAACTCGTACCGGATGCAGCCGGGTTCGTTGACTACTTGCTCAATCGCAATCTCCAGCGCGAGCTTCACACGAAAGAATTCGCCGTCGTTGGGGATGAAGGTGGCCTGAAGGTCTATGGGTTCGCTCATGGTTTTCACCATACCGGGTCGCGTCCTTGTGTCCGAAGATTTCGTAGGACATCCAAGCTTTGGTCTTCTTTTGCCGGCCGAGTGTTGGTAGCGTCACAGCATGCTTGCATACACAGCCGGGGACACTGACGTCCCGCTGCTTGAGGAAACGATCGGCGATAATTTCGAACGAATCGTGGCCCGGTTCCCTTATCAGGACGCCTTGATCGAGGCTGCGGCGGTTCCGGGGGAGGAAGCGCGCCGCTGGAGTTATACCAAACTGAACGACGACGTCGACCGGGTCGCCCGTGCCCTGCTGGCCCTGGGCGTGGCAGCAGGCGATCGCATCGGGATCTGGAGCCCGAACTGCGCCGAATGGACCATCCTGCAGTACGCGACGGCCAAGGCCGGGGCGATCCTGGTCAACGTCAATCCCGCGTACCGCAGCCACGAGCTGGAATTTGTGGTGCAACAGAACGGCATGCGGATGCTGGTCGTGGCCCCCTCGGACCGTAACAGCGACTACACCGCCATGGCTCGTCAGGCGCTGGCCGAATGCCAGGAACTGGTCGAACTTGTTTTCCTTCCCGATTCCGGCCTGCCGGGCCTTACGGCCGGCGTCCCCGAAGCTGGCGGCGAGCGCAGCTACGCGGAACTCCTGAAACGTGCCGACGACGTCGGGCACGCTGCCTTGAAGGCGCGGATGGCCGAGCTGGACCCCCACGACCCGATCAACCTGCAGTACACCTCGGGCACCACCGGCTTCCCCAAGGGGGCCACGCTCTCGCACCACAACATCCTGAACAACGGCTACTCGATCGGTGAGTTGCTCGAATACACCGAACGGGACAGGGTGGTGCTTCCGGTGCCGTTTTACCACTGCTTCGGTATGGTCATTGGAAACCTCGCCGCACTAAGCCACGGCTGCGCCACCATCATTCCCGGCCGGGGCTTCGCCCCCGCAGCCGCGCTGGAAGCGGTGCAGGACTTTGGCGGCACCTCGTTGTACGGCGTGCCCACGATGTTTATCGCCGAACTGGCGCTGCCCGACTTTGCCTCCTACGACCTTTCCACGCTCCGCACCGGGGTGATGGCAGGATCGTTGTGCCCCATCGAGGTGATGAACCGGGTCATAGCGGAGATGAACATGCGCGACGTCGCTATTTGCTACGGGATGACGGAAACTTCGCCGGTGTCCACCATGACCCGCAGTGTCGACACAATGGCCCAGCGCACCCAAAGCGTGGGCCTGACGATGCCGCACCTGGAGAGCACTGTTGTGGATCCAATGACCGGCGGGGTGCTGCAGCGCGGGGAGATCGGAGAACTGTGCACCCGCGGATACTCCGTTATGAAGGGGTACTGGAACCAGCCGGAAAAGACCACGGAGGCGATCGACGCCGAGGGCTGGATGCACACCGGCGACCTCGCCCGGATGGATGCGGACGGCTACATCGTGATCGAGGGACGGATCAAGGACATGGTGATCCGTGGTGGTGAAAACGTCTATCCCCGCGAGATCGAAGAGTTCCTGTACACACACCCGGACATCCAGGACGTCCAGGTGATCGGGGTGCCGGACGCCCGGTACGGCGAGGAACTGATGGCCTGCATTATCCTCAGGGCCGGCGCCGCCCGGCTGGACGCCGAGAGCCTGGCCGAGTACTGCCGCGGGAAGCTGGCGCACTACAAGATCCCGCGCTATGTGGACGTGCGGGATAATTTCCCGATGACGGTCTCCGGCAAGATCCGCAAAATGGACATGCGGCAGGAAGCCGTGGCCCGTCTGGGGCTCTGACCCCGCCCTGCCGCGGCGGCGGGCTAGTGGCTGCGGTGGTCCTGGATGGTCATCCGCGGCCCGAAGGTGGGTTTGCGGAAGCCGCTGAACCCGATCATCCGGACCACACGCTGCCGCTGCCCGGCCCACGGTGCCAGCAGCCGGAGCATGCCGGCGTCGTCCGTCCGGCGGCCGGTGAGCGCCGCGCCCACATACGCCGCAAGGTGGTAGTCGCCCACGGCAATGGAGTCCGGACAGCCGTGGGTGCGCTGCACCACCTCCGCCGCGGTCCACGCGCCGATCCCGGGAAGGGTCTGCAGCTTCGCGGAGGCCTCCGACGCCGGAAGCGCGGCGAGCCGCTCCAGCGCGACGGCGGAGCGCAGCGCGCGCATGACGGTTGCCGATCGTTGCGGCCCCACCCCGGCCTGGTGCCATTCCCAGGACGGGATGCGCAGCCACTGCTCGGCGGTGGGCTGGACCATCAGGTTGGCGGGAGCGACGGTGCCTGCTCCGGGTGCCGGCGTGCCAAAGCGGTACATCAAATACCGGTAGCCGCGCCTCGCCTCAATGACTGTGACCTTCTGCTCCAGCACCGTCGGCACGAGGGAATCGATCATCCGGCCGGTGGCGGGCAACCGCACAGCCTGGTTTCGGCGCCGGGCCTCAACCACCATCCGGGGGAGCGTGGCGTGGAAGCCGGCCTCGTCAAAGCCGGACCAGTCATCATCGCGGCCCAGCAGCCGCGGAACGGAGTCCACGGCCGCGGCAGCTCCCGGACCCCAAGCCTGGACGTTGACGGCCGGTTCCGAGCTCGGTCCGGCGGCGGTCAGGCGCAGCGACGCCGGACCCGACGCCGTCGTGAAGCCCAGCCACAGTCCGTCAGCCGCGGTGCGGATGGACGGATCTCCCTGCCCGCGCAGGAGCGGCCCGAGCGTCTGGGACAGGTCGAAGGGGCCGCCCGGGTGCCAGCGCAGCGAGGCGTCGGCCGCGGCGGCAACGCTTGCCGGGACGTCTGCAATGGTCATCCGACAATGATTCCACGCACGGCCAGCGGCGACCGCATCTTGGCCGCCGGCGGCCCGCCCCGCAGGGCCCTTAACGTCCCGGGCCGGCGGGGTTAGATTCCGGCTGTGGGGCTGGCCGCGTACGCCCGCCCCTGGCCCGAATCCTTGTTCCTAGGAGAACGTAATGGCTGGTGGAGTAGTACATTTTGAGATCCCCGCTGACGACGAGCACCGCGCACGGGAGTTCTACAGGTCGATTTTCGGCTGGGAGTTTCAGGTACTGCCGGAGATGGATGGAACGCGTACTTCAAGGACACCGAGGGCAACGTTCCAGGACTGTGGCAAAACGCCTCGGCGCGCGGAAGCGCCGGCTCCCCGGCCGCTGTGATCAGTGCATTCCCGTGGTCAGCCAGAGTGCCACAACCGCTAGGGGCACGGTGAGGACGACGGCGGCGAGGCCTGCGACCGCGAACCCGCCCCAGCGGATCTCGACGTTGAGGGTGCGCAGCCGTTCGTGCCAGAGGAGAGTGGCCAGGGACGCCCACGGGGTTACCAGCGGGCCGAGGTTCACCCCGAGGAGCAGGGCCGCGAGCCGCACCGGCGAGTCGCCTGCCGGTTCCAGCGCCAGGTAGGCCGGCAGGTTGTTCGCCGCGTTCGCCAACCCAACGCCGATTCCCGCGAGCTGCAGCAGCGCCGGAAGACCCTCGCCTGACCCGGCGATTCCGGACAGGAACCGCGTGAGGCCTTGGGCGTGCAGGGCTTCGACCACCATAAACAGCCCGGCGGTGAGGCTAAGCGGCCGCCAGGGGATCATGGACCAGCGCAGCGCCGCGCGACGGCGCCAGAGAAAGAGGCCCAGCAGGACCGCCGCCGCCGTGATCGCCGGGAGCTGCACGGGAACGCCGGAGACGAGGGCGGGCAGCAGCAGCACCATCACCCCCGACGCCAAGTACAGCAAAAGCCTGTCCCGTGCCTTGCCGGCTGGCTGTGGAATGTAGCGGCCGGCCAGGTCCTTCCGGAACGCCAGCCACAGCAACCCGATCGGGACCAGGATCCCCACCAGCGCCGGCGCCCAGACGAGGCCGGCAAAGGCGGCCGGGCTGAGCTTCAGCCGGTCCTGGGCCAGCAGATTCGTCAGGTTCGACACCGGCAGCAACAGCGATGCGGTGTTGGCCAACCAGACCGTTGTCAGCGCAAACGGCAGCGGCGGGATCCGGGCGTGGATGGCCAGCAGCACAACGACCGGGGTCACGAGCACGGCAGTTGTATCCAGGGACAGGAACACTGTGGAGACGGTGGCCAGGCCGATCACCAGCAGCCACAGCAGGAAGACCCGCCCCCGGCCCAGCACCGCAAGCCGCTCCGTCACGACCCGGAACAGGCCGGCGTCGTCAACCATTTCGGTCACGAGGGACATGGCTACCACAAAGGCCAGCACCGGGACGGTGCGGGCGGCCAGGGCCTCGAACGCGGGCCAGGGCAACAATCCGGTGAGTAGCACGGCGGTGCCCGCGGCCAGCATGCCGGCGGGGAGCAGATGGTCGTTCAATTCCCTGGGCCAGCGCATGCTCGTCACCGGATAATCTTCGCACCCGGATGCGCCGGATGACTGCCCCGACGTCCCGCGGTCCGCGGAGACGGTAACTTTGTATCTATGAAGTACGCCCAGTCCGTTCTGGACCTCATCGGCAATACGCCGCTCGTCAAGCTGCACCACGTTACCGACGGCATCGGGGCCACGGTCCTGGTGAAGCTGGAATACCTGAACCCCGGCGGTTCCATCAAGGACCGCATCGCGGTGAAGATGATCGAGGAGGCCGAACGCACCGGCAAGCTCCTGCCCGGCGGCACCATCGTGGAACCCACCTCCGGCAACACCGGTGTGGGACTGGCCCTCGTAGCCCAGCAGAAGGGCTACCGGTGCATTTTTGTCGTGCCGGACAAGGTCGGCGAGGACAAGCGCGCCGTCCTCCGGGCCTACGGCGCCGAGGTTGTGGTGACTCCCACCGCCGTCGCCCCTGACAGCCCGCACAGCTACTACGGCGTCTCGGACCGGCTGGTGACCGAAATCCCCGGCGCCTATAAGCCCGATCAGTTTTCCAACCCGGCCGCCCCGGCCAGCCACTACGAATCGACCGGCCCGGAAATCTGGGCCGACACGGACGGCCGGATCACGCACTGTGTGATTGGTGCCGGTACCGGCGGCACCATCACCGGTACCGGCCGGTACCTCAAGGACGTCTCGGCCGGCCGGGCGGCGGCCGACGGCGGGGTGGTCAAGATCATCGGCGCTGATCCGGCAGGTTCGGTCTACTCCGGCGGCACCGGACGGCCGTACTTCGTCGAGGGTGTCGGTGAGGACATGTGGCCCGCCAACTATGACAAAACCGTCGCCGACGCCGTCATCGCCGTGAGCGATGCCGACTCATTTGAGATGACCCGCCGGCTGGCCCGGGAAGAAGGCCTGCTGGTGGGCGGGTCCTCCGGCATGGCAGTCGTGGCCGCGCTGCAGGTCGCCAGGGACCTGCCCGATGACGCCGTCGTTGTGGTGGTCCTGCCGGACTCCGGCCGCGGTTACCTAGCCAAGATCTTCAACGACCAGTGGATGCGCTCGTACGGCTTCCTCGCCGGCGGGGACGAAGCGTCGGTGGGCGAGGTCCTCAAGTCCAAGACCGGCGAGCTGCCGGACCTTGTGCATATCCACCCCACCGAAAGCGTCCGCGACGTTATCAACATCATGAATGAGTACGGCGTCTCGCACATCCCGGTGCTCTCCCAGGAGCCGCCGGTCGTGATGGGCGAGGTGCTGGGGGCGGTTGACGAACGCACCTTGACCGCGAAGCTCTTCCGGGGCGAAGCCAAGCTCTCCGACAAGATTTCCGAACACATGGAGGCCCGGCTGCCGGTCATCGGCTCGCTGGAATCCATCTCGACCGCCCGCGATCTCCTCTCCGGCGCCGACACCCTGATGGTGACGTTCGTCGGCGCTCCGGTGGGGATCCTGACCCGCCACGACCTGCTCGCCTACCTCAGCAACTGACCCGGTGGCGGGGCATGCCGTTGCAGCATGCCCCGCCCGCCGGCCGAAAGGAACGCACATGTCTTTGCCAGCCAACTCCTCCTCAAAGAACCCAGGCTTCAACACCCGCGCCGTGCACGCTGGCCAGGCGTTCGAGCCGCGGACCGGCGCCGTTGTGCCGCCCGTGCACTTCTCCTCCACCTACGCCCAGGACGGGATCGGCGGTCTACGGTCCGGCTACGAGTACGGGCGCGGAACCAACCCCACCCGGGATTCACTGCAGGAACAGCTCGCCGCGCTGGAAGGCGGCTCCGCTGCCTTCTCCTTCAGCTCCGGTCTGGCCGCCGAGGACTCCATGATCCGTGCGCTGACCCGCCCCGGCGACCACATTGTGCTGGGCAACGACGCTTACGGCGGCACCTACCGGCTGATCAGCCGGGTTCTGGGGGAGTGGGGAATTGGCAACACTCCGGTGGACATGTCCAGTCTTGACGCCGTGGCGACGGCCGTGGCGGCCCACAAAACCCGGCTCGTGTGGGTGGAGACGCCGTCGAACCCGATGATGAAGATCACCGACATCGCGGCGCTCGCCAAGGTGGCGCACGACGCCGGAGCCCTCCTGGTAGTGGACAACACCTTCGCCTCGCCGTACCTGCAGAACCCGCTGGGCCTCGGCGCCGACATTGTGGTGCATTCCACTACCAAGTACATCGGCGGGCACTCGGACGTTGTCGGCGGTGCCATCATCGTCAACGACGCGGACCTGGCCGAGAAGATCGGCTTTGTGCAGTTTGCCGTCGGCGCCGTCTCCGGCCCGATGGATGCTTTCCTCACCACCCGCGGGCTCAAGACCCTCGGCGTCCGGATGGACCGGCACAGCGACAACGCCCAGGCCGTGGCCGAGTGGCTGCTGCAGCGCCCCGAAGTGGAAGCCGTACTCTACCCGGGACTGCCCTCACACCCCGGCCACGAGCTCGCCCGGAGGCAGATGAAGAAGTTCGGCGGCATGATCTCCGTGCAGTTCAAGGGCGGCGAGGCGGCGGCGCGCAAGGTGGCCGAGTCGACTTCCGTGTTCACCCTCGCGGAGTCCCTCGGCGGCATCGAATCGCTGGTGAATTACCCGTCGGAAATGACCCATGCCTCGGTCAAGGGCACCGAATTGGCCGTCCCCGTCAACCTGATTCGGCTCTCCTGCGGCATCGAGGATGTTGAGGACCTGATCGCTGACCTGGAGCAGGCTTTCTCACAGATTGCGTCCCAGACCGGCGGGTCAGGCAGCTAACCACCCGTGACCACCACCACTGCCACGTCCTCAACCACCCGCGGCTGGCTCGCGACGGCGGCCGGCGCGCTCGCCGTCGGCCTCGCGCTGGTGGTGCTGTATTCGGCGTATATTCCGCTGATGAATGACTTTGAGGTTTACTTCTACGGCGGCAGCCGGGTGCTGCAGACCGGGGAAATCGGCGTCAACGAGCTGTACGCGGCGCGGGACGGGCTGCCGTTCACGTACCCGCCATTCGCGGCGCTGCTGTTCGCGGCCATGGCGACACTGGGCCAGGGCGGCGGGAGTCTCTTGTTCACCTGCACGGCACTGCTGGGCGCCGCTGTCTTGGCCGCCTGGCTGGCGCGGCACTACTTCCGCCCCGGCAACTGGCGGAACGCATTCGCGGACTGGCGTTTCCGGACAATGGCCCTGGCCGGCACGGCAGCGATCCTGCTGTTGGGGCCCTGGCGGGACACTTTCGACTTTGGCCAGATCAACATCATTCTGATGGGTCTGATCCTGGCCGACTTCGCGCTCTACGGCAAAGCCCGTGCCGGGCATATCCGCTGGCCCGCCGGCTTGCTGATCGGCATGGCTGCGGGCATCAAGCTGACTCCGCTCGCGTTCGGGCTCTACTTCCTGGTCCGCCGCGATTTCAAAGCCCTCGCCTGGATGGCGGCCGGCTTCTTCGGTTCCATCGGCCTCGCCTGGGCCGTGCTGCCGACGGCCTCGCTCACCTTTTGGACCAAGATCCTGCCTGACACCGGTCGAATCGGTGGGCCCGCATACGTGGACAATCTTTCGGTCAAGGGCTTGCTGCTGCACCTGGGGCTGCCGGATTCCGGCGTGACCAGCGTGTTGTGGCTGGTGCTGGCCCTGGCACTGGCTGCGATCACAGCACTTGTGATCACGCGGGCCGTGGCCGCGGACGAAAACCTGGTCGCCGTCTCGGCAACCGCCGTGCTGATGCTCCTGGTCAGCCCGGTTTCCTGGTCCCACCACTGGGTATGGATGGCTGTCGCCCTGCCCGGCATGGGCTTCGCGATCCGGCGGGTGCCATCCAGGAACGGGCGGATGCGCCGTGCGGGCTGGATCATCGTTGCGTTCTCCGCGCTTTCTTTTTACCTGACGCCCAAGTACCTCTCGGTCTTGGCGGGCGCAGCGGAGTGGGGTAAGGACCCGCAGACCCAGTGGCAGCTGATCGTGGCCAGCCTCGGGGTGCTCTGCGGCATCGCCATTCTGATCTACTGGGCGCTGGCGTACCGGCCTTCCCGGACGGTGCTGCACCCGCAGGCTGCCCCGGGGGCGTAGCGCCGCGAGCTGCCCACTCGCGCCGTCGCCAGTGGGCAGTTCGCCGCAATGTTTCGCCAAACACTGCCGCGAGCTGCCCACTCGCCCGAGCAGCGCCGGTGTTCCCGGCATCGCAGCTAGGTAGCATGCCTGCCGGCCTTCGGCTGGACCCTGCGGGAGGCCCCGGCCCGGTACCGCGGATTGCGGTGGCTTATGGGCGCAGTGCTGGGCCTGTCCGCACCCGTCTTCTTCTGGTCGCCGAAGACCATCGGTGTGCCCTCGGCGCCGAAAACCTCAATGTCCAGGCGCCTTACCCGTGGATTATGGCCTCCAGTGCCGGCGTGTTCTGTGCCCTGGCCATCATGGTGTGCCGGCTTCTGGTCCTGCGCCGCGCTTCCCTGACGCCGGCGATCCAGACCCCGCAGGTCGATGAAGCGGACTACCGCCGAGTCGGCACTGATGGCGATGATTGCGCCAAACACTGCCGCGAAATGACAACCCGGGCGGTCTCCGACGCCGGTGCGGCCCGGGCCTACACTGGTGAAATGGACACCGCCTCTGTTTTCGCCGTCTGCCGCGTGCACCAGTTGCTGAACGACACCGGAAGCGTGGGCGTGACAGCCATCGACAAACGGCCGGTGGCCGGGCCGGTCAAGGTGCACAGGCTTGGACTGCGCGGTGACATCCAGGCCAGCCGGATCCATCACGGCGGCGAAGACCAGGCGCTCTATGCCTACTCCCAGGACGACGCCGACTACTGGGCAGCGGAGCTCGGCCGCGAACTGCCGCCCGGGACCTTTGGTGAGAACCTGCGCGTCGCCGGCGTCAGCGCAACCAACGCCGTCATTGGGGAACGCTGGAAGATCGGACTCGACGTCGAAGTTGAAGTAACTTCTCCGCGCACGCCCTGCGCCACGTTCCAGCGCCGCATGCAAGAGCCGCACTGGGCCAAGCGGTTCGGCGATGCCGGGCGGGTGGGAACGTATCTGCGGGTAGTGCGCGTCGGCAGCATCCAGGCAGGGGACCACATCCACCGGATCTTCGTTCCCAGCCACGGGGTGACGATCGGTAAATGGTTCAGCGAGCCGGCATTCGAGGATATGGAGGCCCTGCGTGACGCCGACGCCGACGGTGAGATCCGCCTCCAGCCTGAGTACCACGGGGAATTCGAGAAGCTGCAGCGCCGTCTCCGGGCGTAGGGCAGCGGGCCCCGTGTGCGCAAGCTCACCGCTGTTCCGGGCCCTCTGGTTACCCATGCGAGGATTCATGCTTTATGATTGAAGTATCCCCCACTCCGGAAATCCCTTATTTCCTGCCCAATTCTTGAGGCAAGACTGGTAAGTGTTGGGGCCCGCGCAATTGAGATGCGGGCATTTTCATAGGGAGAGCCGGCTAAAGAAAACGCTGTACAGACTGCTGTGATAGCAGCCAAGAGATGCAGCGGGAAGTCCTGCCACGGGATTGCGAAAGCGCCGGGCTTCTATGTGACCGGCCGGTCAAGTACGTCCGGCGATTCAGGTCACGCGTACTGCGGCTCCGCTCACCTCGGGTTGTGCCGCTTGGCCCCTATGGATGAGGATATTTCACCTATGCCCGAAAATCAGAACAACTCCGTCGACACCGAAATCACCACCGAGAATAGCCAGGTCGAC
This sequence comes from Arthrobacter sp. UYCu512, assembly GCF_040547075.1. Lineage (NCBI taxonomy): Bacteria > Bacillati > Actinomycetota > Actinomycetes > Micrococcales > Micrococcaceae > Arthrobacter > Arthrobacter sp. UYCu512. The sequence continues at coordinate 145,802 of NZ_JBEPPA010000012.1, forward strand.
GTCGAGACTTCTGAAACGGCTGCCCCCGCAGCTGGCTCCGCCCCGGAATTCACCGAGGCGCCTGCGGACCACGAAGCTCCGGCCGCCGCCGAAGCCGCACCGCAGACCGAATCTAAGCCCGAAGCCGCATCAGCTCCGGCGAAGGAAGACGACGCCGAAGACGAAGGCGTCAAGTTCGTAGACCTCGGCATTGACGGCCGTGTCCTGGCCGCCCTGCAGGATGTGGGCTACGAGAAGCCTTCGCCGATCCAGGCAGCAACCATTCCGTTGCTGCTCGAAGGCCGCGACGTCGTGGGCCTGGCCCAGACCGGTACCGGTAAGACTGCAGCATTCGCAGTACCGGCGCTGTCCCGCCTGGCCGAGCTCCACGACCTCAACGGCCCGTCCCGCAAGACCCAGGCCCTGGTGCTCGCACCGACCCGTGAGCTCGCGCTCCAGGTTGCCGAAGCGTTCACCTCCTACGCCAAGCACATCGACGATTTCACCGTCCTTCCGGTGTACGGCGGCTCCGCCTACGGCCCCCAGCTCAACGGCCTGCGCCGCGGCGCCCAGGTTGTTGTCGGTACCCCCGGCCGCGTGATCGACCACATCACCAAGGGGTCCCTGGATCTGTCCGAGCTCCAGTACCTCGTGCTGGATGAGGCCGACGAGATGCTCCGCATGGGCTTCGCCGAAGACGTGGAGCAGATCTTCCAGCAGACCCCCGCGGGCCGCCAGGTGGCGCTGTTCTCCGCTACGATGCCGAGCCAGATCCGTCGGCTCTCCAAGCAGTACCTGAACAACCCCGCCGAGGTACAGGTCAAGTCCAAGACCACCACCGGCGCCAACACCCGCCAGCGTTACCTGCAGGTCATGGGCCCGCACAAGCTCGATGCGCTGACCCGCATCCTCGAGGTCGAAGAGTTCGAGGGCGTCATCGCCTTCGTCCGGACCAAGATGGCCACCGAGGACCTCGCCGACAAGCTGCGCTCGCGTGGTTTCCAGGCTGCTGCCATCAATGGTGACATCCCGCAGCAGCAGCGTGAGCGAACTGTCGAGGCCCTGCGTGACGGCAAGATCGACATCCTCGTCGCCACCGACGTCGCGGCCCGCGGCCTTGACGTTGAGCGCGTCAGCCACGTGGTCAACTACGACATCCCGCACGACACCGAGTCCTATGTGCACCGCATCGGCCGTACCGGCCGTGCAGGGCGTTCCGGCGACGCGATCCTCTTTATGACGCCGCGGGAGAAGTACTTGCTCCGGTCCATTGAGAAGGCGACCCGCCAGCCGGTGGAGCAGATGCACCTGCCCACCGCCGAATCGGTCAACACCCTGCGCCTTGGCAAGTTCGCGGAGAAGATCACCGAAACCCTCGCCTCCGAGGATGTTGCGGCGTTCCGCGACCTCATCGCCTCCTATGAGGAAGAGCACAACGTTCCGGCGTCGGAGATCGCTGCCGCACTGGCCGTGATGGCTCAGGGCGGCCAGCCTCTCCTGGTCAAGGAACTGCCGGCAGCCCCGGAATTCCAGAAGCGTGAACGCGCCAAGGATGGCTTCGGCTCCCGTGGCCCGACCCGCACCCTGACCGAGGGCAACGCCACCTACCGGATCGCCGTCGGACGCCGCCAGCGCGTGATGCCGGGTTCCATTGTTGGCGCCATTGCCAACGAAGGCGGCATCTCCTCGGCCCAGATCGGCGGCATCGACATCCGTGCGGACCACTCCCTCGTGGAGCTCCCGGCGGACCTCAGCGCCGACCAGCTCAAGGCGCTGTCCCGCACCCGGATCGGCGGCGAACTGATCCACCTCGAACTGGACAACGGACGCAAGCCCTCCGGCGAGCGTGGCGGCTACCAGGGCAGCAGCAGCCGTAGTGGCGACCGCGGCGGTTACTCCGGCGGCGGCGACCGCGGGGGCAACTTCAAGGGTAACGGCGGCTTCAAGCGCGAATTCCGCAAGACCGACGGCGAGCGGTCCTCCGCGGACCGTGGCGGACGTTCCTTCAGCGACCGCAACGAGCGCGGCGTCGGCACCGACGCCGCGCGCAAGCCGCGCACCGAGGGCGGCTTCAAGCCCCGCACCAAGTGGTAGCCACTCGCTGCTGAGCACTGAATCACCCTGAGAACGGGCCGGCTCTATTGCCGGCCCGTTTCGGTTTAAGTTCCTTTGGTCACATACCGACCCCATGTTCCGCATCTTGGCGGCAAAGGCGCCGTCGACGGCCTTGTCCAGGTGCGTCCTCGAAGACGATGAACGGCGCGTTCCGGCCGAGCTCCATGCAGATGCTCAGTACGTTGGTGGCGGTGTCGGCCATGAGTCGTTGCCCGCCGGCCAGCAGCGGCCCGGAGCTGCCCGCGGCGCTGGCGGAGGCCACGACGTTGAGTACTCCGGCGGGCAGGCCAGCATCCAGCATGGTCTGCGCAAAGAGCTGGGCGGTTGGCGGGGTAAGCCCAGCCGGCTTGAACACTATGGTGGCGGGACCCCGCAGACCACCACATGCGAGTTCTGCTGGACCCACAAGGGCCCTTCTACAACTGCGATATGAGAGAACACCGCGACCGCGACCATCTGGAACCAAAGATGACACCAGCTGGCTGGTTCCCTGACGTGAGGCTCCACCACGAAAAGTGGGGCTTTCCAAGGCCTACCGCCGAAAACTGTGCCCGTTCCGATTCTGGGTTTCGGGCACTCGCTGGCCGGACAACGCGTGCGACATCTGGCTCTCACCTCGACATGGCGGGCGACGGACATAAGGAAGGTTGGGGCCGTGGCGTTCATTCGGGGAGGGATGGCCGATGTGCCGAGATTCCCCGAGATCAGTGGCGAAACGCAGAGACCTTCCAAGCTTCGTAGCCTTGCGCTTTGTCGATCATTTTCCGCGGATTGTTGCCGTCCTGGGCAAGCCACAGGATATTGGAATCCTTTGTGGCGTGGTCGACGCGGCCTGTGCGGACTGTTTTTCCCTGGCGCCGGATTTCCACTGTTGCGCCGATCAGGTGTGCCCAGTCGTCATGAAGGATCATGAAGTTCGTTCCTTTTCAGAGTGGTTGGGCTACCAGCCGCGCTCGGCGAGGCGGTGCGGGGCCGGGATTTCGTCGACGTTGATTCCGACCATGGCCTCGCCCAGGCCGCGGGAGGCCTTGGCGATCTCGTCCGGGTCATCAAAGAAGGTAGTGGCCTTCACGACGGCGGCGGCACGCTGGGCCGGGTTGCCGGACTTGAAGATACCGGAGCCAACGAAGACACCGTCGGCGCCGAGCTGCATCATCATCGCCGCATCCGCCGGGGTGGCGATGCCGCCGGCGGTGAACAGCACCACGGGGAGCTTGCCGGTGGCGGCCACTTCCTTCACCAGTTCATACGGGGCCTGCAGTTCCTTGGCCGCGACGTAGAGCTCGTCCTCGGCCATCCCGGCGAGCCGCTTGATCTCCGCACGGATCGAGCGCATGTGCGTGGTGGCGTTGGAGACATCCCCGGTGCCGGCCTCACCCTTGGACCGGATCATCGCCGCGCCCTCGTTGATCCGGCGCAGCGCCTCACCAAGGTTCGTGGCACCGCAGACGAAGGGAATCGTGAAATTCCACTTGTCGATGTGGTTCGCGTAGTCCGCCGGGGTCAGGACCTCGGACTCGTCGATGTAATCCACGCCCAGGGTCTGGATGACCTGGGCTTCGACGAAGTGGCCGATCCGGACCTTCGCCATGACCGGAATGGACACGGCGGCGATGATCGCCTCGATCATGTCCGGATCGGACATGCGGGACACACCGCCCTGGGCGCGGATGTCGGCCGGAACGCGTTCCAGCGCCATCACTGCCACGGCTCCGGCATCCTCGGCAATGAGAGCCTGCTCGACGTTAACGACGTCCATAATGACGCCGCCCTTGAGCATCTCCGCCATACCGCGCTTGACGCGGCTGCTGCCCGTAGCCCGGGGAAGTGGCTGATTCAATGGATGTCTCTTTCGTTGTTTGTGGATGTACCGGGCGCGCCGTGGTGACACGGCTAGCGCCGGACTCCTGGGTGGGTCCAGGAGCTAGCGCAGGACGACCGTCCGGTTGTCTTGAAGGAAAACGCGTCCCTCGCAGTGCCAGCGGACGGCGTTCGATAGTGCCTTGCGCTCGGTGTCGCGTCCGGCGGCCACGAGATCCTCGGCGCCGAAGGTGTGGTCTACCTCGACCACCTGCTGGGAGATGATGGGCCCTTCATCGAGCTCCGCGTTGACGTAGTGCGCCGTGGCCCCTACCGTCTTCACGCCGCGGGCGTGCGCCTGGTGATAGGGTTTGGCGCCCTTGAAGCTGGGCAGGAAGGAGTGGTGGATGTTGATGGCACGGCCATCCAGGCGTCGGGTGAGCTCGTCGCTGAGGACCTGCATGTAACGCGCCAGAACCACGAGTTCGACATCGAGCCGGTCGACGAGCTCCATTAGGCGCTCTTCGGCTGCTGGCTTGGTGGCGGCCGTGACGGGCACGTGGAAGAAGGGGATGCCGTGCCATTCTACGATTCCCCGGTGGTCCGGATGGTTCGAGACGACCCCGACAATGTCGATGGGCAGCTCGCCGATGCGGGCGCGGAACAGCAGATCGTTGAGGCAGTGCTCGAATTTCGAGACCATGATCAGGACCCGGCGTTTCGCCCCGTGGGCGCGCAGTTGCCACTGCATGCCGAATTTTTCGGCCACGGGCGCGAAGGCCTCCTCAAGCGAACCAAGGGCGGCCGGTCCGCCGGGGGAGTTGTCGGCCACGGCGAAGTGGATCCGCATGAAGAAATGGCCGTCGTCCTGGGAGTCGAATTGCTTGCTTTCCAGGATGTCGCAGCCCTGTTCGAGCAGGAATCCGGACACGGCGTGGACGAGGCCCCGTGTTTCCGGGCAGTCGAGGGCCAGAACGTATTCATCGACGGTGCTGTTCGCGGTGCTATTTAAGGTATCCATGGCTCAGCACTCGATGACGTTGACGGCGAGGCCTCCACGGGAGGTTTCCTTGTACTTGGTTTTCATGTCCGCTCCTGTTTCGCGCATGGTTTTGATGGCTTTGTCCAGGGACACTTTGTGGCTGCCGTCGCCGTGGAGGCAGAGGCGGGCGGCGTTGATGGCCTTGACGCTGGCGATGGCGTTGCGTTCGATGCAGGGGATCTGCACGAGCCCGCCGACGGGGTCGCAGGTCAGCCCGAGGTTGTGTTCGATCCCGACCTCCGCGGCGTTTTCTACCTGCGCGGGCGTGCCGCCCAGGACTTCGGCCAGCCCGGCTGCGGCCATGGAGCAGGCTGATCCGACTTCGCCCTGGCAGCCGACCTCGGCGCCGGAGATGGAGGCGTTGATCTTGAACAGGATTCCGACGGCGGCGGCCGTCAGGAGGAAGCGGATGACGCCGTCGTCGTTGGCTCCGGGGACGAACTTGACGTAGTAATGCAGGACCGCGGGCACGATGCCGGCCGCGCCGTTGGTGGGGGCGGTGACGATCCGTCCGCCGGCGGCGTTTTCCTCGTTGACGGCCAGGGCGAACAGGTTCACCCATTCCATCGCGAGCAGCGGGTCCGCGGGCACCTGGACTGGGGACGGGTTCCTCGCTTCGGTTTCGGCGTTCACGGCGAATGCTGCCAGCGTCCGGAACAGGGCAGGGGCGCGTCGTTTGACGTTCAGCCCGCCGGGCAGGATGCCCTCGGCCGCGCAGCCGTTCTCCACGCATTGGCGCATGACGGCCCACAGGGCCAGGAGCTTGTCCCGGAGTTCGGCTTCGCTGCGCCAGAGAAGTTCGTTGGCGAGCATAACGTCGGCGATGGACATGTTCTCGCGGGCACAGATTTCCAGGAGCTCGTCGCCAGTGGTGAAGGGGTAGGGCAGCACGGTGTCATCCGCCACCACTTGGTCAGCGCCCTGGGCGGTGCCGTCAACAACAAAGCCGCCCCCGATCGAGTAGTAGCTGCGCTCCTTGAGCACTGCCCCGGTGTGGTCCAGTGCCCGGAAGGTCATGCCGTTGGGGTGGGCCGGTAGGGACTTGCGGCGGTGCAGCACCACGTCCTCGTCCCAGTTGAAGTCCACCCGGTGGTCCCCGCCGATCCGGAGCTCGGCGTCGAGGGCGGCGGCCGCGACCTGGTCGTCGGCGGTGGAGGTGTCCACCGTGTCCGGGTCCTGGCCCTGGAGGCCCAGGACCACGGCCTTGTCCGAGCCGTGGCCCCGGCCAGTGGCGCCGAGGGAGCCGAACAGTTCGGCCTGCACCCTCGTTGTGGCGCTCAGCTGCCCCTCGCTCTTCAGTCCGTCTGCGAACCGCTTGGCCGCCCGCATCGGGCCGACCGTGTGGGAGGAGGACGGCCCGATGCCAACAGAGAACAGATCCAGGACGCTGAGCGCCATCAGGGGACCTCAGGGGATGCGTATTCGCGCATGGCGTCCAGGAGCCAGCGGCCCAGGAACTCCGCGAACGAGGCCCGGGGGAAGAGCCGGAAGCTGTTCTCTGCGGTCTTCTGCAGTACCAGGGGGATGTTGCCGACTTCGGTGGTCAGCGCCGTTCCCGGGGTGAAGCTGCGGGGGTGCAGATCAAGGGCGCAGCCCTTTTCCAGGACGGCCCGGGCGCGCGGGCCTGAGAGCTCGAACGTGGTGCGGTTGGCGGAGAGATCCACCACCTGGCCTGGGGCGTCGCCCAGTGCTTCCAGGAGGGAGCCGAGGAGGTTGCCGCCCAACGAATCGTGGGCAGCTTCCGGTGCGACTGCCATGAACTCGGACGGTCCGAGCCAGAGGACGCTGATGCTGTCCGTGCCGGCCACGTCACCGCAGCGTGCCGGCAGTCCGCCGGTCGCGGCTGCGATCCGTGATCCTGCCTCGGAATGGGGGTCCACGCGGACTCCGGCCATGGTCTGGAACGGACCTTCGTTGAGGACCACCTTGCCCGGGACGGATCCGGCCGCCAGCGCTTCGGTCAGGTGGTAGGCGGGGCTGCGGCGGATGTCCCGGAGTCCATTGATGCCTGTCAGTGCTGCTGTATTAGCCATCTTTGCGGGTCCCTTCGGGGTCAAAAAGTACGGTTTCTGCTATAACGACGTCAATCAGCTGGTCCCCGGCGGCGGCCACAAGGGTTTCGCCGATACGGTTGCGGCCGTTCTTGATCAGGGCCAAGGCAAACGATTTGCCCAACGCGGCGCTGTGGTAGCTCGAGGTCACGAACCCCTGCATGGGGACGGGGCCGTAGGCGGGGTTCGTGGTGATGCCCTGCTCGACGAGCTGAGTGCCTTCCGGGAGCCGGATCGTGCCATCCACTGGAAGGACGCTGACCAGGTGCTTCCGGTCTGTGCGGCCAGCGTCGGCCCGGGCGTAGGAGCGCTTGCCGATGAAGTCCTTGACCTTCGATACAACCCATTCCATGCCGGCGTCCTGCGGGGTGACGGTCCCGTCGGTGTCCTGACCGACGATCGGGTACCCCTTTTCTGCGCGGAGCACGTGCATGGTTTCGGTGCCATAGGCGGTGATGTTGAATTCGGCCCCGGCGGCGGCCACGGCTTCCCAGGTGTTCAGCCCGTACCAGGACGGGATGTTGATTTCGTAGGCCAGTTCGCCGGAGAAGGAGATCCGGCAGATCCGGGCCTGCACGCCGGAGGCGAGGGTTGTTTCGCGGAAGGTCATAAAGGGGAAGGCTTCCGCTTTCAGCCCGCCGTCCGCGGCAAGCTCCGGGGCCACCTTTGCGAGTACAGCGCGGGAGTTGGGCCCGACTACGGCAATGGTGGACCACTGTTCGGTCACCGAGGTGCAGTGCACGTCCAGTTCAGGCCATTCGGTCTGGAGCCATTCCTCCAGCCAGTCGAGCACCTTCGCGGCGCCGCCGGTGGTGGTGGTCATGAAGTACCGGTCTTCGTCGAGGCGCAGGGTCACGCCGTCGTCGAAAATCATCCCGTCCGCCATGCACATCACGCCGTAGCGGGCCGAACCCGGAGCGAGCTTCTTGAAAGCGTTGGTGTAGATACGGTTCAGGAACTCGCCGGCATCCTTGCCGCGGATTTCGATCTTGCCCAGGGTGGTGGCATCCATAAAGCCTACGGACTCGCGGACGGCGGCGCATTCGCGCAGTACTGCGGTGTCCATGTCCTCGCCGCCCTGCGGGTAGTACCAGGGGCGCTTCCACTGCCCGACGTCCTCGAACAGGGCACCTTTGGCGACGTGCCACGGGTGGATCGAGGTGAGCCGGGCGGGGTCGAACAGCTCACCGCGCTGGCGTCCCGCGAGTGCTGCGAACGCCACCGGCGTGAACGGTGCCCGGTAGGTGGTGGTGCCGATGTCGCCGATCCCGCGCGAGGCCTCGCCGGCCTGCCGGAGCGCGGCGGCGATGACGCCGATCGCGTTGACGCCGGAGGTCTTGCCCTGGTCGTTGGCGGTGCTGATGGAGGTGTAGCGCTTGATGTGTTCCACGGACCGCATGCCGGCGCCGGTGGAACGCAGCACGTCGGCCACGGACTGGTCGCGCTGGAAGTCCACGAAGTGGTGGTGCCAGTCATCCGGGCCGCCTTCCTGCCCGGGGACCAGCCAGAGCTGGCGGGTCGGGCCGGTCGCCTTCGGTTCGCCGATGGGGGCGGGTTCGACGGAGGATGCGAAGCCTGCGGCGATGGCGGCTGAGGCTCCGGCGGAGATGCCCTCGGCCAGGCAATCCTCAAGTTCGAAGCTGCCGCGGCCGGAGCCGATGGTCTGCTGGTTCGGGACCACGGTGCTCGGCACGAAAGCGGCGAGCCCGTCGTCCCAGCGCAGCTTGCCCTGGCGCTGGGAGTGGAGGTGGACCAGCGGGCTCCAGCCACCTGACACGGCCAGGAGATCGCAGGCGACCTCCTCGACCCCGGAGGTGAGTTCGCCGTCGTCGTTGATGCTGCGGACGGTGACGGCATTGAGCCGGCCGTCGCCGGAGTCCGTGCCATCTCCAGAGGAAGAGGTGTTGGCAACGGCGCTGCCGATCAGCACCCGGGTGCCGGTTTCGACGGCGGCCGCAGCAACGTCCGTGAGCTTGGCCCGGGCGTCGACGACGGCGGCGACCTTGACGCCGGCGGCCTGCAGGTCTGCAGCCAGGGCGTAGGCGCTGTCATTAGTGGTGCTGATAACGACGCGCTGGCCCGCGGCAACGGCGTAGCGGTTGAGATAACTGCGGACGGCCGAGGCGAGCATGATGCCGGGGCGGTCGTTGTTCTCGAAAACCAGTGGGCGTTCGTGGGCGCCGGGGGCGACCACCACCTGGTTGGCGCGGACGTGCCAGATCCGCTGCCGGGACACACCGGGAGCGGCAGGGCTGGGCAGGTGGTCGGTGCGGCTCTGGACGGCGATGACGTAGTTTGCGTCGTAGGCGCCGAAGGCGGATGTCCGGTTCAGGACGGTGGACTCGGCGGCAGAAACCAGTTCGGCTTCGACGTCTCCGACCCATTCCAGCGCGGGCTTGCCTTCGATGGTCTCGGTCAGCCCGGGTGCGGTTGAGCCGGAAAGGAGGGATCCGCCCAGCTCGGGCTGGTCGTCCATCAGGATCACGCGGGCGCCGGTGCGGACGGCCTCGCGGGCCGCGGCGAGGCCGGCGGGGCCGCCGCCGATCACCAGGACGTCGGTATGGACGTATTTCTTGTCATACTCGGCTCGGTCCTCCTCCGGGTCCAGCTTGCCCAGGCCGTTGAGGAGTTCTGCTTTCAGGCCGTCCACCAGGGTGACAGTGGTGGCCGGGAGCATGGACTCGGCAACGTCGCCGGGGAAGCGCGCAGCAATTTTGACCATGGCGTTGGATTCCTCCACGCCGGCGGACATGATGCCACGGGTCCGGTCCTCGTAGAGCGAGTTGCCGGCGGCGATGCGGCCGTTCGCGATCAGGGCCGAGGCGAGTGTGTCGCCCGGGTGGCCGGTGAATTCCTCGCCGTCCACGGTGAAACGCCAGGCGATGGTGCGGTCGATGCGTCCTCCGGCGGCAAGGCGGGCGTTCTGGGAAGTCACTTGGTTGCTCCCTTCGGGGCAGTGGTGCTGGCCGGTGTTGCGGCCGGGGCGATGCTGGAAGCTGCGATGCTTGGGGCGGAGTCCCCGGTGGTGGTGCTCTCGGCAGTGGTGCTGGCAGTGCCGGATTCGGCAGCGGCCGGGACCGATACATCGGGCCGGGGCGTTCCCATCGGGTACACGGCCTGGATGCCGTAGGTCACGGTGTCGCGGAGCATGTTGAACCACTGGCGGCATCCGGTGCTGTGCAGCCAGCGTTCGGCGAAAATGCCCTTGGTGTTTTCGCGGTAGAACAGGAACTCGGCCCATTCCTTGTCATTCAGGTCGTTCGGGTTCTCCGGGTACGGGACGTGGGCCTGGCCGCCGTAGTGGAACTCGGTCTCGTCGCGCGAGCCGCAGTTGGGGCATGAGATAAGCAGCATGTGCGTCTTCTTTCTAAGGGGCGGCGGCTAGTGGGCCACGGCGGCGGCGCCGTGTTCATCGATCAGGGCGCCGGTTTCGAAGCGCTCGAGGGCAAAAGGTTTGTTGAGCTTGTGCGGCGTTCCAGTGGCGATGGTGTGCGCGAAGGTCAGCCCGGCGGCCGGGGTGCCCTTGAATCCGCCGGTTCCCCAGCCGCAGTTGACGAACATGTTCTCCACCGGGGTGGTGCCGACGATGGGGGAGGCATCCAGTGTGGTGTCAACGATCCCGCCCCAGGTCCGGAGCACGTGGGCCCGGGCGAAAATCGGGAAGAGCTCGACGGCGGCGGCCATCTGGTGCTCGATCACGTGGAAGGATCCGCGCTGCCCGTAGCCGTTGTAGGAATCAACGCCGGCGCCCATAACGAGTTCGCCCTTGTGTGCCTGGGAGACGTAGACGTGGACATGGTTGGACATGACGACGGTGGGGTGGACCGGTTCGTGGAGTTCGGACACGAGGGCCTGGAGCGGGTGGGACTGGATCGGCAGCCGGAAACCGGCCATCTCGGCCAGCACCGAGCTGTGGCCGGCCGCGCAGAGACCCACCTTTTCGGTGTGGATGGTGCCCTGGTTGGTCTTGACCCCGACCACCTTGTTGCCGTCCTTGACGAAGCCGGTGACTTCGCAGTTCTGAATGATGTCCACGCCGAGCTCATCGCATTTGCGGGCAAAGGCCCACGCGACGTGGTCGTGCTTGGCGATGCCGGCGCGCGGCTGGTACGTGGCGCCCATAACGGGGTAGCGGATGTTGTCGTTGATGTTCAGGATGGGGCAGAGTTCCTTGACCTGCTGCGGATCCAGCCACTCCGCATCCACTCCGTTGAGCTTGTTGGCCCCCACCCGTCGGATACTTTCGCGGACATCGCCCAGGGTGTGGGCGAGGTTCATCACGCCGCGCTGGCTGAACAGGAAGTCATACTCGAGCTCCTCCGGCAGGATCTCCCACAGCTTCAGGGCGTGCTCGTAGATCGCCGCGCTCTCGTCCCAGAGGTAGTTGGAGCGGATGATGGTGGTGTTCCGGGCCATGTTCCCGCCGGCAAGCCAGCCCTTTTCCAGCACCGCGATGTTCGTCATGCCGTGGTTCTTGGCCAAGTAGTAGGCGGTGGCGAGGCCGTGCCCGCCGCCGCCGACAATCACTGCGTCGTAGGAGGACTTGGGCTCCGGGTTGCGCCAGAGAAATTCCGGGTGCTCCGGAAGCTGTTCCGTGCTCATAGTGCAACTCCGTTCGGGGTGGTTCCGGCAGTTCCGGAAAGATTCGGGTAAAGCGGAAATTTCTCGGCGAGGACCGTGACCCGGTCGCGGAGCAGGACGGCCGACTCGTCGCTGAGCTTGCCCTTGATGGCCTCGGCGATGATGTCGGCAACCTCGGTGAATTCGGCCGGGCCGAAGCCGCGGGTGGCCAAGGCGGGGGTGCCGATCCGGAGCCCGGAGGAGACCATCGGCGGGCGGGGGTCGAACGGGACGGCGTTGCGGTTCACGGTGATGCCGATTCGGTGCAGGCGATCCTCGCCCTGCTGCCCGTCCAGGGCCGAGTTGCGCAGGTCCACCAGGACCAGGTGCACGTCGGTGCCGCCGCCCACTACGGAGATACCGTATTCGGCGACGTCCGGTGCGAGCAGGCGCTCGGCCAGGATCTTGGCCCCTTCCAGAGTGCGTTGCTGCCTGTCCTTGAACTCATCGCTTGCTGCGATCTTAAAGGACACGGCCTTGGCCGCGATCACGTGTTCCAGTGGGCCGCCCTGCTGGCCGGGGAAGACGGCGCTGTTGATCTTGCGCGCCAGGGACTCACGGCTGAGGATCACGCCTCCGCGCGGGCCACCCAAGGTCTTGTGCGTGGTGGTGGTGACGACGTCGGCATACGGCACCGGGTTCGGGTGCAGCCCCGCGGCCACCAGGCCGGCGAAGTGAGCCATGTCCACCATGAGATAGGCGCCCACGGCGTCGGCGATGCGGCGGAACTCCGCGAAGTCGAGCTGGCGCGTATACGCGGACCAGCCGGCCACGATCATCTTCGGGCGGTGCTCCAGGGCAAGAGCCTCGACCTCGGCCATATCCACGATCATGTCGGATTCGCGCACATGGTAAGGGACGACGTTGTAAAGCTTGCCGGAAAAGTTGATGCGCATCCCGTGGGTGAGGTGTCCGCCGTGCGCCAGCGAGAGTCCCATGATCGTGTCGCCCGGCTCCAGCAGGGCAAACATGGCGGCGGCGTTGGCCTGCGCACCCGAGTGCGGCTGCACGTTCGCCGCTTCCGCGCCGAACAGGGCCTTGACCCGGTCGATGGCGAGCTGCTCGATCACGTCAACGTGTTCGCAGCCGCCGTAGTAGCGCTTGCCCGGGTAGCCCTCGGCGTATTTGTTCGTCAGCACCGAGCCCTGCGCCTCCATGACCGAGGCGGGGGCGAAATTCTCGGACGCGATCATCTCGAGGGTGGACTGCTGGCGCTCCAGCTCATGGTCAATGGCCCGGGCGACGTCGGCGTCGACGCTGGCCAGGGTTTCATTCAGGGTGCCCGTCATGGCGGCCTCTTTCGGTTCAAGGAAACTTAAAGACGAATGCAACAGTGTTGCGTTGAATGCAACTCTAGTTGGCCGCCGGTGTTGCGTCAATCACTTTTCTTCCGAATCGTAAGGTGGCCAGATTTCTATATCCGCGGAAAAAAACCCTTGACTGTGTTTCAGCTCACGCATAATCTGATGCAACAGCGTTGCGTTCAATGCAACTCCAAATTTTCATTGGTGGACATATGAGTAACGAACCAAATCAAGCGGCAACCATCCCGGACTCCAGCTCACGGCGGGCTCCGGATTCCGCAGATTCACTGCCTCCGACGGCCATTGGACCTGTTCACGCAGTCAGCAAGGAGACCCGACGCCGGGTGATCGCCGCGAGCTTCATCGGCAACTTCGTGGAGTGGTTTGACTACGCGGTCTACGGCTACCTGGCAGTCACCATCGCCGCAGTCTTCTTTCCCGAATCCAACCCCCAGACCGGGCTCCTGCTCACGTTCGCCCTGTTCGCCATCTCGTTCCTGGTTCGGCCGTTGGGCGGCTTCGTCTGGGGCCACATCGGCGACCGCGTTGGGCGCCGGACAGCACTTTCGCTGTCCATCCTGATCATGTCCGGAGCGACATTCTGCATCGCCCTAATTCCTGGCTACGCCACGATCGGCATCGGGGCTCCCATCCTGCTGCTGATAATCCGGGTTGCGCAGGGCTTCTCCGCCTCGGGGGAATACGCCGGCGCCTCCGCATTCCTGGTGGAGTACGCCCCGGCCAACAAACGCGGCCTCTACGCCGCCGTCGTTCCCGCCAGTACGGCTGCCGGCCTGTTGCTCGGCTCTCTGCTCGCGGGGCTGCTGACCGCTCTGCTTAGCTCCGAGGCCATGCAGAGCTGGGGGTGGCGTCTGCCATTCCTGCTCGCCGCCCCGATGGGCCTGATCGGACGCTACATCCGCACCAAGCTCGAAGACACCCCGGTGTTCCGCGAACTCGCAGCAGAGGACCAGACCATCAAGGCCCCGGTCTTTGGCCTCTTCCGCGACCATTGGCGGCTGCTGCTGAGGGCAGTCGGAGCGGTGCTGCTCAACGCCGTCGGCTTCTACGTAATTCTCAGCTACATGCCGACCTACCTTTCCTCGGAACTCGGCCTCGGCAAAACCGAGTCCTTCCTGGCCACGACCATCGCCCTGGTGACATACATCGGGTTCATCTTCCTGACCGGAATGCTCTCTGACCGCTACGGCCGCAAGAAGGTTCTCATCGCAGCATCCCTCAGCTTCATCGTGCTGACCGTTCCAGCCTTCGCCCTGCTCGGCACCGGAAACTTCCTGGTGATCGTCCTCGTCCAGGTCCTGCTCGGCGCGATGCTCACCCTCAACGACGGCACGCTTCCGAGCTTCCTGGCGGAAATGTTCCCGACCCGTGTCCGCTACAGCGGATTCGCGGTCAGCTTCAACCTCTCCAACGCCCTCTTTGGCGGCACCGCACCCTTTATGGCGACGCTCCTGATCGCCGCGACGGCCAATGAACTGGCCCCGGCCTGGTACCTGGTGGGCGCCGCGATCATCTCCCTGATCGCCGTGGTGCTCTCCCGTGAAACCAGCAAGGAACCGCTGAGCCATAAATAGCCCAGGCTGACGCCCCAATTTTCCGCTTCAAAGAACAGCACCGAAGAAAGGCACCACCACCATGACCAGCACCATCTCCGCAAACGCCTCGTCGATTTCCGAACTGGAACGGCTGAAGGTCCTGCACAACGGACAGAAGGAAAAACTGACCTTTTCAAACGCTGAGTTTGAGCGCCGGCTGTCCGGGCTGCGCCGCATCATGGAGGAGAAGAATCTGGACGCCGTCGTCCTGACGAGCTACCACTCCATCAAGTACTACTCCGACTTCCTGTTCACCTACTTCGGCCGCTCCTATGCCATGGTGGTCACCAAGGACGACACCGTGACCGTCACGGCCAACATCGACGCCGGCATGCCGTGGCGCCGCAGCTATGGCGACAACGTGGTCTACACGGACTGGCGCCGCGACAACTACATCTTCGCCATCCAGGAGGCGCTCCGCACCCGCGGCATTAATCCGCGCCGGATCGGCGTCGAAGATGATTCACTCCCGCTGGACAACCGCAACAAAATCCAGGCAGCCTTCGACTCCGCCACCCTCGTGGACGTCGCCCAGGCCGCCATGCGCCAGCGGATGATCAAATCAGCCGAAGAGATCGAGGTCATCAAGCACGGAGCCCGCATCGGCGACCTGGGCGGAGAAGCCATCCGCAACGCCATCACCGCCGGGATTACCGAATACGAGGTCGCCCTGATCGGCACCGAAGCCATGGTCCACGAAATCGCCCGGACCTTCCCGGACTCGGAAATCCGGGACACCTGGGTCTGGTTCCAGTCCGGCATCAACACCGACGGCGCCCACAACTGGGCCACCACCCGCAAGATCCAGGAACACGACATCCTGTCCCTGAACTGCTTCCCCATGACCTCCGGCTACTACACCGCCCTGGAGCGCACCTTGTTTTATGGTGAACCAGACGCCCGGTCGCTGGAGCTGTGGACCATCAACGTGGAAGTCCACAAGCGCGGCCTGGAACTGATCAAGCCAGGAGCCGTCTGCAAGGACATCGCCGCCGAACTGAACGAGATCTACGTAGGCCACGGACTGCTGGCCAACCGCACGTTCGGCTATGGGCACTCCTTCGGGGTCCTGAGCCACTACTACGGCCGGGAAGCCGGACTCGAACTCCGCGAGGACATCGACACCGTCCTGGAACCGGGCATGGTGGTCTCCATGGAACCAATGATCACGGTCCTTGACGGCCAGCCCGGCGCCGGCGGCTACCGTGAGCACGACATCCTGGTGGTCGGCGAGGACGGGGCCGAGAACATCACCAAGTTCCCGTTCGGGCCGGAATACAACATCGTAGGCGCCTGAGCGTCCCTGATCCGCAATGAGGCGGCGCCACTTTCCAAGTGGCGCCGCTTTTGGCTTCCGTAAGGAATGATGAGAGTCACCATGAGTCCAGAAGAATCTCCTGATACCAACGGAAACGGCGACGCCAAGGGCGCCTCGGTCATCGTCAACGCCATCGCCGTGCTGCGAACGTTCACCGCCGACGAACCGCTGCTCGGCGTCACTGAGATCGCCAACCGCGTTGGCCTGCACAAGAGCACGGTTTCCCGGATCCTGTCCACCTTCGAACAGGAACACCTCGTGGAACGGGATCCGGAAACCCGGCGCTTCCGACTTGGCCTGGGACTGATCGCCGTCGCCGGGCCGCTTCTGGCCGAGCTGGAAGAACGGCGCGTGGCCTACCCGGTCCTGCAGGAACTCACCGAACAGACCGGCGAAACCAGTGCGCTGATGCTGTGGAACGGCACGGAGTCGATGTGTGTGGAACAGATCGCCAGCCACCAGCAGATCAAGCACACCACACCGCTGGGCGCCAGGTACCAGGACGCCATGAGCGCCTCCGTGCAGGTCTTCCTGTCCGCCGAACCGGTCGAGCGTGTCCCTGCACTGCTCCGCAGCGGGACAATAACGTATCCGGGACTCGACGACGTCGGCCTCGATGGATACCAGATCAAACTTAAAGATGTGAAGGCCCGCGGCTGGGCCATCAACTACGGGGAATCCTCCATCGACGAAGTCGGCGTGGCCGCGCCTGTCTATGATCATCGTGGAGACATCGTGGCCGCCGTCCTCATTCCTGCCCCCCGGTTTCGGGTTTCCCGCGAGCGGCTGCAAAGTCTTGGCGAGGCTTGCGCGGCCGCCGCCCGGCAGGTCACCATCCGGCTCGGCGGACGGCCGGCCCGGGCCCAGGAGCACGGGCAAAGCTAGGACGTCGGGCCAGTTGGAATGGAGTCAGGCAAGCCGCGCCAGCCGGGTGGCCAAATGCAATGCCGCCAACCGACGCGTTGCCCGCGGGTCACCGCCGCACAGCTCGAAGATCCGCCGCAGCCGCTGGTGCAACGACTGCCGTTCCAGATGTAGCTCCCTGGCGGCTTGGGCGGTGTTGCACCCGGAATCCAGCCACGTTGCCAGAGTGTCGAGCAGCCGCGAATTGCGTTGCGCATCGTAGTCCACGAGCGCACCCAGCTGGTGGCGGACGAAGTTCCGTCGTTGATAGGGGTCCAGGGATTGAACGGCGAGGCGTTCCACTGCGAATGCCTCCGCGTCGAGCACGGATTGGTGCTCGCCACCGATTTCGGAACCTGATTTTTCCGGGGAGACGGCAAGTTCCAGCGTGAGCTTGGCTTCGGACAACGACCAGGGGGCCGCCGAAATGCCAGCCGCCAGGGGGCCCACTGCCGCGAGCGTCTTGGCTACGGCCGGAAGCTCCAGGAGCCCGGCAATGAGCCGTTGCCGGCTCTGCTCCGGCGCGTCGCCGCCCAGGCCGGCCACTGCGAGAAGTTCGGCGTTGTCGACGTAGGTGGCGTGGGAGTGCGCCGCCCGGTCCAGCAGCTGCTCGACAGAGGTACGCAGCTGTTGGGAGGAATCTGACCGGACCACCAGGGCCACCAGCGGGGCGGAGACCGGAATTCCTGCTGCCGATGCCAACTGCTGAAGCCGCCACGTCTGGCTGCCTGAATCAATTGCGCGGATCAAGGCAGCTCCTGCGACCTCCCGGAGTCCGGGGGACCTCCGCTGCAGCATCGCCAAGGCGAGGATGTCCACCGACCGCTTCCCGGCCGTGCGCGCAAGATTTTCGTCCTCGTCTACCGGCACCCGGAGCAACAGCTGCGCGGCTAGGATCCCCCGTACCGGAACGTCGATATGGATCAGCCGTGCATGGTCCTGCGTTGCGTGGAAAGAGTCGGTGGCAACGTCGTCGGACTCAGCGTTCACGGGCGTTGCACTGGCCAGGAGCGCCCCTGTCAGGGACGCCAGGGTCACCTCGGAGTGGGTGATGCCTGCGAGGACGGCCAGGATCCGGTCCAGACTGCCGCCGTGCGCCAGCTCAACGGCCATCGCGTGGCTGGCCTCGTCGGCCCGCCGCAACTGCGAAACCGATTCACTGACCAGCATCGAGTTGATCGCTTGCATGACAGCGACAAACGGCACCACTTTGCGGAGCTCGATCAACGGAAATCCGGCTGCCTCGGCGGCCGCAACCATGGCGGAGGGCAGCGCGGGAAGGGCGACGCCGGTTTCGATGGCCAGCGCCGCCACGCCCCGCTCGGCCAATTGGCGGACGTACATGATTTGCCGATCCTCTGAGGCCTGGGCGAGGGCTTCACCTCCTGTCAGCAGCAGCTCCCCGCCGTCAAGTAGGGGAGCGATGTCCAGGATCTCGCTGGAGTGGATCCAACGGAGCTGGGTCCGCTCCGCCGGGCCAGCCGCTGCCCGGACGATGGGATCAGCGATCGAAAGCATCGGATGGTCCAGGACTTCCCTCAGGCGAATGGGCATGACACTCCGTCGCTAAAATTAGATATTGACTTGACACATTATATATAGGCAGGTGTGGTGTATGCCACATATTCTTGGAGGAACCCCAAAACTCAAACGGAGGCTCCAATGCCTGAAAAATCCCAAGCGATACCCGCCAGTCCAGTGGTCAACGAAGACCACGTGGACCACGAGGCCTGGCTCCAGCCCATTCCCGAATCCCAGCGCACCCGAAAAGTCTCCGGTCAGTTCTGGATCTGGGCCGGCGCCAACCTCGCCCCGATCAACTGGGTCCTGGGTGCGCTCGGCATCCAGCTGGGGCTGGGTTTCGCGGACACCGTGACAGTCCTTGTACTGGGGAACCTGATAGGCATGCTGCTCTTCGGATGCTTTGTGCTCCTCGGCCAAAAGACCGGCGCCACCGGTATGGTGTTGGCCCGGGCCGCCTTCGGCCGGCAGGGGAACTACCTGCCCGCGGCTATCCAGGCCCTCTTGGTCATCGGCTGGTGCGCCGTCAACACCTGGATCATCCTGGATCTGGTCATGGCGCTGTTCGGAACGCTCGGCTGGGTGGATCCGGAGGCCAAGAACTACCTCTGGAAGATCGGCATCGCCACCTTCATCATGGCCGTACAGGTGGCTATCGCCTGGTTCGGTTACAAGGCGATCGCCGCGTTCGAGAAATGGACCGTCCCGCCAACCATCATCATCCTGACGGTGATGTCGGCAGTCGCCTGGTTCGGCATGAAGATCAACTGGACCTACGCCGGACCTGCCGGCCATATCCTGGAAGGCTCGGAACGCATCGCCGCGATGAGCGCGGTCATGACGGCCATCGGCATTGGCTGGGGCATCACTTGGTTCACCTACGCCGCGGACTACTCCCGCTTCGTCAGCTCCACGGTGCCTAAGCGCAAGGTCTACCTCGCCTCCGTGCTGGGCCAGTTTATACCCGTCGTCTGGCTCGGAATCCTAGGGGCCAGTTTGGCCACAAACACAGGGGAAATAGATCCGGGCAAACTAATCGTGCTCAACTTCGGCGCGCTGGCCCTGCCGGTGCTGCTCATGGTGCTGCACGGCCCGATCGCGACCAACATCTTGAACATCTATACCTTCTCGGTCGCCACGCAGGCTCTCGACATCTCCATCAGTAGGCGCAAGCTGAACCTGTTCGTCGGCGTGTTCTCCCTTGCCGCAGTCGTCTTCTTCATCTTCCAGGAGGACTTCGCCTCTGTCCTGGACGCCTGGCTGATCGGTCTCGTGGCCTGGGTGGCTGCCTGGGGCGGCGTCATGCTTGTCCACTATTTCTGGCTTGACAAGCGCTGGCCCGGCGATCCCTCACGGCTGTTCGACGCCGTCGGCACCAAGCGCCTCCCGGCTGTGAACCCGGCCGGCATTGCCGCCCTAATCGTCGGCATCTTCGCCACGTGGCTGTTCATGTACGGGCTGGTGCCGGCCATGCAGGGACCCATCGCCGTCGCCCTCGGTGGATGGGACCTGTCCTGGCTCGCCGGCGGCCTGACCAGCGCCGCAACCTACGCCATAATGGGCCCGCGATTCCACCGGCGCTACCTGCACCTCCGCAGTAACACTAAATCCGCCCCAGAGGCATCCGCCACCGGGACGGCCAACCTTCCCGCTGTGTCCGCTCCCTCCGCCGGTCTCTGACCAAAGCTCACCCCGATGGCGCCGAAAACGTCACAAGATTGCCCTTGGGACCGGCGGCCCACAAGATCATCAGCGCCGAACACCCGGTGAGAGCGTCAGCCGCCACTCGCACACGGCACCAAACGAGGAGCACCACCAGCATGGACAAGTCAGTATTACTGGAAGACCTGGATGCCTTTGCCTATCGCGAAGCTTTGGCATCCGGGGACGCGATCGTCCTCATTCCCGTCGGGTCCCTGGAACAGCACGGCCCCCACCTTCCGCTGGGAACGGACACCATCCTCGCCTCCCACTTCGCGGAGGGTGCAGCCAGGCGGCTGGGTGGACTGGTTGCCCAGCCCATCGCTTACGGGTACAAGTCGCAGCAGAAGTCCGGCGGCGGCAACCACCTCGCCGGTACAACGAGCCTGGATGGCGCAACCCTTATCGGCGTGGCGCGCAACCTGGTCAAGTCCTTCCTCAACCAAGGCGTCCGGCACGTGGTCTTCATCAACGGCCACTTCGAGAATTATCAGTTCCTGTACGAGGGCATCGACCTCGCCTTGGACGAGCTGAGGATCAAGCCCGGGGCAGAGCAAAGCGCGCTGCTTCTGTCGTACTGGGACTTCGTCAGCGATGACACACTCGGGCAGGTCTACCCCGATGGCTTCCCGGGCTGGGACATCGAGCACGGCGGGGTCCTGGAAACCTCGCTCATGCTCCACCTCGAACCGGCTCGGGTAGCCATGGACCGCCTGGTCGACGGTCCCGCTGCGGTCCTCCCGCGCTTCGACAGGCTCCCGGTGGTTCCGGAACGGACACCCGCCACCGGCTGCCTCTCCTCCGCTGCTGGCTCCAGCGCAGCCAAGGGCGGCCTGCTGTACGGACAGGTTGTCCGGGATCTGGCCGTCGATCTGGGAAGTGAACTGCTCCATGAACCCGCGCCTGCGGTTGTTCCGGCCTAGTGGGCAGCGATTCCACAGGCCAACACGGTTCAACGAAGGCGCCGCGGGGAGACTTTCCCGCGGCGCCTTCGGGTCAGGGTTCTGCGCACATCGGCTAAGTGAGGGTGTTGACCAAAATGCCAGGATAGAGGCAGGCACGTCGAGGATCTGCTGGCCGCCAAATTCCGCCGGGATGACCTGTACACCGACGGGGAGTCAGGGGGGCGTTAAACAGCCGGCCAGGTTTCGACCAGGCAGCGACGATGCTGCATCCACGCCGCTGCAGGGCTGTTCCCGAATTACCCGACACCGGCCTTGGGTATACCCCGGCCACACTGCGTCCAGAGGAAAAACTTTCCATAGGCGAACCGGAGCGGAGATCTAGGTCCTATTCGGTCAATCGGCTGTTTGGTCAGCTTCCTGCGGTGGATCCTTGAAGTCCTTTGTTAACACAAACGACCCGTCCCAGATATAGAGTCGCAGCTAACATCCGCTTAGGTGCTGAAGGCAGATAGCCAATGACTACGATCCAGGCAACGTTTATGGTTACAGGCCTGGTGCTTGTCCCTGCTTCAGCCCTCATGCTCACGCTGGAACTACGAAATGGCCCAAGAGGTGACCTAACCGGTCGCCGGGGGAGACTCGTATTTGCAGCAGTCGCAAGTGCGCTTGGTGTGGCCCTGGTGCTCGTCGCGGCACTCGTTCCTATGTAAGCCTTACGGAACGACTGGCCAAACCGTTTCAGCGGCGCCAACAATTTTTCGTCGTGGGCGATTTAGACTGCACTCATGTCCGAAAATGAACGAACCGTCACTGGCCCGGTCTTCGAAGCTGCCTACGAGGCCGCCCAAAAGAGTCTCCGAGAGGGCGGCATCCCGATCGGCGCTGCCTTGGCCCGCGGCGGCGAAGTGATTGCCACCGGCCACAACGAGCGCGTCCAGCATGGTGATCCAATCGCCCACGGCGAGATGTCGGCGCTGCGGGCTGCCGGACGCCAGAAAAGCTACCGTGACACGACCCTCTACACCACTTTGGCACCGTGTGCGATGTGTACCGGGACCATCATCCAGTTCAAGATTCCGCGCGTAGTGGTGGGCGAGGCCATGACTTTCCCCGGCGAATTCGAACTTCTGCGCTCACGTGGCGTCGACGTGGTGCTATTGAATGATTCCCGATGCGTCGAGATGATGCGCACCTTCCAGGACGAGCACCCTGAACTATGGGCTGAGGACATCGCCGAATAGCCCACGCACAAAGTGGGCACCGGTGAAATGGTTCAGATACGGCCAGCGCCAGGGCGTGTTCGCTGAGGCCGGGACCGGGCCTGCTTCTGTGCGCAGTGCGGGCGGTATTTTCCCGCCGGGTTTCTGTCCCGGAGCAGTTCGAGGCTGAGCGTCAACGGTGCCCTTCCAGCCCGGAGGCTCCGGAGCGCAGGCCCTTCGATCGACTTGTCCGCCCATGGCTGGGTGGCCGGTACCCGTCCGGCTCACCTCGGTAGCTTCATATGGAGATTGTCGATCGTTAAAATCCACACCGTCCTGGTGGGGTCCGACAAGGTTGACACAATCACCCTTTTGTTTTTCGGAGCTGGGCCGCTTTAGTTTCGCTCGGATCCCACTGCGCCGTCTGTGCGGACTTTCTTGGCTTTGGCTGCGCCTTTGCCCATGGCGAGGGACGCGCTGGGGTGGGTGCCCTCGTTGCGTTCTGCGGCGGCGCCTCCTCCTACTTGCGTTTGGTTGGCCATGGCGCTTGCCAGGGATGCCGCGAAGGCTTCTTGGCGTTCCGCTGTGCCGTAGTCAGCGGCCGATGTCTTCTTTGCTTTCAGGCCCTGGTCTTTGAGCCGGCTGCTGTCGTTACCGGTGACGGGCTCGATCTCGCGGCCGGGGCCCTCCATGCCGCCAACACACCGCCGTGACCGGGCAGACAGCGGCCGCGATGCTGGTGGCTAAGATCGCGGCTCAGATCCTGCGCCTGCGCGAAGAGATGGAGGAGGTCGAGGCCCAGATAGAGGTCCGGTTGCGAGAGCATGAATACGCCGAAATCCTGCTGAGCGTCCCTGGGTTTGGTGTGCAGCTCGCCGCCGAATTCCTCGCCGCGACCGGCGGAAGCATGGACCAATACGAGAACCCCAACCGACTCGCCGGCGTCGCTGGGGTAGCCCCGGTCCCGCGTGACTCCGGCCGGGTCAGCGGCAACCACCACCGACCCAGACGCTACGACCGACGACTGCTGCGCGCCTGCCACCTCTCCGCCCATACCGCGTCCGTTCACTGTCCGACCTCGCGGGCCTACTACACCCGGAAACGCGCTGAAGGGAAGAACCACAAGCAAGCCATCCTCGCCCTGGCCCGACGCCGCATAAACGTCATCTGGGCGCTCCTCAGAGACCGCAAACGCTTCGAGCACCGGACGATACCGGTCACTCAAGGCGCTTGACTTTGTCATTGAAAATCCCCTTGCAGTTGGTGGTGGTCGTTATCGGTCAAGTACGGGGCCTGAATCACGGCCCGTGTGCTGGCGGGTCTTGGCCGGCGTTGGTATGTTCGGTACCGCTGACCCCGGCAAACGGGACCCCAAAGCGCCGGATTTGCGCTGTTTTTGACGCTTCCCGGAGCGCTTTGGTACCGACTTGTTGGGAACGGAATCTTCCGGTAGAGTATTTACTCGTTGCCCCCCTAGCTCAGTGGTAGAGCGCGTTCTTGGTAAGAACGAGGTCACCGGATCGATTCCGGTGGGGGGCTCTGAATGAGGGCCTGTGTCAAGGCGGTTTTTGGCCGGCTGAGCACAGGTTTTCCTCATTTCCGGCGGCGTAGCTCAGTTGGTTAGAGCGCACGACTCATAATCGTGAGGTCGGGAGATCGAGCCTCCCCGCCGCTACAGAATGACCCTGCAGGCCAAGGCCGCAGGGTCTTTTTGTTTTAAACCCCGTCGCCCCTGCGCTGCCGGCTCCCATCGTGGGTCTAGATGTACTCAGCCAGGACGTTGGTTACACGGTGAAAGGGTGAAGACCTCTTAGGTTGGTGGTTACCACACTCACCGAACGACTAAGAGGTCTTCATG
>NZ_JBEPPA010000013.1:0-121607 GCF_040547075.1 Arthrobacter sp. UYCu512
GAACATCATTAAACGGTCGAGGACCCCCAACCACGTTGGGGGTCCTCCCGCATTTAACACCCCACCCAAAAACACCCCCACCGGAAACCCCACCCGGCTCAGCCGGGAAACCGCCGCCCATCAATCCACGCCAAGAGCTCGACGGCGTGGGCCGTCCGCTGTTGGCGAAATCGGGGTCGGAAAGGCCCTGATTCCGGGTTTTTTCCTCAAAAAAGGCCGAAAACACGCGGAATTTGCCGCCTCGACCGCGGCAAGCTGGTAAGTTTTCGAACAGTGGCTTGTGCGCATGCCGTGTGCAGGCTCCAAAAATCATGACCGTCCAGGAGGACATAAATGGCTAAGAACCGTAGTGAACTTGTTGCAGAGGTAGCAGGCAAGGCCGGCACCAGCCAGGCAGCCGTCAACTCCGTGCTGGATGCATTGTTCGAGGTCTTCGAGACCTCTGTCGCCGCCGGCGAGAAGATCACCATCCCGGGCTGGCTTGCAGTTGAGCGCACCGACCGTGCCGCTCGCACCGGCCGCAACCCGCAGACGGGCGAGACCATCCAGATCGCCGCGGGCCACAGCGTCAAGCTGACCGCCGGCTCCAAGCTGAAGGCTGCGGTTTCCAAGAAGAAGTAGCTTTCCATAAAGGCTTAAAAGGAGCGGCGACCCATTGGGTCGCCGCTCCTTTTTCCTTGGGGCCCGGCTCCGGCGGCCATACCGAGGCGGCTGGGACGGCGCTCGATTCGGTGAGCAGGCGGGGCGTAGCGGACAATGGAGCTGTGCCTTCCGCAGCAAAACCCCGCCCCGCCGCCGCCGCTCCTGCCCCTACGGGGGGAGCGCGAAGTGCTGTTGCGGGCCCTGCAGCTGTCTCCAGGGGTTGGCTGTACGCCGGACTCGCCGCGTTGTTCCTCGGCCTTGTGGCGGCCCTGCTGTTCTCCGGCGCCGCTGCAGCGCGGTCGGTCTCCGACCCGGGCGCCATGGTGCGCTGGGGCCTGCCGGTCAGCAAGGCAGTGCATAACGTCTCGCTTGCCACCGTGATCGGCGGATTGCTGTTCGCCGTCGGCGTCCTGCCGCGGTCCTTCGCCGGGTCCCGTTCCAAGGCACCGGACGCCCCGGAGCATCCGGCCTTCAGCCGCGCGCTGGCTGTCGCCGCCGCCGCGGGGGCCCTCTGGACATTGTCAGCGGTTGCCGTGCTCGTAATGAGCTACTCGGACATCGCCGGCCAACCGATCTCCGGTGATCCGGAATTCACCCGCTCTTTGGTCTACTTTATGACGGACATCGAAACCGGCCGCGCCTGGCTGGCCGTTGTCATCATCGCAGCCGTGGTCACCACTGCGCTCTTCGGCGTCCGCTCGATGGGAGGACTGGCGGCAACCCTGGTTCTCTCGCTGGTCGGGCTCGTCCCATCGGCGCTGATCGGCCACTCCGCCAGTTCGGCTGATCATGAAGGTGCCATTAACTCGCTCGGGCTGCATCTGGTTGGGGTCTCGGCCTGGGTGGGGGGCATCATCACCCTGGCCTTGCTCTCCGGCGTGCTGGGCGGCACAACGGCGGAGCGGGCGGCCGGTGGCCGCCGGGACATCACCGAGCCGACGCTCAGGCGCTTCTCCGCACTGGCGGGCTTCGCCTTCATCATGGTCTTCGCCTCCGGGGTGATCAACGCCAGCATCCGCCTCACGTCCTGGAACAATCTCCTCGGTTCTTCCTATGGGCAGTTGATCCTGGCCAAGGCAGCGGCCACCCTGGTCCTTGGCGGCATCGGACTAATGCACCGGCGGTGGGTGATCCCGCAGCTCGGTAGCCACGCCGGCGGCCTGTCCGCCCGTCGTGTGCTCTGGCAGCTTGTGGTGGCTGAGCTGCTGATCATGGGCGCGACATCGGGCATCGCCGTCGCGCTTGGCCGATCGGCACCGCCGCAAGATCCGGCCCTGTTGCCGGCCGCCTCGCCGGCCTTCATTCTGTCCGGCTACGAACTGCCACCGGAGCTCACCCCGGAGCGCTGGCTGACAGAGTGGCGTCCTGACTGGCTGTGGCTCACTGCGGCGGCCTTTGGCCTCGCCACCTACATCCTGGGCCTGCGGAAAATCCGCCGGCGTGGGGATTCCTGGTCCTGGTTCCGGGCAGTCAATTGGGTGATCGGGCTTGTGCTCTTGAGCTATGTGACTTCCGGCCCGCCAGCCGTCTACGGCCGGGTGATGTTCTCCGCGCACATGGTGGACCACATGGCACTGACCATGGTGGTTCCCATCTTCCTGGTCCTCGGGGCCCCCATAACGTTGGCACTGCGTGCGCTGACGCCGCGACGGGACAGCTCCCGCGGCCCGCGCGAGTGGCTGCTTATCTTCATCCATTCGAAGTTCTCCCAGCTCGTGACGCATCCGCTGTTCGCCGCCGCCAACTTTGCCGGTTCGATCGTGTTGTTCTACTACTCGGATGCGTTTGGTTACGCGATGCGCGACCACGTGGGTCACGAGCTGATGAACCTGCATTTCGCCCTCACCGGCTACATCTTTGTGCTGACCATGCTCGGAACCGACCCGTTGCCCCGGCGTGCGCCCTACCCGATGCGGCTGCTGCTGCTGCTGGCCACGATGGGTTTTCACGCTTTCTTCGGTGTAGCGATCATGGGCGGTACCGGGCTGCTGGCCGCGGACTACTTCGGCAACCTGGGCCGGGCCTGGGGCCCTTCAGCGCTGCTGGACCAGCAGATGGGCGGCGCGGTGGCCTGGGGCATCGGCGAGGTGCCCACCTTGCTGGTGGCGATCGGCGTCGCCGTGATGTGGTCCCGTTCCGACGCGCGCGAGTCGAAGCGCACCGACCGGGCGGCGGACCGGAATAACAACGCCGATCTCACTGCTTACAACGATATGTTTGCCAAGTTGGCCGAGCGCGATGCCCGGCTGGACGAACGCAGCTCAAAGCTGGAAGGACGCTCATGACCGAAACTGTACGCACCCACCTCCGGGTCCGGGCCTCCGAACTGGTGGGCCGCAACTGGCTCAACACCGGCGGCAAGTCACTGGACCTGGAATCCCTGCGCGGCAAAATCGTGCTGCTGGACTTCTGGACCTTCTGCTGCATCAACTGCCTGCACGTACTTGACGAACTCCGCCCGCTGGAACAGCGGTACTCCGATGTCCTCGTCACCGTCGGGGTGCATTCTCCCAAGTTCGAGCACGAGGCGGATCCGGTGGCCTTGGCGGCTGCCGTCGAACGTTATGAGATCAGCCACCCGGTCCTCGATGATCCAGAGTTGGACACTTGGAAGGCCTACACGGCCCGGGCCTGGCCCACCCTGGTGGTCATTGACCCAGAGGGCTACATCGTGGCGCACCTCTCCGGTGAAGGCCACGCGGATGGTCTCGCCGTTCTGATTCCGGAGCTGATTGCCGAGCACGAAGCCAAGGGCACGCTGCACCGGGGCGACGGGCCCTATGTGGCGCCGGAGCCGACGTCGGACACCCTGAGGTTTCCGGGCAAGGCCCTGTACCTTCCCGCTGGCCGTGGCGCCGGAGATGCTTCGGAAGCAGGTTCCTGGCTCGTCACCGACACCGGGCACCACCGCCTGGTAGAACTCTCCACTGACTTCCAGACTGTGCTTGCCACCTACGGGTCCGGCGAGAAGGGCCATGCCGACGGTAACGCCGCTGCAGCCCGCTTCAACGAACCGCAGGGTCTGGTGCTGCTCCCGGCGGATGCCGCGGCGGCGGCAGGGTACGACGTCGTTATCGCCGATTCCGTGAACCACCGCCTGCGCGGGCTGTCCCTGGCCGACGGAGCCGTCAGCACCTTGGCCGGCAACGGCGTGCAGCGGCTGCTGGAGACCGGACCGGCCCGGGTGGATGAGGAAGGCGCCGCCTACGGCGCCCGGCTCGAGGCGGATCCGCTGCGCGTTTCGCTCAGCTCGCCCTGGGACGTTGTCTGGTCCAGCAAACTCAACGCCGTGGTGGTCGCCATGGCCGGGGTGCACCAGATCTTCAGCTTCGACCCGCGCTCCGGCGCCGTGTCCATCATCGCCGGAAATGGCCTCGAGGGACTCCTTGACGGCCCGGCGGCGGAAGCATGGTTCGCCCAGTCCTCAGGCCTCGCCGAGGACACCGAGGGCAACATCTGGGTGGCGGACTCGGAAACCTCAGCGCTGCGTAAGCTCATAGTCGGCGACGGCGGCGCCATCACCGTCGAGTCGGCCATCGGCAAGGGCCTGTTCGACTTCGGCTTCCGCGACGGGCAGGCCGCCGAGGCCCGGCTGCAGCACCCGCTGGGTGTGACGGTACTGCCGGACGGCTCGGTAGCCATCGCAGACACCTACAACGGTGCGGTCCGCCGCTATGACCCGGTCGCGGGCACCGTCTCCACCCTGGCGCGTGGGCTCTCGGAACCCTCTGACGTGATTGTGGACCACACCCAGGTGGCCGGCGCCGAGCCGCTCCTGGTAGTGGTGGAAGCGAACAAGCACCAACTGGTCTATGTTCCCATCCCCAAGGAAGCGCAACAGGTGGACGAGGGCGCAGCCCAGACCCAGCGGCCCAAGAGCCCGGTGGCGCCCGGGCAGCTTGAGCTCACCGTCCGCTTCACAGCCCCCACCGGCCAGAAACTGGACCACCGCTGGGGCGACCCCACCCAGTTGAAGATCTCCTCCACCCCGCCGGAACTGCTGGTGGCCGGCGGGGGGACTTCGGTGGGCCTGATGCGCACCCTGGAACTAGCCTCCGACGTTCCGGAAGGTGTCCTGCATATTACCGCCCGCGCCGCTGCCTGCGACGGACCCGAGGAAGCTGACGGGGAGATCCCGGACCACGCCGCCTGCCACCTTTACCAGCAGGACTGGGGCATCCCGGTGCTGCTGCAGGCCGACGGCGACACCGAACTGGTACTGGACCTGCGCGGGATGGACTGAAGTCCTGGCTGGTGCCGCCGGACGGAATGTGCCCGGCCCTCCGTGCAGGGTGCGGGCGGCCGGGACCAGGATGCGGCGGTCTTCGCGGTCTGACCCGTGCTAGTAGCTCAGCAGCGGTGTGACCTTGACCGAGTCGGCGTCCACGTCCAGGCGGGTGGTGAAGCTGAAGTCGTGGACGGCGTTCAGTTCGGTGGTTGCCCCGCTAAACAGGTCCACCTGCCGGGCCGTGATCCGCGCCGTGCCGTTCAGTGGGGCAACCACCCAGCGTCCGCCGAACGGTTCGATGCTGATGGTGGGGTATTCGGTGATACTCCAGTCGATCGTGCCGGGAACCACCTGGTTGAAGGTGGTGTGGTAGAACGGACAGTCCGGCTGGAGCTTCTGCTCTTTGTCCGCAGTGTCGGCGCACGTGTCCAGGAACTCCTTTACCTTGGCGTCCACCGCCTGCTTCAGCCCGTCGGTGGCTTCGGTCAGCAGATTCAGCGGAGCGGCGGGGACATCGCGGCCGGAGAGTGTGGCTTTGGTCGGTGCGGCGGAGAAGTACTCACCGGAGAGGGACGCCTCGTACTCGCCCGGGTAAAAAGCCGCGAAGGAATTCCTGCCGCTGGGCATGTTCACCGGAACCCCGTTGAGGATCGCCTCGCTGGAGTTGACCACTGTGACGTTCAAGACCGGCAGCGCAGCGGGAACAATAGCCCACTTGTGGAAGAACAACCACTCGGTTCCCGAGCGTTCCAGCAGGAATTCGGTCCGCAGTTGGCTGCCGTCAATCGTGTAGTCAATCGGGACCATCACCTGGTTGCCGCCGCGGTCCTCGGCCGCGCCGTACTTCACGCCGCTGATCCGGGCCGCGGCCGTTTGGAGCGCGGTGCCGTCCAGCATGGCCGCGTTGCTCTGCGGAACGGAAGCATGCAGTAAGCCGAGGGCCTTCCCGCCCTCGCCGTTTTGCAGGGCAGCCAGATACTCCCGGACAGGTTGCTGCGGGCTTGCCAGGGATCCGTTGACCAGATTGACCGTCACGATGCCCCCGGCCACGGCAAGCATCAGGCCCAGCAGCCACCCGGCTGCGATCCTGACCAACGCCTGACTCATTTGCACTTACCATACGTTACCTGCACCCTGCAGGAATTCCCTTGTCGTTAGGGACGCGCCCGGCCCGCACGGATCGCGTGGGCTGGGGACGCCGTCCCGCCGGACCTTAGCGGCGGCGCTTCGGGGCGGTACCGAAGACGCCGCGCAGCAGTTCGCGGCCGAGCTGGGTTCCCAGCGAGCGTGCCATGCTTTTCAGCCCGCCGCCCAGGGCGCCACCCAGGACACCGGAAAGGTCGCCGGCTCTGCCGCCGTCCGCCGCCGGGCTGCGCTGGGACTGCCGGTGCGACTCGCGGGGTTCGCGTGGTTCGGGCGCCGCGGCGGGCCGGCTGCTGGGACGGCCCAGGATTTCCTCCTCGATCCGCCGGGCTTCGGCGTCGACGTCGGTGCTGGCGGCACCGGCGGGAGCCGGGGCGGCGGGTCCCGTATCCGGCGAAGCTTTCCCGGAGATCTTTTCATAGGCGGAGACATTGTCGACGGCGGTGCCGTACTTGGCCAGCAATGCGGAGCCGGCCACGGTGCTGGCGATCAACGCGTCGGCGCTGGGACCCATCACCGATTCCGGCGCGCGCAGCCGGGTGAGTGCGACCGGCGTCGGGGCACCATTCTCGTTCATCACGGTAACGACCGCCTCGCCGATCCCGGCGGAAGTAAGGGTTTCCGCCAGATCGTAATCGCTCACCGGGAAGGTGGAGACGGTGGCTTTGAGCGCCTTCGCGTCCTCGGGCGTATAGGCCCGGAGGGCATGCTGCACCCGGTTCGCGAGCTGCCCCAGGACGTCGGCGGGAACATCCTTGGGGGTCTGGGTCACGAAGAAGATGCCAACACCCTTGGACCGGATCAGTCGTACGGTGGTGGTGATCGCAGCCAGGAACGCCTTCGAGGCGCCGTTGAAGAGCAGGTGGGCTTCGTCCAGGAAGAACACAAGCTTGGGCTTGTCCAGGTCGCCGGCCTCGGGCAGGTCCTCAAACAGATCGGCCAGCAGCCACATCAGGAACGTCGAGAACAGCATCGGTTTGGTCTGCAGGGTGGGCAGCTCCAGACAGGTGATCACGCCGCGCCCGTCCGGGGCGGTGCGCAAAAGTTCTGCGGTGTCGAACTCGGGTTCGCCGAAGAACTTCTCCATACCCTGCGCCTCAAGGGTGATCAGCTCGCGCAGGATAACGCCGGCGGTCGACTTCGAAAGCCCGCCGAGTTCCTCAAGTTCGTCCTTGCCCTCCGCGGACGTGAGGAACTGGATGACCGCGCGAAGGTCCTTGAGGTCGATCAGTTCGAGCTGGTTCTTGTCCGCGAAGTGAAAGACCAGCTGCAGGCTCGATTCCTGCGTTTCGTTGAGCTCCATAACGCGGGAAAGCAGGACGGGCCCAAAGGAGGTGATAGTGGCGCGGACCGGGATCCCGGTGCCGTCCCCGCCCAGGGCCAGGAACTCCACCGGGAACGTTTTGCCGGACCAGGGCTGCCCGATCCCCGCCGTGCGCGTGATGAGTTTCTCACTGCCGGTGGCGGCTGTAGCCAGCCCGGAGAGATCCCCCTTGATGTCCGCCAGGAACACCGGGACCCCGGCGGTGGAAAGCTGTTCCGCCATCATGTGCAAGGTCACGGTCTTACCCGTGCCCGTTGCCCCGGCCACCAGTCCGTGGCGGTTCATCATGGACAACGGGAGCCGGACAGGAGCGTCCTTGTGGACCTCGCCGTCGACGATCGCGGCACCCAGCTCAATTGTGGGCCCCTGAAGGGTGTAGCCCTGCTGGATGGTGGCGACTTTGTCTGCGGTGGATTTGATGGCCATGCGGACAGCTTAGCCGGGTCCGGCGGCCCGGACCCGGCTTCAGCGGATGTTGTTTTTATGCTGCTATTCGGCGAGGGCCTTGAGAACTTCCTTCGCCACAGCCTCGCTGGACTGCGGGTTCTGGCCGCTGATCAGGTTGCCGTCGCGCACAACGTGGGAGCTCCAGGCAGCCGCCGTTTCGACGATGGCGCCTTTGTCCTTCAGCTCGTCCTCCACGAACCACGGCGTGTTGGGGCCGGTGCCGCCGTTGAGTTCCTCTTCGTTCGTGAACACGGTGAGGCGGCGGCCGGCGAAAGCAAACGCCCCGGCGTCGTCCGTGGCGCTCAACAGGCCGGCCGGGCCGTGGCAGAACGGTGCGATGACTTTGCCGTCGGCGTTCGCCGCAACCAGGAGCTTGCCAAGGTCCTTGTCCTCGTAAAGGTCGGTCATCGGGCCATGGCCGCCGGGCATAATGACCGCGTCGTAGCCGGCGATGCTGACGTCGGCAAGCACCAGCGGCGCGGACAGCTCAGCGTCGATCGTGGCGATGTAGTCGCGGAATCCGTTCGCCCGTTCCTCGCCGCCGGCGGCCTCGGGTGCGAGGCTGACCTGGTCAACAGTGGGCTTGGCGCCGCCCGGGGTGGCGAGGTGGACGGTGTGCCCGGCGTCGAGCAGGGTCTGATGCGAAACGACCAGTTCCTCAGCCCAATAGCCGGTGGGGTGTTCGCTCCCGTCGCGCATGGTGAGGGAATCGGCGGCGGATACGACCATCAGGATGTTAGCCATGTCAGGCTCCTGTTCTGCCGGCCACGGGGCCGGCGTTGATATTGGGGACTTAGTGGGCGGCTTGGAGCTCGGCGTAGGTGGCGTCGTCCAGGACAACGCCGGCAGCGGCCAGGTTCTCTTCGAGGTGTTTGACCGAACCGGTTCCGGGGATCGGCATCATCACTGGGGAGCGGCGCAGCAGCCAGGCGAGGGCCACCTGCGAAGTGGTGGCGCCCAGCCGCTTGGCAGCCTCATCCAGCGGGCCGCCGGGCTGAGCAAGTTCGCCCGCGGAGATCGGCGCCCAGGGGATGAATCCGATCCCGTTCTCCTCGGCGTAGTTCAGCACGTCCTCGGAGCTGCGGTCGGTCAGGTTGTAGCGGTTCTGCACGGTGGAAACGGTGAAGTACTTACCGGCTGCTTCGAGCTCTGCGACGCTGACCTGGGACAGG
The DNA here is from genome assembly GCF_040547075.1 of Arthrobacter sp. UYCu512. Lineage (NCBI taxonomy): Bacteria > Bacillati > Actinomycetota > Actinomycetes > Micrococcales > Micrococcaceae > Arthrobacter > Arthrobacter sp. UYCu512. The sequence continues at coordinate 8,957 of NZ_JBEPPA010000013.1, forward strand.
CCCAAGGCCTTCACCTTGCCCTCGTTTTGCAGGTCACGAAGCACAGCGAACTGCTCCTCCGGGTCTACCTTGGGGTCGATCCGGTGCAGCTGGAGCAGATCCAGGGCGTCGACCTTCAGTTTTCTCAGGCTCAGTTCGGTCTGCTGGCGCAGGTATTCGGCCCGGCCCAGCGGCACCCACTCGTGCGGGCCGGTACGGGTGAACCCGACCTTGGTGGCGATCCTCAACCCCGCCTTGTACGGGTGCAGTGCCTCGGCCAGGATTTCCTCGCTGATATTGGGCCCGTACGAATCAGCGGTGTCAATGAAGTCGACACCGAGCTCAACCGCACGGCGGACGACGGCGATGGCGGCGTTGCGGTCGGCTGGCTCGCCCCAGACGCCGTCCCCAACAATCCTCATGGCGCCGAATCCCAGCCGATGGACGGTGCCCAGGTCCTTGAGCGCGATCGTGGCGGATGTTTGCGGATGCTGTGAGTTGTTATGGCTCATAGGGGCGGCAACTCCCTGAGCCAGCTGAGTATTCCGGACGCGTCGCAGTGCCGGAGTTCGGCTCCGGCGGACGGGGCTGCAACTATCCCCCTCCTTGAGCCTCAGCCCGGAAAGAGCATGGGGGACGCCACAGCTGGCACAGAAATATCCCGGGGCCCGGCGTCGTTGTCTACAGTGTGCCCGCACCGGGATCCGGTGCGGCTACTGAGAATTCCCCGCTACGAAAGGCCGGCTTTTCCGTGACTGTTCCGCTTTCCATCCTTGACCTGGCAACCATCGGTAAGGGCCAGACGGCGGCCGAGAGCCTGGCGGGAAGCGTGGCCATGGCGCAACTCGCCGAGAAGCTGGGGTACCGGCGCGTCTGGTACGCCGAGCACCACAACATGTCGGCCATCGCCTCGTCGGCCACCAGTGTGCTGATCGCCCACGTTGCCGCGCACACCGAAAGTATCCGCCTCGGCGCCGGCGGGGTGATGTTGCCAAACCACTCACCGCTGACTATCGCCGAGCAGTTCGGCACCCTCGAGACCCTGCACCCTGGACGGATCGACCTTGGCTTGGGCCGTGCGCCCGGCAGCGACCAGAATACGCTTCGTGCCCTGCGCCGCGACCCGATGTCTTCGGACAGCTTCCCGCAGGACGTGCTGGAACTCCAGGGCTACCTGACCGGCCCCACCCGCATCCAGGGCGTGGAAGCCACCCCGGGCAAGGGCACCAATGTGCCCCTGTACATCCTGGGATCCTCCCTGTTCGGCGCCAAGCTCGCTGCGCAGCTGGGCCTGCCCTACGCCTTCGCCTCGCATTTTGCGCCGAACGCTCTGCGGGACGCCGTAGCCATCTACCGCCGCGACTTCCAGCCGTCCGCGCAGCTGGACGCCCCGCACGTGATTGCCGGCGTCAACGTGATCGCGGCGGATTCCGCAGCCGAGGCGCAGCAGAACTTCCAAGCGACCAAACGCGCCAGGGTCTCACTGTTCTTCGGCAACGGCCGCGAATTCAGCGACGACGAGGCGGACATGGTCCTGGAGTCGCCGCAGGGCCAGCACATCGCCCAGATGATGAAGTACTCGGCCGTGGGCACCCCCGACGCCGTGTTGGAATACCTGGACGGATTCGCCGCGCATGCTGACGCCGACGAGCTGATCGTCGCGCACCAGAGCAATGCCACCGATTCCAGGCTGCGTTCGGTACAGCTCCTGGCCGACGTCGCAGGACTTGTGCGGGTCTAGGCTCCGGCGTCCAGCCACCGTCGGCGTCCGATGCGGGTCCCGGCAGTTGCGGAATTTACATAACTGCAACCGCCGGGACACCCGAAGGAAACCGGGTGCAGCGAATACTGGGAGTACGCCCGGCAGCGGGCGCACTCAAGGCAGGCATGGGGGACCAACCAAAGGACTCCGCACATGCCCACTCCGCTCAACCAGTCCCTGGCGGACTCTGCCCTCCTGACGAAGTCCCTGCCGCTGGGCCTGCTCCGGGCCTTTGTCCAGACCAACGCCGCCGACGACGGGCTGACGCCGCAACTCCTGGCGGAACTTAAGATCCTGGCCCGCACCCCGGCGCTACTCGTGGCGTGCAACTACGGCGGGACCCTGTGCGCGGCGGAAGGCATTTCCACCGAGACCCTGCCGCTGGGCAGCGCGGCGATTGCCCTCCGTGCGCTGGCGGCGCTCCCCAACACCCATGCCGCCGTCATCTCGGGGCGTTCCCTGCGCGACCTGGCCGCAGTCTCCCGGCTCCCGGCCGAGGTCCACCTGGTCGGCTCGCACGGTGCCGAGTTCGACATGGGTTATGCCCACGGCCTGTCCCTGGCGACCGAATCAGTGTTGCAGCAAGCCGGCCAGGCCCTTGCCGAAACTGTGGGCGCCTACCGGGGAATCACCATCGAACGGAAACCCGTCGCCGTGTCGGTGCACACCCGCCCGGCAGCTGCCGACGTCGTTGCACTCGCCACCGCGCAAGCGCAGGTGATAGCCCGCGCGCATGGGCTGGCCCTGATTGTGGACGGTTCGGTGCTGGACCTTTCCGTGGTGGAACCGGCCAAGGCAGGCGCCCTGGAACAGTTGCGCTCCATGCTCGGCGTCAGCGCAGCCCTCTACGCGGGAGACGCCGCGAGCGATGAGCTGGCAATGGCGACGTTGCGCGGGCCGGACATGGCGCTGCGGGTGGGGGCGGGACCCACCCTGGCGCCGCATCGGCTTCCGGACCCCGAGTCCTTCGCCCGGGTGCTGGCCATCCTCTTTGAACTGCGGCGGGCCTGGCTCTTCGGAGAGGACGCCGTCGGACTGGAGCGGCATTCCATGATCGGCAACGGCTCGTCCACTGCCCTTATCACCCCGGATGCCAAAATCTGCTGGATGACCCACCCGCTGCCGGATTCCGGATCGCTCTTTGCGCATCTGCTCGGCGGTGACGCTGCCGGCCACTTTTCGGTCGAACCGGTCAAGGCCTCGCAGGTCCTGGGGCAGCGCTATGTGGACAGCACGATGATCGTGGAAACCCGCTGGGCCGACGTGACAGTCACCGACTACCTTGAACCGGCGCCGGAGGGTGTCACCAGCCTGGTCCGGGTGCTTTCCGGAACGGGGACTGCGCGGATTGTCTTTGCGCCCCGTCCGGACTATGCCAACGCGCACTTCAGCATGGCGGCCCGTGGATCAGAGCTGCACGTGGTGGGGACCGCCGACCCGATGATCCTGCTTGCCCCAGGTGCCAGCTTCAGGATCACCTCCGACGGCCGCCACGCCAGCGCGACAGCAGAGGTTGAGTTGCGGCACGGTCCGGTGGTGCTGAACCTGCGCTGCGGCGACACGGAACTCCACCGCGCGGCGCCGCCCGAGGAAAACTCCCGCCGTGCCGCCGTCGCGCATCATTCCCGGCGTTGGGTGCAGGCGCTGCAGTTGCCCGCGGTGAAACCGTCCCTGGTCCGCAGGTCCGCCCTGGTGCTCCGGGCCCTGGTGCACGAGCCCACCGGTGCGGTGCTGGCGGCGCCCACCACCTCCCTGCCGGAGGGGATCGGCGGCACGCGGAACTGGGACTACCGGTATTGCTGGCTGCGGGACGGCTCGATGACGGTTAACGCGCTGGTGGACCTCGGCTCGACGTCGGAGGCTGAGGGGTTCCTGGCCTGGCTGGGCCGGATCCTTGCCCACTCTCCGGGCCCGGAGTGGCTGCACCCGCTGTATTCGGTTACCGGGGCTCCGCTGTCAACCGAGGCTATTATCGAGAGCCTGCCCGGTTACGCGGGCTCCCGGCCGGTGCGGATCGGCAATGCCGCCGACCACCAGGTGCAGCTTGACGTCTTCGGGCCGATCGCCGAGCTCATTGATGCCCTGAGCGCGCGGCAGGGGGAACTGGCCGAGGCCCATTGGGAGCTGATGGTCCAGATGGCGGCTGCCGTCCTAACCCGCTGGCAGGAGGCGGACCACGGAATCTGGGAAGCCCGGCGGGCGCCCCGGCACCACATATATACCAAGGTGATGTGCTGGGTGGCTCTGGACCGGGCGCTGCGCACCGCCGCCCGGCACGGACGGACGCCGCTGCCGCAGTGGGCGTCCACTGCGGCGCTCATCCGGGACGAAGTCCTGCGCGAGGGCTGGGATGAGAGCGCCGCGTCCTACACGGTGGCCTACGACAGCCCGGATCTGGACGCTGCGGTGCTGCACATTGGGCTCTCCGGCCTCCTGGACGTCGCGGACCAGCGCTTCCTGGACACCGTCACGGCGGTGGAACGGGAGCTGCGGGTGGGCCCCACGGTGTTCCGCTACCGCTACGACGACGGGCTGCCCGGACTGGAGGGCGGCTTCCACATCTGCACCACCTGGCTCATTGAGGCGTACGTGGCGGTGGGGCGCATCGAGGAGGCATGGGACCTGTTCGACCAGCTGGTCAATCTGTTTGGGCCGACCGGGCTGCTGCCGGAGGAGTACGACCCGGGCACCGAAACGCACCTGGGAAACCATCCGCAGGCGTACTCGCACCTGGGTTTCATCCGGTGCGCCCGTCTGCTGGACGCGCTGCCGAAGAACTAGGTTCCGGACCCCGATATCCCTATTCGCAGGCAACCCCGTCGCGGTCGCCGTCCATCTGCTCGCGGTAGCCCGGCTGGCCGGATCGCAGCGGCGCGGCCCCGGCCGCCCGGGCAGCGGCGCAGTTCGCGTAGAACACGGCCGCCGGCGCTGCGGGGCCCGACGCTGCGGGGCCCGGCGCTGCGGGGCCCGGCGCTGCGGGGCCCGGCGCTGCGGGGCCCGGGGCTGCGGGGCCCGGGGCTGCGGGGCCCGTGGCGGCGGGAACTGGCGCCGCCGGGGCCGGCATGTTGGGGGTGGCCGTACCTGTGCCGGCAGGGATTGTTGTGTCCGGGCAGCCGCCCAGGATCCGTGCCATCGCATCATGCTCGGCCTGGGTGACCCACAGGCCGTAGCCGGACTTGACGGAGATCTGCCGGGCAACATAGTCGCAGCGGAAGGCTTTGTTTGGCGGCAGCCAAGTGGCGGCGTCGCCGTCGCTCTTTTGCTGGTTGTTGGGGCCGTCCACCGCGAGCAGGTTCAGCGGGTCGTTGGCCAGGGACAGCCGCTGGGCCGCGGTGAGTTGCTGGGCGCCCTTTTGCCAGGCGTCGCTGAGGGCCACCACATGGTCAATCTGCACGGCGGCGCTGGTGGTGCTGCCGCGGAGGAAATTGATCAGGGTCCCCGTGTACGGGTCGTTCAGGACGCCGGAGAGGACCACACACTCCCCGGTGCCGGGCTTGAGGGCGAGGGCTGTCAGGTCCCGGCGCAGCACGTCGTTGCGGGTGTCGCACCCGTTGCGGTCGACGTCGGCCCAGGCCTGGCCGAACTCTTCGCGTGAGTAACCCGTCTTGGGTGCCCGGCCCTTGACCGGAATCGTGGCCAATTCGTCAAGGGCGTTGCCGGCGGGCGGGCCGGCGGCGATGTCCGCGGGCGAGGTGGCCGGCGCCGGGGTCCCTGGCTCCGCCTGTGCTGTAGCGCCCGCGGTGGCCGCCGGGGCGGCAGCCGGAGCGGTCCCGGGCGCGGCGCAGGCCGTGGCCGAGACCAGCAGCAGTCCTGCCAGCCCGGCAACGATCCAGTCGACGGCGCCGGATGCGCCGCTGCTGCGCGTTCTGAGTGTGTGCATCTTGTCCCCATATTGTGCTGGTGCCCCGGATCTCCGCGGGCCGGCCAAAGCCGGTCCCAGCCTACCGGCGCGGGAAACAACCCCGGGCACGGCCTGGCCGGTATCAGGCGAGGAGCAGTGCCACGCAGATCATGGCGGGCACGGCAACGACTGTGGTGACGAGCACGGTGTCCTTCGCGACCGTGAGCCCGGTCTGGTAGCGGCTTGCGGCAACGAACACGTTCTGCGCCGTGGGTAACGACGACGTGACCACCACCGCAAAAAGCGCTTGCTCTTCCATGCCAAGGAGGAAGCGCGCGAAAACGTAAGCCAGCGCGGGATGCACAACGAGCTTGAACCCGCTTGCCAGCAGGGTGTCGAGACGCCGGCCCGCCGAGGCCTGCAGGGGCCGGGACCCATTGAGGCTCATGCCAAAGGCGATCAGCATGGCCGGAATCGCGGCGCCGCCGATCAGGTGGATTGGCTGCATCACGAGATCGGGGACCCGCCAGCCGGTCCCCGCCACGAGCAGTCCGAGTCCGGAGCCCACGATCATCGGATTTCGCAGGATCATCAGCCCGAAACCCAGCGGTGTGGTCCGGTGGTTGCTTGTTGTGGCGTCGAGGGCCATCAGGAAAAGCGGCGTAAAGAAGGCCAGCTGGAAGATCAGCAGGGGAGCCACGTAGCTGGCGTCGCCAAGGACGAAGACGGCGATCGGGATGCCTAGGTTGGCGGAATTGGCCAGCGAGGCGCCCATCGAGGACATCAGCGATTCCGGCACGGAACGCTTCAGGAGGACGCGGACAATGACGAAGAAAAGCGCCGCAGTGGTGATGGCACCGGCTGCTGTGACCAGCAGGGGCGCCGCGAAGACGTCGTCCAGACGAGCCTTGCCGAGCGTTTCGAAAAGCAGTGCGGGGCTGGCAACAAAGAAGGTCAACGCACTGAGCACGGAGCGGGCGTTCGTACCCAGGATCCCGCGCCGGCCGACGAACATGCCCACCAGGATGATGCACCACACCACAAAGAATCCGGCGAGAACGCCTAGCATGTGGTGGCCGTCGGCGTCAGGCATAGGGTGGCAGTCACCTGCCAAGAGTAATCAGCTTTATTTACTCCTGGTGCCCGTTACGGCGTGGACACTCCGCCGGCGCGGCGGCTCGGCGTCAGCTAAGTGTTGCGTTATCCAGCGCGAACGGCGGACGCATGGTCCCCGGCGTATGAGCCTCCGCGGGGTCGGAGCCGATCTGGACGATGTTGTTGTCCTTATCCACATGGACCACCCTGGGACGATAGGCCTTGGCCTCGTCCGTGGTCATTTGGGCGTAGGTGATCAGAATGATGATGTCGTTCTCGTGCATCAGGTGTGCGGCGGCACCGTTGATGCCAATGACCCCGGAACCGCGCTCGCCGGCGATTGTGTACGTCTCAAGCCGGGCACCGTTGGTGACGTCGACGATGGATACCAGCTCGCCGGGAAGGATGTCGGCGGCGTCCAGCAGATCCAGGTCCACGGTGACCGATCCGACGTAGTGGAGGTCCGCGTGCGTGACCGTGGCGCGGTGGATTTTGGACTTGAATATTGTGCGGTTCATAACGCCACCAGTCTAGCGCCGGTCCGCCGGCGGCGCTGTGCGCCAGGGGGCGCCGACCCGCCATATTACGGGCCCGCGGGCGGGATGGACGCGGCGGTCTCGGCCAGGATCTCTCGCGCGGCCAGGATTGCCGGGCGCTTGACGCTGGAACGCCGCACCGAAGTGAAGATGGTCCGGTGCGGATCACCCGGCAGGGTGATCAGATCCGCCGTCGTGCCTCTTCCGGTCCAGACGAGGTCAGGCATAAGGGCCACGGCGTTGCCGGATTCGATCAGCCGGATCTGCGCCTGCAGGTCAGCCGTTTCGAACCGGACGTCGGGCTCAAAGCCGGCGCTGCGGCAAGCCTGCTCTGCCCAATGCCGCGACGCGGCCCCGCGGGGTTCCATCACCCACGCCATCCCGGCGGTCTCCGCGAGGGACGTTATTGCCGCGCGGTCGGCGGCGGCGGGCGGAACCGCGAGGCGGATCGCATCGCCTGTGAGCCGGACGCGGTCGAGCTCGGCATACCGGGGTGCTGCGTGTCCGGGGTACTGCTCGGCAATCACCAGGTCGAAATCGCGGGCCCACGTTTCGTGGAGTGCCGTTTCGGGTTCCTGCTGGGTCATTTCAACCCTCACCTCGGGATAGCGTGAGGACATACGGGTGAGCGCGTCAGGCATCAGTGCCAGCGCCGCGGACTGGAAAACGGCCATCCGAACGGTGCCGGTCACTGTCGTGAGGGAGGCTGCCAGGTCCGCCTCGGCCTGTTCCAGCGTTTCCAGCAAATGGGCCGTGTGGGCTACCAGGACTTCGGCCTGCGGGGTGAGCTGAACCCGGCGACCGGTTTTGCGAAGCAGTTCGACGCCGGCCTCCTTTTCCAGCAGTGCCAGCTGCTGCGACACCGACGACGGGCTGTACTGCAGCGCTTCCGCTACCGCGACCAGGGTGCCGCGGATTTTCAGTTCGCGCAACAGGCGCAATCGCCGGACATCCAGCATCGCTATTCCTTTGTGAAATCTAATGGTTATTGATTAGGAGAATTCACTTTATCTAATGCAATCCGGCTTGCATACTGTTGTCGTTGAGTTACCCCCATCACAGGGTGGGTTGATGGGTGCCACACCAAACGGGAGACCCTGAAAATGAACGCACAAGACATGACCAGGTCGATCTTGCGGCGCAAGCCAATCGACGACATCGAGGAAGAAAGCCTTCATAGCGGGCTCTTCAAGAGCCTTGGGCTATGGCAGCTGACGGCCATCGGCGTCGGCGGTATCATCGGCGTCGGCATCTTTTCCCTGGCGGGCCTGGTGGCCCATGGCAGCGAGTCCGAACCCGGCGTCGGACCGGCCGTACTGTTTTCCTTCCTGATCGCGGGCCTCGCCTCCGCGGCTGCCGCGCTGTCCTACGCGGAATTCGCCGGAATGATCCCCCGGGCCGGCTCGGCATACACGTACGGCTACGTGGCCCTCGGGGAAATCATCGGCTGGTTCATCGGCTGGGACCTGCTGCTGGAGTACATTGCGATCGTGGCTGTTGTGGCCATCGGCATTTCCGGGTATTTCGATGCGTTCCTGACCGGCATCGGCGTGCACATGCCCGCCTGGATGACCGCGACGCCGGACGAGGGCACCGGGGGAATCATCAACCTCCCGGCGATCGCCGTCTGCCTGCTCGTGACCTGGATCCTGTCCCGCGGCACCAAGACTTTTGGCCGCTTCGAACTTGTAGCCGTAGGGATCAAGGTCGTCCTGATCCTGTTCATCATCGGCCTGGGCATCTTCTACATCGACACGGGGAACTACAACCCGTTTATGCCCAGCGGCTTCGGTCCGGTGGTGGCAGGCGCGGCCACCGTGTTCTTCGCAGTGTTCGGATACGACGCCATGAGTACCGCAGCGGAAGAGGCGACCGACGGCAAAAAGCACATGCCGAAGGCCATCATTATGTCCCTGATCATCGCGATGCTCCTGTACGTTGCCGCCACCCTGGTGCTCACCGGCATGCAGAATTTCAAGGACATCGACCCCAAGGCCGGCTTCGCCTCCGCGTTCAACGGTGTCGGCCTGCCGGTCATCGCCACGATTATCTCGGTCTTTGCCGTGCTGTCGATCCTGACCGTGATGCTCACCTTCCTGCTCGGCGTCACCCGCGTCTGGTTCTCGATGAGCCGCGACGGCCTGCTCCCCGGCTGGTTCGCCAAGACCGACCGCCACGGCACCCCGCAGCGCGTGACCTGGATTGCCGGCGTCGCTTCGGCACTGCTGGCCGGGGTATTCCCGATCAAGGCAGTCGCCGACCTGACCAACATCGGCATCCTGGCCGCGTTCGTCGTCGTCTGCTTCTCGGTGATCGTGTTCCGCTACAAAAAACCCGACGCCCCGCGCACGTTCCGGCTGCCGCTGATGCCCCTCGTTCCGGCCTTCGGTGTACTGGCTTCCGGGTTCCTGATGTTTCAACTGCACTGGGAGACCTGGCTGCGATTCGGCGTCTGGCTCGTCGTTGGTCTTGTCATCTACTTCGGCTACGGCCGAAAGCACTCACTGATGAATCCCGACAGCCCCCGGCACGAAGAAGCCGTGGAGATGCACCGCCACATCGGCTAGCCCCGACGCTCCCTCAGCTCCGGTCGTGTTTCCCCCGACGCTCCCTCAACTCCGGTCCACGATCGGCGAACCCTCTCTCATCTTGTGGGAGAGGGTTTCGTGGTTTCCCGACGGAAGTGAGGGAGGGCCGTGCGAATCAGCGCCGGAGGTGAGGGAGGGTCGTTTGGCGGGGCGGGCAAAACGTTCGATTTTCTGACCAGTATTGCTCGAAAAACATCGCTTTATCTTATGAAAATCCGGTCGCATACTGAATCAAGAACGGTCCACATTTTTGAGAAAGAACGAGTGCAGCCATGACCAACGTTTCAACGGAGTCCGGTGTGAAGGCCGGCAACGCGGCCGAGCAGACAACCTTTTCGGACGACTCTGCGGTCCTCGAGGCCACCGCCCTGTCGGAAGAGACGATCGGGTTGGTGCGTCGCTGGCTGTCCGCGGCGGCAAGCGTTCCGGTTGATGCCTCGGCTGCCCAGCTCGCCGGGGTGTTGAAGGACCCGAACGGCCTCGACTTCACCGTCGGATTCGTCGACGGCGTCGTCCGTCCCGAGGACCTGGGAGTTGCAGCGCGGAACCTCGCGGCGCTGGCACCCAAGGTACCCGCTTTCCTGCCCTGGTACATGCGAAGCGCCGTCCGGCTCGGCGGCACCATGGCCCCGCTGCTGCCGCGCTTGGTTATCCCGATCGCACGCCGGGTGCTGCGTGAGATGGTGGGGCACCTGATCGTTGACGCGACCCACGCCAAGCTCGGTCCCGCCATCGCGAAGATCCGCAAGGACGGCATCAAGCTCAACGTCAATCTCCTGGGCGAGGCAGTGCTCGGTGAGCACGAGGCCTCCCGCCGGCTTGAGGGCACCCATACGCTCCTTGCCCGTCCGGACGTTGACTACGTCTCGATCAAGGTTTCCTCGACGGTCGCCCCGCACTCGCCGTGGGCGTTTGATGAGGCCGTGGAGCATGTGGTGGAGAAGCTGACCCCGCTGTTCACCAGGGCGGCGTCCTTCCCGGTGGCGAAGTTCATCAATCTGGACATGGAGGAATACAAGGATCTGGATCTGACCATCGCGGTCTTCACCCGGATCCTTGATAAGCCCGAGTTCAAGAACCTGGCGGCCGGAATTGTGCTCCAGGCCTACCTCCCGGACGCGCTGTCGGCGATGATCAGGCTGCAGGACTGGGCTGCCGAGCGCCGCGCCGGTGGGGGTGCCGCGGTCAAGGTCCGTGTGGTGAAGGGCGCGAACCTGCCGATGGAGCAGGTCGAAGCGTCATTGCATGACTGGCCGCTCGCCACCTGGGGAACGAAGCAGGATTCGGATACCAACTACAAGCGCGTCATCAATTACGCGCTGCACCCGGACCGGATCGGCAACATCCGGATCGGTGTGGCCGGTCATAATCTCTTCGATATTGCGTTCGCCTGGTTGCTGGCCAAACAGCGCGGTGTGGAGTCCGGGATCGAGTTCGAGATGCTGTTGGGGATGGCCCAGGGCCAGGCGGAAGCAGTCAGGAAGGACGTCGGTTCGCTGCTGCTCTACACACCAGTGGTGCACCCGGCCGAGTTCGACGTCGCGATTGCGTACCTGATCCGCCGCCTCGAGGAAGGCGCCAGCCAGGAAAACTTCATGTCCGCCGTGTTCGAACTCGGGGGGAACTCCCCAGAAAGCAGATCCCTCTTCGAGCGAGAGAAGGAGCGCTTCCTCGCCTCCCTCGCCGACTTGGACGGCACGGTGCCGGGCCCGAACAGGCGGCAGAACCGCGCCCTCCCGGCCATGCCGATGCCGCGCGACGCTTTTGCGAACACCCCGGACACCGATCCGTCGCTGCCGGCGAACCGCGATTGGGGCCGGGCCATCCTGGAGCGGGTTCCGCACTCGACCCTGGGCAACGCCGCCGTGGAAGCGGCCACCATCCATGACGAGGCTAGCCTCGAGACCGTCATCGCGACCGCCGTGGCGAAAGGCAAGGCCTGGGGCGCACTGTCCGGAGCCGAGCGGGCCGAAATCCTGCACCGCGCCGGCGACGTCCTGGAATCCCGCCGCGCTGAACTGCTTGAGGTCATGGCGAGCGAGACCGGCAAGACCATCGACCAGGGTGACCCCGAGGTCAGCGAGGCGGTTGACTTCGCGCACTACTACGCCGAATCAGCCCGCAAACTCGACGACGTCGACGGCGCCACCTTCGTGCCGGCCACACTCACGGTCGTGACGCCGCCGTGGAACTTCCCGGTGGCCATCCCGGCCGGCTCTACCCTCGCGGCCCTGGCCGCAGGCTCCGCCGTTGTTATAAAACCCGCCCGGCAGGCTTGCCGCAGCGGCGCAGTGATGGTCGAGGCCCTGTGGGAAGCCGGCGTCCCGAGGGACGTCCTGACCATGGTTCAGCTCGGCGAGCGGGAGCTGGGCCGGCAGCTGATCGGCCACCCCGCGGTGGACCGGGTGATCCTCACCGGCGGCTACGAAACGGCCGAATTGTTCCGTTCGTTCCGCCCGGACCTGCCGCTGCTGGCCGAGACCAGCGGTAAGAATGCCATTATTGTGACCCCGAGTGCGGACCTCGACCTCGCCGCCAAAGACGTCGCATACTCCGCGTTTGGCCACGCCGGGCAGAAGTGCTCCGCGGCCTCGCTGGTGATTCTCGTCGGCTCGGTGGCGAAATCCAGGCGCTTCCACCACCAGTTGGTCGACGCCGTGACGTCCCTGCAGGTCGGGTACCCGGAGGATCCGGCCAGCCAGATGGGCCCGATCATCGAACCCGCCAACGGCAAGCTGCTGAGCGCCCTCACCACACTCGGCGAAGGCGAGTCCTGGGCAGTCGAGCCCCGGAAACTTGATGACACCGGCAGGCTCTGGAGCCCGGGCGTGCGCAACGGCGTGCGCCGCGGCTCATATTTCCACCTCACCGAATTCTTCGGCCCCGTGCTTGGGGTTATGACCGCGGACACCCTGGACGAGGCAATCGCGATCCAGAACCAGATCGACTACGGCCTGACGTCCGGTCTGCACTCCCTGGATCCGGAGGAAGTGGGCTTGTGGCTTGACACCGTCCAGGCGGGCAACCTGTACGTCAACCGCGGCATCACCGGCGCCATTGTGCAGCGCCAGCCCTTCGGCGGCTGGAAGAAATCCGCCGTCGGCGCCGGCACCAAGGCCGGCGGTCCGAACTACCTGACCGGACTCGGCACCTGGTCCAGCAAGCCCAGCTCCGCAGCCCAAAGTACCGAACCCGGGCACCCCGGCGTCCAGCGGATCCTGCAGGCTGCCCGGAGCGAGATGGCCGCCGTCGAGTTCGAATCATTGCAGCGTGCACTGGGCTCGGACGCCCGCGCCTGGGCGGACGAGTTTGGCACCGCCAAGGACGCCACCGGGCTGGCCGCCGAGCGGAACATCTTCCGCTACCGGCCCCTGCCCGTCACCATCCGCCGCTCCGACGCTGAACCCCTCACCCACCTTGTACGGACCGTCGCGGCCGGAGTCCTCGCCGGCTCAACCCTGACGGTGTCCACCGGCGAGGCGCTCCCCGCCAAGCTGCACACGGTCTTCTCCGGCCTCGGCATCGACACCACGGTGCAGAACGACGCCGACTGGCTCGCCGCCGCGAAGACAACAACAACCACAAGGATCAGGCTCCTTGGCGGCAACCACACAGTCCTGGCCCAGGCCACCGGCGGACGCCCCGATCTCGCCATCTACCACCAGCCGACTACCGAATCTGGACATGTTGACCTGTTGCCCTTCCTGCACGAGCAAGCCATCAGCATCACCGCCCACCGGTTCGGCACCCCCAACCACATCACCGACGCACTGATCTAAGGCATTGCCTCCCGGGAGGCGGATTAAACGAGCCGGGCGACCACCCTCCAATAGTGGTCGCCCGGCTCATTGATTTTGGGGGCGCGGATTACCCCGGACTGGACTCAGCCGAAGTACCAGCCTGGCGGAACCCACGAGGCAGGAACCGCATGGGCGGAGAAGTCGTCGCATCCGGAGCAGAAGTAGGTGACTTCGCCCAGCTTGTTGATGGAGCCGTCCCTCCGGTGCGTGGCAGGAACAAATGTCTCAAGGTAGATGAACTCGTCGTTCCCGCAGCGTTCGCAGAACGGGCTGCCCACATAGTCGGCCTCAACAAGGGTGGGCGGGTGAGGGTTCAGCTGGCCCCCGCGGGGGTGGTGGGCGGCTGAGCCGCGGTGTACGGCTTGGGAGAGCGGGCTCGCAGTCTTCAGGCCACCGCCTGACGATACTGCGGTGAGCGGACTGTGGTGGGGGTTATTGGCTGGCGTCATTGTCGGCCTATCCCGAACGCCTCCGGAAGTCGCCGTGCGGCAGACCCAAGGACAGCATCCGTATGTTGAATCGATGTTGTTGGCCGCTGCTTGACCGTTAACGTACTCAGGATATGCCACGAATCCGGGTGGATCAATGGCATGCGTAAGTATGCAATCCAAGTAGGTACAGCGCCGGGTCGCGTAGGCCGCAACGGATCGGCGCAGGCGCTGGGCAGGTATCCCCGGCTGCGCCGCTGCTTCCGGCCCCGACGCCGGCGGGTCCGTTCAGGCGGAGCGCTTCAGCGGCCGGCCCGCGATCGTCTGGGTCAAGGCCTCAATCACCTCGGTGTTGGCCAGCGGATTTCGGATCAGGGTGAAGTCCACGTCGCCCACCGGGGGCAGGTCGAAGCGCCGGGTGATGATCTTGAGGTCCTCCGGCACCAGCGAGGACGGCATGACTGCCACCCCGATCCCGGCCCGGACCGCGGCCAGCACCCCGCTGATCTGCCGGGTTGTGCAGGTGATCCGCCAAGTCCTGCCAGCGGACTCCAACGCGTCGATGGCCAGCTTCCGGCTGAGGCTGGGGGCGGGGTAGGCAATCAGCGGCACCGGCTCGGTCGGATCCAGCGAGGTCTGCTCCAAGCCGACCCAGGCGAACGAGTCCTGCTGCACGACCGTGCCGTCCTTGGCCCCGGCAACCCATTTGACGAAGACCAGGTCCAGTTGGCCGGCATTGAGCCGCTTGTAGAGCTGGTCGCTTTGGCCCACTGTCAGTTCCAGGTTGATCTGCGGATAGACCTGCCGAAACTCCCGCAGGATCCGCGGGAGCCCGGTGATGGCCAGGTCGTCGGCGGTACCGAAGCGCAGCCGCCCGCGCATGGCCGATCCGGAGAAATAGCGTGCCGCCGCATCATGGGCGGAGAGGATGCTCCGGGCGAAACCTGCCATCGCGTCCCCGTTGTCGGTGAGGCGCACGTCCCGGGTGTCCCGCGCCACGAGGACCCGTTTTGCGGCGGTCTCCAGCTTGCGGACATGCTGGCTGACCGTCGGCTGTGCCAGGCCCAGCCGTTCCGCGGCCTTGGTAAAGCTCAGAGTCTCAGCCACGGCCAGGAAGGACCGCAGCTGGGCAGGTTCAAACATGGGGCCTCCCGGGCCGTGCGCGCGTTCCCGCATCCCATTGCGTTACGTAATGCGAGTTATGCGGTGAATAAGCTTCCACAATCTATTGCGGCCAGCTTAGCGTTAAGGCATCCCCATTCACCCCGCTCCCTTGAGGACATTCCGTGGCACCCCCACCGCCGTTAGAGGCCACCGTCACCGCACTGCCGGACGCCGTTACCCAGCCTGTCGCCGTCGTAAGCCAAAGGCTGCCGTGGCGCCACACCTTCATATCGTTGAAGGTCCGCAATTTCCGCATCTTCGCGATCGGCCATTTCATCGCCGTCATCGCCCTCTGGATGCAGCGGATTGCGCAGGACTGGCTGGTCCTCCAACTCTCCGGTTCCGTCACCGCCGTCGGGATCACCGTCGCCCTCCAGTTCCTGCCATCGCTGTTTCTGGGGCCGTGGGCAGGGATGATGGCGGATCGGTTCGCGAAGCGCAGGATCCTGATGCTGTGCCAGTCAGTGGCGGCGGCGCTGGCGGCCGTTCTCGCCGTGCTGGCGCTCAGCCAGCGGATTGAGGTGTGGCACGTCTACGTCATCGCCCTGGCGTTGGGCCTGGTGACCGTGCTGGACCAGCCCGCGCGGCAGGTCTTTGTCAACGAACTCGTGGGCCCGGCCTATCTCCGGAACGCCATCAGCGTGAATTCCACAACGTTCCAGCTCGGCGGGCTGATCGGACCCGCGCTCGCCGGCCTGCTGATCACCGCGGTGGGTGCCGGCTGGGCATTCGCCGCGAACGCCGTCGCGTGCTGCTCGACAGTTGCCATGCTGCTCACGTTGCGGAAGGACCAGCTGCACACCAGCGCACCCGTGCCCAAGCGCAAGGGAATGCTGCGTGAAGGGCTGAACTATGCGCTGAGCAAACCAACCATCTACTGGCCGTGGCTGATGGCGGCCTTCGTCGCTGTGTTCGCGATGAGCCTGCCGGTGTTGCTTGCCGCTTTCGCGGACCGGGTGTACGACGTCGGCGCCGGCGGCTACGGGGTGCTCAACGGGACGGTGGCCCTCGGGGCGCTGGCCGGGGCTATCACCTCCGCCCGCCGGCGTGAGCTGCGGCTGCGTTCGGTGATGCTCGCCGCCGGAATGTACGGGCTTATGCTCTGCTTGGCGGCGCTGGCGCCTTCCATCGAATGGTTCGCGGCGGCGATGGTGCTGGCCGGGTTCTGGTGCCTGATGTTCCTGACCGCCGCCAACCAGTTGGTCCAGATCAGCTCAAACATGGCAATCCGTGGACGCGTGATGAGCCTGTACATTATGGTCCTGATCGGCGGGCAGGCCATTGGCGGGCCCATGCTCGGCTGGCTGGCAGAGCACGTGGATCCGCACACGGCCATCCTGGTTTCCGGCGCGGTACCGGCCCTGGCAGCCGCGACGGTCGCCGTTGTGCTGGCCCGCCGCGACCAGCTGATGCTCCGGGTGGACCTGCGGGACCGGCGCAGACTCGTCAAGATCGTCCGCAGGGCTGCCGGTCCGGCGACAGGGCAGTACCCGGGCGGGCGGCCGGCTGCCGCCACACCCTAACGTTGCGCACGGCAGATCGAGGGCCGCTTCGTGGATCCGCGCAGCGGCCCTCGGTTTTTGTAGCGGAAACCCCGGCCGGTCAGCCTGCCAGCGGGCCGTGCGGGTACGCCGGATGCCGTTGCTGGAACTGAAGTACGTCCGGGTTGAGGACGACGCCGTCGCGGACCTCGATGGCGCGCCGGATGGTCTCGTTCGCGGCCCACTCCTCGGGTCCGCTGATCACGGTTTCCAGGAAGGGCAGCAGCGCCTCGCTGATTTCCCAACTGGCGGAATTCCACAGGTAGGACGGGCTGTGGTCCACGCCGTAGTAGGCGATATGGTCCCCGACGGTGAACATCGGCTCGGCAAACGTGGTGCTTTTCGCCCAGCTGAAGCCCATACCCTCATCGCAGGACACGTCCACGATCAGGCTCCCGGGCCGGAACTTGTCGAGATCCTCCGTGCGCAGATACGTCAGTGGTGCGTTCGGATCCTGGAGTGTGCAGTTGACGACGATGTCCGTCCCGGCGAGGAACGGTGCGAGCGGCACACGGCCGCGCTCGGTGATGACTTCGCTCAGAAACGGCGCCTTGTCGCTGTGGTCGAACTGCGCGATCCGCACCGAATGGATGGGGGAGCCAACCGCGGCAACCCCGCGGTTGGTCAGGACCTGGACGTCGTGTACGCCATGGGCGTTCAGCGCCGTGACCGCACCGCGCGCCGTGGCCCCGAAGCCGATCACCACTGCGCTCAGCCGGCGGCCGTAGTCTCCGGTGGAACCAGTTAGGCCCAGGGCGTGCAGCACCGAACAGTAACCGGCCAGTTCGTTGTTCTTGTGGAACACGTGCAAGCCGAAGCCGCCGTCGCTGGCCCAGTGGTTCATCGCCTCGAACGCTATCAGCGTGAGCTTTTTGTCGATCGCCAGTTGGGTGATGGCCCGGTCCTGGACGCAGTGCGGCCAGCCCCAGAGGACCTGACCGTCCCGGAGCTCGGCAAGGTCTTCGGGCTGCGGTTTGGGCAACAGGACGACGTCGGCCTCGGCGAGAAGCTGGGCGCGTGGGACGATGCGCCCCACCAGCGGTGCCAGATGGGCATCCGAGACGCCGAAGCGCTCGCCGTAGCCCTCCTCCAGAATGAGCTGCCGCTGGAGTTCCGGGGCTATGCGGTCCAGGTGGAGAGGGTGGATCGGGAGGCGCTGCTCGTCAGGTTTCCGGGTGCTGGCAAGCACTCCGAGGGTAAGACGGTTCGTCGGACCGCTCACTTTTTCTTCGGACTGGCCGGCTTCGAGCCGGTCGCCTTGTCCAGGGAGCTTGGCGGCAAAGCGGCGGTCCTTTTCTCGGCACGCTTTTCCTTCAGGGATTTCCCGGATTTCTTGGATGCTGCTTGACGGGGGGACTTGTCAGCCATGATCGCTCCTGTAGCGGAACCGAAGAGGTTCCTGACTTCGAACCATACAGGCACGGACCTAACGGCCCCGGAGGAGTCCAAGGCGCAGAAACCCTGGCGACGTGGAGCGGCTGACGGGAATCGAACCCGCGTATCAAGCTTGGGAAGCTAGCGCTCTACCATTGAGCTACAGCCGCAGTGGGAACGGCCGAAATGCTGAAGCCGGTCCCGGGGAACAACGAGATTTACCTTACCCCAGCCACGCGCGTTCGCCGAACACGTCGCCCCTGCGACATCGTGGCCCGGCGCTCCCAGGCTGGCCACACCTGTTCGCTACACCGGCGGCAGAACGGCGAGTCGCGTCAGATGGCCGGGAAGGCCTGAGGAGCCACTGAGCACTAAACAGCCGGGGGATTCCCATAACTGTTCGATAAAGGCCCGTTACAGGAACCGTGCGGGCGGGGCCTTGCTGATTATCCTGAAGGGGTTAGCTGCAGTTCCGGGGAAGCGGGCTACGCCCATCAGCCGTCAGCGCAGCGAGGATTTCAGTGGCAATTGCAGAGTACGACGTCGTGATCCACCGGGACGCAATGTCCGTGTACGACTTCCTGCTCGATGCCCGCAATCTGCCGAGCTGGCGTGACGGAGTCCGCGGCGTTGAACTCGTATCGGGCGCGACCGGGGCCAAGGGTGCCGTTTACCGGCAGAGCCTCGCTGCACCCGCCGGACGGACGGAATGCTGCGACGTCGAGATCACCGAGGCGCGGCCGGGGGCAGAGATCCGGTTCACCGTACTTGCCGGGCCGGAGCGGACCCGCGGCGGCTACTACCTGAGTACCGAAGGCACCAGTACCCGCGTCCGGTTTGCCTTGGAGGGCGAAGCGCGTGGGCTCCTGGCCCGGTTGAGTTCCCGGTTCCGGCGTCGGATGAGGGCGGAAGTCGGCCAGCTGGACCAGCTCAAGGCAGTGCTGGAGCAGGAACCGGAACTGTAACTCCGGGACGGCACACCACTGTTCCCGGTGAGTGCTGTAATTTTGACACTGTGCTGATCTCTGACCGCGACATTCGTGCCGAAATAGCTTCCCACCGGATTGTTCTTGAGCCGTTCGACCCTGCCATGGTTCAGCCGTCCTCGGTTGACGTGCGGATCGATAAGTTTTTCCGACTCTTCGACAACCACAAGTACGCCCACATCGATCCGGCGGAGGAACAACCCGAGCTGACCCGACTGGTGGAGGTCGATTCCGGCGAACCCTTTATTCTGCATCCCGGGGAATTCGTGCTGGGCTCCACCTACGAGACAGTGACGCTCCCGGACGACATCGCCGCCCGGCTGGAAGGAAAGTCATCGCTGGGCCGGCTCGGCCTGCTCACCCACTCCACGGCAGGATTCATCGACCCGGGCTTTTCCGGACACGTGACCCTTGAGCTGTCGAATATGGCGACGCTGCCCATCAAGCTCTGGCCGGGTATGAAGATTGGGCAACTGTGCTTCTTCCGGCTGACCTCGGCCGCCGAGCACCCCTACGGCTCCGGCGAGTACGGTAACCGCTATCAGGGCCAGCGCGGCCCGACGGCGAGCCGGAGCCATTTGAATTTCCACCGCACGGTCATCTGACCCGGCCCGCTGCGCGGACGCCCTGCGGCAGCGGCGTCCAGCCTAGATGCCGTCCGCAGTCCGAACCCTGGACGGCTTGGCCGGGCGGCGCAGCATCGCCACAACCGGTTCCACAAACTTTGCTATCAGCGGGCCAGTGACTGCCATGATCAGCACGTAGGCGGTGGCCAAGGCCGCGAGTTCCTGGGGTACGACGCCGGAGGCGACGGCGAGCCCGGCGATAACGATTGAGAATTCGCCGCGCGCGATTAATGCTGCTCCGGCGCGGAAGCGCCCCGGCACGCCGATCCCGGCACGCTTCGCCGCCCAGATCCCGGTGAGCATCTTGGTGGCAGCGGTGACGATGGCCAGGAGCAACGCCCAGCCAAGCACGGGCGGGATGCTCGTTGGGTCCGTGTTGAGCCCGAAGACCACAAAGAATATGGCTGCGAAGAGATCCCGCAGCGGCTCAAGGATCCGGGTGGCGCTGTGCGCGGTGGCCCCGGAAATGGCGATCCCGAGCATAAAGGCACCCACCGCGGCCGAGACCTGCATGGCCGCTGCCAGTCCTGCCACCAGCAGGGCGGCGCCGAGCAGGTTCAGCAGGAACACCTCGGAGTTCTCGCTGTGCACGGCTTTGGACACGTGGTGCCCGTGTCGTAACGCCACAATCAGGACGATGGTCACGACGGCGAGCGAGATCCCGACCGTCTGCAGTCCGGCCACGAAACTCACGCCGGCCAGGGTTGCCGTCAGCACCGGCAGATACACCGCCATGGCCAGGTCTTCGAAGACAAGGATCGAGAGCACCACCGGAGTCTCGCGGTTACCGATTCGACCAAGGTCGGTGATCACCTTGGCAGCGATCCCGGAGGACGAAATGTAGGTGACGCCACCCATCACCATCGCCCCTACAACGCCCCAGCCCAGCAGTGCCGCCAGCACGGCGCCCGGCAGGAAGTTCAGCACGAGGTCCAGGACACCGGCCTGCCAGGAACGCCGCAGCCCGGTGACCAGCTCAGCCGCCGTATATTCCAATCCGAGCATAAGCAGGAGCAGGATAACGCCGATCTCGCTGGAGAGGTGCGCGAATTCGTGCATACCCTCGAGTTTGACCAGCCCGCCTGCACCGAAGAACAGGCCGCCGACCAAGTACAGCGGAATAGGGGACATCCCGATCCGCCCGGCCAGCCTCGCCAGCAGGCCGAGGCAAAAGACGACGGCCCCGAGTTCGATCAGCGTCAGTGCGAGCGGGTCCATGCTGTCAGCCGTTGCGCAGGATGCTGGCCGCTGTGTCCAGGCCTTCTTGCGTTCCGACTGCTACGAGGAGGTCTCCGGGGTGCAGGACGACGTCGGGCCCGGGGGAGGGAAGAACTTCGCCTTCGCGCATGATCGCGACGATCGAGGCGCCGCTTCGGGTCCGGATGCAGGCTTTGCCCATTGGCTGGTTGTGGAACGGGGAGTCGGCCGCGATGGAGAACTGCCGGGTGACGATTCCCGGGACCTCGCGGTGTGCCTCGGAAAGCTGCATTGCCAGCCGCTGGCCTCCCAGCAGGTTTCCGAGGGCGGCGGCTTCATCGACTGTCAGCGGAATGGACGCCTGGCAGGTGTCCGGATCGTCCCAGGTCGAGACGATGAGTTCAGTCTGGCCTTCGCGGTGTTCCACAACGCCGATCCGCCGTCCCGAGGCGGTCATAAAGTCCTTGCGCCGGCCCAGTCCCGGAAGGTCTGTTTCATCCACATTCATCCCTCCAGCCTAGTGCGCCGCAGGGGATTCCGGGGAGGTTCAGGCTGCCGGGACGACGGCGATCTCGGTCCGGTCCGGTGCCTTGACCGGAAGAAGGAGCAACAGCCCTGCCAGAAGGACCACCATGATGCCAAGAATGCCCCAGCGCTGCGCCCCGCCGGGTTCCACCAGCGGGGCCGCGACGGCGATGCACAGCGTAAAGAGTGCGGGCGCGAGAAAGCTGACGGCCCGGCCCGTCGTGGCGTAGAGACCAAACAGCTCACCGGATTCCCCGTGCGGGGCAAGCCGGGCCAGGTAGGCCCGGGAGGAGGATTGTGCCGGTCCCACAAAGAGGCAGAGGAACAGTCCGAAGATCCAGAACGTGGTGGTGCCGGCCCACTGCATGCCGAAGAAAGAATAGTTTCCGTTGCCGAGGACCAGGATCATCGAGCCGGCGACCAGAAGCCCTGCCAGCGAACCGGTGATGACCGATTTCGGACCGATCCGGTCATCGAGGAAGCCGCCCATGATGGCACCCGCCGCGGCGACAACGTTTCCGAAAATCGCGAAAAAGATGACCTCCGTGAGTTCGAACCCGAACGTACCCGCGGCGATGATGCCGCCGAAGGTAAACACCGCTGCCAGCCCGTCCCTGAACACGGCACTGGCAAGAAGGAAATAGATGGTGTGCGGGCTGGTTCGGTAGATCGCCTTGATCCGCCGCAGCAACAGGCCGTAGGAGGCAAGGAATCCCAGCGCGGCGCCCTGCCTTGTTTTGGGCAGTTCCGGAACGGCGAACAGAACGGGCAACGCGAAAATGAAGAACCACAAGGCGGAGAACACCGCGACCAGCCGGATGTTCAGGCCGTCCGCCGTCGAGCCGCCGAACCACTCGAAGCCGGGCTGGACAAAAAGCTGGAGCACAATCAGCAGGGCCACGATGCCGCCGAGGTATCCCATGCCCCAGCCGAAGCCGCTGACCTTGCCGATGTTCTTAGGGGTGGAGATCTGGGCGAGCATGGCGTTGTAGTTCACGCCGGCAAACTCAAAGAACACGTTCGCCAGCGCAATCAGTGCCACCCCTGGCAGCAAGAACTCAGGGCGCGGGAAAACAAAAAAGCACAGGGCTGTCAGGACCGCGACAGCGGCCGTGTTGACCCCAAGCCACAGCCGGCGCCGGCCACCGTTGTCCGATCGCTGCCCGGTGACTGGTGCCAGCAGCGCGATGGCGGCACCGGCGATCGCCAACGCGCCGCCCAGGACCGCGGAGGCATGGTCCTCGCCGCCGAAGGCTTTGGATGTCAGGTACACGGTGAAGACAAAGGTAGTCATCACCGCATTGAAGGCGGCCGAGCCCCAGTCCCAGGCCGCCCACGCGAGGATGCGCCCCTTGTGGGACGCCTGGTGCCCGGATTCAAGTTCCGATTCTGGGCGCATGGCCTCAGGGACGGCAGCGGAGTTCATAGCGTGAATAATATCCGCAGTCCGCCCAGGACCCGGCCTACCGTGGGAAAAGAATTTGTCAACGCTTGGTAAACTGTCCGGACTGAACCGAACGAATACACCGCCTGCTCCAACTTGTTGATAAATGAAATCCTGACGTTGCGGAGATACCAGTGATCACAGTCCTTGCCGCGCACTTTGCGGCGGCCGCTGTGGCGCCATGGCTCTTCCGAAAGTTCGGCCGGAACTCCTTCTACGCCCTCGCGGCAGTGCCGGCCGGTTCGTTCCTCTGGCTGGTCCTGCAGCACGGCGCCGTTTATGCCAACGCAGCTGCGGCCCAGGGCGGAGCTGCAGGAAACGGAACCGCCGAGGTCCTGCCATGGATCCCCGAGCTGAAGCTTGAGCTCGCCTTCCGGATGGATGCCCTGGCCTGGGTGATGTCCCTGCTGGTCCTCGGGGTCGGCGCGCTGGTCCTCGTCTACTGTGCCCGGTACTTCAAGGACAAAGACGAGTACCTCGGTGGATTTGGCGCCCAGTTGGTGGCCTTCGCCGGGGTGATGTTCGGACTCGTGACGGCAGATGACCTGCTCTTGATGTTTATCTTCTGGGAACTGACCACGGTCCTGTCCTACCTGCTGATTGGCTACGCCCGGGCCCGGCTGTCCGCTCGGCGCTCCGCCCTGCAGGCCCTGATTGTCACCACCGCCGGCGGCTTGGCCATGCTCGTGGGGCTGATCATCCTCGGTTTCAACGCCGGGACCTACCGGATCTCTGCCATTCTGGGCCTGGCGCCTGAGCTCGTCACCGGTCCCGCCGCGGGCGCCGTTGCTGCCGCCGTCCTCCTCATCCTGGTGGGTGCGATCACCAAATCGGCGCTGGTTCCGTTCCACTTCTGGCTTCCCGGCGCGATGGCTGCTCCCACCCCGGTGAGCGCCTATTTGCATGCCGCGGCCATGGTGAAGGCCGGCATCTACCTCGTGGCGCGGCTGGCGCCCGGGTTCACGGAAACCCCGTTCTGGCTGCCGGTGGTGCTTGGCCTCGGTCTGGCCACCATGCTGGTCGGCGGCTACCGGGCGCTGCGGCAAACGGACATAAAGCTCATCCTCGCCTACGGTACGGTCAGCCAACTCGGCTTCCTGACCATGGTCGTGGGACTCGGCACGCCCGAGGCGGCCCTTGCCGGGCTCGCACTTCTCCTCGCCCACGGATTGTTCAAGGCCACGCTCTTCCTGGTGGTGGGCATCATTGACCACCAGGCCGGAACCCGCGATATGCGCAAGCTCTCGGGCGTTTACCGTTCCTCCCGGGCGCTGGCCATTGTGGCCGCCGTCGGGGCCGCCTCAATGGCCGGAATCCCGCCGCTGGCCGGCTTTGTCGCGAAAGAATCAGTCTTTGAAGCCTTCGTCCACTTCAGCGCCGACGCGGCGGCCGGTCCGTGGGGTCTGGTGCTCCTGGCCGGCCTGGTCCTGGGCTCCATCCTGACCTTCGCCTACAGCGCACGGTTTATGTGGGGCGCGTTCGCCGTCAAGTCCGGCGTCAGGACAACGCCTTTCAAACCGATCAGGCCCGCTTTCCTGGCCGCCCCCGCCATCCTGAGCCTACTGACCGTCGCCTACGGGTTGTGGCCTGCGCCGGTAGACGGCTGGATCCAGCCGTACGCTGCACTGTTTGTGCCCGACGGCGAGGATGCAGCGGCCGCTGCCGGCCATCTGGCGCTGTGGCACGGACTTACCCCCAGCCTGGGCCTGACCGCCATCACCTTCGCCCTGGGCCTGGCCATGTTTTACGGCCGGAACACCGTCTC
The DNA here is from genome assembly GCF_040547075.1 of Arthrobacter sp. UYCu512. Taxonomy (NCBI): domain Bacteria; kingdom Bacillati; phylum Actinomycetota; class Actinomycetes; order Micrococcales; family Micrococcaceae; genus Arthrobacter; species Arthrobacter sp. UYCu512. The sequence continues at coordinate 33,608 of NZ_JBEPPA010000013.1, forward strand.
CCGGCTCCAGGCATTGGTCCCCGGCTGGATTGACGGTGACCGCAGCTATCAGCTGGCCATCGGCGCGCTCGACGACGCCGCAGTGTGGATTACCGGCCGGACCCAGCGCGGCTCGCTGTTCTTCTACCTCTCCGTCATCCTGACCGTGGCATTCGTCCTTCCGCTGACGGCCCTTGTGCTGGCGAACAAGCCAGTGCCCCCGAACCTCTACTTCATTGACCCCAATTCCCCGCTGCAGATTGTGGCGGGCGCAGGAATTGTGATCGGGGCGTTGGCCGCGGTGCGGGCCAACAAACGCTTTCTGGCCGTCCTGATGGTGTCCGTTACCGGCTACGGAATCGCCCTGATGTTCGCGCTGCAGGGCGCTCCTGACCTGGCGCTGACCCAGATGCTGGTGGAATCGATCATCCTCGTGGCCTTTGTTCTGGCCATGCGCAGCCTCCCGGCGGAACTGCGCGACAGGACCGGCGGCAAATACCGGGTGGTCCGGGTGATTATCGGAGCGGCGTTTGGCATCACCATGGTCTTTGTCGCCATCTACGCCCTCGGCGCCCGGGTGGCTGCACCCGTCTCGCTCGATTTCCCCAAACTGGCCTACGAGGGCGGCGGCGGGCTGAACATCGTCAACGTGACCCTCGTGGACATCCGGGCCTGGGACACCTTCGGGGAAATCTCCGTGCTGGCGCTGGCGGCCACAGGCGTTGCCAGCCTGATCTTCGTCCACAACCGCGGCGAGGGGATCCGGGCCTCCGCCACAGTGGCCGAGGGGTCCGTCGGCCGCCGCAATTCCGGAGGCGAACGCGGCAATACCCGTGACGAGGCGGCTTTGGCGATCAGCCGACGTTTCGCCGCCTCGAGCCGTGATGCATGGCTTGTGGCCGGCCGGACCCTGGCCCCGGAACGCCGCTCTATCATCTTCGAAGTCGTCACGCGGCTGGTTTTCCACTCCATAATCGTCTTCTCGATCTACCTGCTGCTTGCGGGCCACAACTTTCCCGGCGGCGGCTTCGCCGGTGGCCTCACCGCCGGGCTGGCCCTCACAGTCCGGTACCTCGCCGGCGGTCGTTTCGAGCTGCGCGAGGCGTCGCCCGTCAGTGCCGGCACCCTGCTCGGTATTGGCCTGGCCACCGCGGCGGCATCCGGCCTGGTACCGCTGCTGCTGGGCGGCCAGGTGTTCCAAAGCGCCATCATCGAGTTCTGGCTGCCGGTTTTCGGCGACGTCAAGTTCGTCACCTCCACAATCTTCGATATCGGCGTCTACACGGTCGTCGTCGGCCTGGCCCTGGACGTGCTGCGCAGCCTGGGCGCCGAAATCGACGAACATTTCGAGGAACAGTCACACGAACCGGCCGACGACCAGGAGCCCGGCGGAGTACCGGCCGAAACCACAGCCAAGGGGAAAGCATGAGCGTCAACCTGACCCTGCTGACGGTCATGGGAGCCTTGTACGCCTGCGGCATCTACCTGATCCTCGAACGCAGCCTTACCCGGGTCCTGCTGGGCCTGATGTTGCTCACGAACGCCACAAACCTGCTTATTTTGACCACCGGCGGTTACGCCGGCCTGGCGCCGATGTTCAGCAAGGACACCGCGGCCGGGGACTACAACGATCCGCTGCCTCAGGCCCTCATCCTCACCTCGATCGTGATCTCCTTTGCCGTCACGGCCTTTATGCTCGGCATCATCTACCGGACCTGGGTGCTGGCCCGCGAGGATGAAATCCAGGACGACGCCGAGGACCGCCGCGTGGCGCGGACTCCCAGCTTCGACGTCGAGGACGACTCCGTGATCCCGGTGGAAACCTCCGAGTTTCCCTTGACCATGATCGGTTCGAACGGCCACGGGGTCTCCAATGTCCCAGCCGGCGCCGAAGCCACGGTCCAGGTGGCAGACCGTAAGCTGAACGCCGAGCAGGCGGCGGCGGAGGAGCAACCGGGTTCCTTGAATGTCCAACTACCCGATCCGGAAGGAGGCGGACAGTGAACATTGCCAGTTTCGCCCCGCTCGCCGTCCTCCTTCCCATCCTCGGGGCGGCCCTCACCTTCCTGCTGATCCGACATTCGCGTGCGCAACGGACGGTGAGCATCGCGCTGCTGTCCGTGACGCTGCTGCTGGAGTGTCTGCTGCTGGCCTCCGTCTGGGAGGGCGGAACGTCGGCGGTCAACCTGGGCGGCTGGCTCCCGCCATGGGGCATCGTGATGGTGGTGGACCAGTTTTCTTCGCTGATGCTGGTGGTCTCCTCATCGGTGAGCCTCGCCGTGCTGATTTACGCCACCGGTCAGGGCATGGCCGACGGCGATCGGGATGCGCCGGTCTCGATCTTCCACCCCACCTATCTGATCCTGGTAGCGGGGGTGTCCAATGCGTTCCTCTCCGGTGACCTGTTCAACCTGTATGTGGGCTTCGAGATCCTCCTGACCGCCAGCTATGTGCTGATGACCCTCGGCGGGACGGGCCCGCGGATCCGGGCAGGCGTGACCTACCTGGTGGTCTCGGTGGTGTCCTCGGTGCTCTTCCTGATGGCGATCGCGATGATCTATGGCGCTACCGGCACCATCAACATGGCTGATCTCGCCATCAAGCTGGCGCAATTGGACCAGGGCACCCAAAACCTGCTGCACGTAATGCTCCTGGTGGCGTTTGGCATCAAGGCGGCGGTGTTCCCGCTGTCCTTTTGGCTCCCGGACTCCTACCCCACGGCGCCGGCTCCAGTCACCGCGGTGTTCGCAGGACTGCTCACCAAGGTGGGTGTCTACGCCATTGTCCGTACCGAAACGTTGCTCTTCCCGGGCGACACTTTTAATGCACCGTTGATGGTGGCCGCCTTGCTGACAATGGTTGTCGGAATCCTGGGTGCACTGGCCCAGAACGACATTAAGCGGCTGTTGTCCTTCACCCTGGTCAGCCACATCGGCTACATGGTGTTCGGGCTGGCGATGTCCTCGGTGGCAGGGCTGGGCGCCGCCGTCTTTTACGTCGCCCACCACATCACCATCCAGACCAGCCTGTTCCTGGTGACGGGCTTAATTGAGCGCCGTGGCGGAAGTTCCTCGGTGGACCGCCTGGCCGGGTTGGCCAAGTTGTCGCCCCTGCTGGCGGTGCTGTTTTTTGTCCCGGCAATGAACCTGGCCGGGATCCCGCCGTTCTCCGGCTTCCTGGGCAAGGTGGGCCTGCTTCAGGCCGGGGTGCAACTGGGAACACCACTGGCTTTCGCCCTGGTGGCCGGGGGAGTGCTGACCAGCCTGCTGACGCTGCTTGCCATCGCCAGGGTCTGGAACCGTGCGTTCTGGCGCAAACCGGAGGACGCGGAACACCCGGATCCGGTGCTGCTGGCTGCCCCGGAAGATTCGGCAACGGGGGACCGGGCGGGCAAGACCAACGTCACGCTGCTGCCGCGGACCATGGTGGGTTCCACGCTAGGCCTGGTGCTTTTCGGCGTCGGGCTGACCATCTTCGCCGGCCCGCTGTTCAAGGTCGCGGACCAGTCTGCCTTCGACATGCTGGACCGGACCTCGTACATCCAGGCGGTCCTGGGCGAAAACGCGCCGGTTCCGCCGAGGCCCGGGCCACAGCCGCAGGAGGCCTCCAAATGAGCCGGAAACGGATCTCGTTGCGGCAGGAACTGCCGCTGCTCGTATGGCTCGTAGTGGTTTGGGGCGCCCTCTGGCGGGACTTCAGCCCCGGTAACCTGCTCTTCGGAGCCCTGATTTCGGTCGTTGTCGCCCGGCTGTTCTACCTGCCGCCGGTGGAACTCGGCGGGCGCTTCAACCTGCTTCGTGCAGTGCCGTTTGTACTCGTGTTCCTGGCCAAAGTGGTGGCAGCGAGCTGCCAGGTCCTGTACCTGGCAGCGGCCAAGGGACCCAAGGTGGTCAGTGCCGTTGTGGCCGTCCCGCTCCGGAGCCACTCTGACCTGCTGGTCACGGCGACCGGTCACGTCACCGCGCTGATCCCCGGCTCCATGGTGGTGGAAGTGGATCGCTCCACATCCACGCTCTATGTGCACGGGATCAATGTCCGCAATGCAGCCGGCGCCGCGCAACTGCGCAAGGACGTCCGCGACACGGAGGCCGGGCTGATCCGGATCATGGGTACCAAAGCCGAAGTGTCCGCACTCAACCAGGAGGTGGGGCCGTGATGGCGCTAGTCCTGACCGTAACCGCGGTGGTGCTCTCGTTGGCCGCCGGCGGGGCGATCATCCGGATCGCGCGGGGCCCGTCGCTGCTGGACCGGGTGCTTGCCGCGGACGTGCTCCTGGCCATCGTGGGGGCGGCCATCTGCATCGACATGGCCGTGAACCGGCACCTGAACAACCTTATGCTGCTGGTGGCGGTATCCCTTATCGGGTTCGTCGGCTCCGTCACGGTAGCCCGCTTCGTTGCCGACCGGAGGGAGAAAAGCAGTGCCTCCTGAGACATTTACCGCCGACACCGTGATCGACGCCGTCTCGGCTGTCTTTATGGTGGTCGGTGCCCTGATGTCCCTCGCTGCGGCGGTGGGATTGCTCCGCTTTCCCGACCTGATGACCCGGATGCACGCAGCCACCAAACCCCAGGTGCTGGGACTGTTCCTGTTGCTGTTCGCGCTGGGCCTTCAAATGCGCACCTGGTGGGTCTGGCCGGTGCTGGTGGTGGCATGGATCTTCCAGCTGCTCACAGTTCCGGTTTCCGCGCATATGGTCGGCCGCGCCGGGTACCGGACCAAGCACCTCCACCCGGAGCTGCTCAGCACCGACGACCTGGAGGCCGTGGTGCAGCAGGCAGCCGGCACCCGGGGATTCACTCACGACGACGCCGGGGACGCCGGCAAACGGTGAAGCTAGAGGATGCGCCCTAGACCAGGTCCTGGGTTTTGGCGAAGCGGGCAACCGCTCGCTGGGTGCCGCGATTGGCGAGTACTTGGATGATGGCGCTGACGGACGCGGAGATCAGCGCAAAAGTCAGGGCCGAGCGCAGGGTGGTGGGGACATCGTCCTCGTGGCCCTTGGGTGGCTTATTGCCGGTGGACTTCTCCCAGACGGTGTCCACGAGCTTGGTGCCGACGTAGCCGGCAAGCAGGCTGACGCCGGCGCCGAGCAGTTTGATGAAAATATTCATTCTTCGCAACTCCTTGCGGGAGGGAAACAGGGCTTCCCCTAGCCTAGCGTTCCTCGCCCGACGGTCCAGTTGGGGACCTGCGGGCGGGGCCAACACCCCTGCCGTCGTCGGAGTCTTGGGTTTAACCTCGGCGTAACCCGGGGGTGGCCGGCGCTCCACGGGTGTAAAGTGGGTCACGCCCACAAGGGCGATTTTTAGATACGACAGGGGAGCGCCGCCGTCGGGCATCACCGGGGAAATCCGGGGAGACCACAGGTGGGCGCTGAGAGTGCGGACAGCCGCAGACCCTCGAACCTGATCCGGTTAGTACCGGCGCAAGGGAGTCGAGTTCTCAGAGTGGCCGGAGCGGCAGCGGAAGCTGCAGGCCCGGGCCACTCTCCCCTCCTGTTCCTCAGGAGGACGATATGACTGATACATCTGCCAAGCCCGGATCCGTACAACCCGGATCAGCCGGCGCGCCCGTCCGGTACAGCCACAACTGGCGTGTGGTGGACATTGTGGTGGCGGCGCTCATTGCGGTTGCCGGCGGCGTGATCTTCTGGGCCTGGTCCCAGGGTGCCAACCTGGTTTCTGCCCCCGTTAATGCGTTCTATCCGCCGCTCACCGGGCTCTACGCCGGAGGCTGGATGCTCCCGGCCGTGCTGGGCATGCTGATCATCCGCAAGCCGGGTGCTGCACTGTTCTGCGAATCGGTGGCCGCCACCGGCGAGCTGATCATGGGCTCGCAGTACGGCACCACAGTGCTGATCTCAGGCATCCTGCAGGGCCTCGGCGCCGAGCTGGTTTTTGCCGCGGTGCTCTACAAGAAGTTCAATGTGCCGTCCTTTCACGGGAAATTCAACCTGCCGGTGGCACTGCTGGCCGGCGCCGGGGCGGGCCTGTTCTGCGGCTTGAATGACTCGTTCCTGCCCTGGGGCTGGAACATCGCTTACGCCTCCGGAGACAAGCTGGCCTACATCGTTTTCACTGTGGTCTCCGGCGCCGTGATCGCCGGCGGCCTGTCCTGGCTCGCCACCCGGGCCCTGGCCAGGACCGGGGTGCTGGGCTCTTTCGCCTCCCGCAAGGCGGCCGCGGAGCCGGTCTTTTCCTGACCCGCGCACACGGCTGATGACATCCTCCGACCGGGTCCGCCCGGCTGCGATCACCGCGCGCGGCTGGGGCTGGTGGCACGCGGGCCGGACCCGGCCCGCAGTCCGCGGCCTTGACCTGGACATTCAGGCAGGGGAACGTGTGCTGCTGCTGGGACCATCCGGTGCCGGCAAATCCACGCTCCTCCACGCCCTGGCCGGTGTCCTCGGCGACTCGCCCGGCGGGGACGCCGGGCGAGCCGCCGAGCGTGCCGCTGGCCGCGGGCCGGCGGACGACGGGGATGCCGAGGAGACCGGCAGCTTGCTGATCGACGGGGCATCACCCCGGGAGCGGCGCGGCCGGGCCGGGCTGATGCAGCAGGACCCGGAGACGCAGGTGGTGCTCTCGCGCCTGGGCGACGACGTCGCCTTCGGGGCGGAAAACCTTTCAGTGCCCCCGGCCGACATCTGGACCCGGGCAGCGGAAGCGCTCGACGACGTCGGACTCGGCCGCCTGCCGCTGGACCACCCGACGTCGGCGCTGTCCGGCGGCCAGAAGCAGCGCCTGGCCCTCGCCGGCATCCTGGCGATGCGCCCCGGACTGATTCTCCTCGACGAGCCCACCGCCAACCTGGACCCGGCCGGAGTGCTGGAGCTTCGTGATGCCGTCGGCCGTTGCCTGGACAAGACCGGCGCTACCCTGGTGGTCGTGGAGCACAGGGTTGCCGTCTGGAAAGACCTCGTGAACCGGATTGTGGTGCTGCAGCCGGGCTCGGCGACGGACACCGCGGTGCTGATCGACGGACCGCCGGACCAGGTCCTGGACCAGGCGCGGGACATGCTCACCGCGGCGGGTGTTTGGGTGCCCGGTTACGTGCCGCAGACCCGGACGCGTCACCGGCCGCGGCCCGCCGGCCCGGCATCGGCCGCCGCCTCGGCCGCCGGCAGGGCCGCCGCCGGGGCGCCCGGTGGCCAGATTGCCCGCACCCCGACAGCGGGACTGCTGCTTGCCGCTGAGGACCTGGCCGTGTCCCGCGAACGGCCGCGCCGGGCGGGCCTCCGGGGCGGTTTTCGACCCATTCCGCCGGCGCCCGTCCAGTCCGGCATTGTTGCCCGGGTCCGCGCCGGGGAGGCCTTGACCATTACCGGCCCCAACGGATCGGGAAAGTCCACCTTCGCCCTGACGCTCGCGGGCCTGCTCGCGCCGGTCTCCGGCACGGTCTCGGCCACCCCGGAACTCAGCTCCGGTGCCGGGAGCGATCCGTACAAGTGGAAGGCCCGGCAGCTGATCTCAAGGATCGGCACAGTGTTCCAGGAACCTGAGCACCAGTTCGTCACGGGGCGGGTACTTGATGAGCTGATGTTCGGCCCCCGGCACCTGGGCCGCGGCGAGGAACGCGTCGACGAACTGCTCGAGCGGCTCCGGCTGGCGGAGCTCGTGGACGCGAACCCGTACACACTCTCCGGGGGCGAGAAACGTCGCCTGTCGGTGGCCACCGTCCTGGCAGCCCATCCGGACGTCCTCATCCTCGACGAACCAACCTTCGGCCAGGATGCCAACACCTGGGCCGAACTGGCCTCGTTCCTTTCCGAACTCCTCGACGCCGGCACCGCCGTCGTCTCGGTGACGCACGACGCCGAATTCAGCCACGTCCTCGGAGGGACCGAACTCAGCCTCCAGGTCCCCGATCAAGCGGAGCCCGATGAGCTGGCCCCCGTGCGCCGCGGGCCGGGACGTTGAGCACACCATGAGACAGGAACTGACGCTGCGCGGCAATCATGCCCTGCTGACCCGGGCCAACCCGCTCTCGAAGTTCGCCGCCGTTGTGTTCATTACCCTTGCCCTGGCGCTGTCGATCGACTGGGTGTCGGCCTCGGTGGCATTGGCCCTGGTTCTGGCACTTCTTCCGCTGGCCGGGCTGCGACCCGGGTTACTCTGGCTCCGTGGCTGGCCCTTGATCCTGGCCGCGGCGCTAGGCGGCTGGAGTACCACCATCCTGGCGCCGGACAGCGGCCGTATTCTGCTTGATGCCAGGATTTGGTCCATCAGCGACGGTTCCCTGGAGCTAGGGGTCGGCTTTATGGTCCGCGGGCTGGCCATCGCGCTGCCGGCGGTGCTGCTGATGAGTTGTACGGATCCCACGGACCTGGCGGACGCCCTCGCGCAGAACGCGAAACTCCCGCACCGCTTTGTCCTCGGAACGCTTGCCGCGATGCGTCTTGTGGGATTGATGGCCGAAGAGTGGCACACCATTGGGATGGCCCGCCGTGCCCGCGGTGTGGGTTCCCACGGGAACCCCCTGCAGCGGCTCCGCGCCACCTTGGGGCAGAGCTTCGGGCTGCTGGTGCAGGCCGTCCGGCGCGCCTCCCGCCTCGCTGTCACTATGGAGGCCCGCGGCTTCGGCGATGCGCCGCGGACCTGGGCACGGAAATCCACCTTCAGCGCCCTGGACGTCTGGGTGGTTCTCGGCGGACTCCTGATCGCCGGTTCCGCCGTCGCGGCGTCGTTGGCGGCAGGCACCTGGAACATGGTCTTCCTTGCCCGGCAATAGCGATAATTATCGCACGGAACGGGTATCGCAGCGATTTTTCCGGCGTCTTATCTGAAATGACCGGAGGAATACGTCACCCATGATATTTTTGCGGGATGACTCAACAGACTGCTGAACACGTTGGTGCGTTACTCCGCGATGCCCGCGGGCAAAAAGGCTGGACCCAGGGCCAGCTGGCCGCCGAGCTGGGAACCAGCCAGAGCGCCATCGCCCGAATGGAACAAGGCAAGCAGAATCTGAGCCTGAAAATGATCCAGCGTCTTGAGGTTATTTTTGACCGGAGCATCGTTAAGGTGGGGCGGCCCGCCATGACGCATCTGCGGGTGGAAGGCGGCCGGACCCTGTCCGGTTCGGTGGACGTCAACAGCAGCAAAAACGCAGGTGTCGCCCTGCTGTGCGCCAGCCTGATCAACCGCGGCACCACCACCCTGCGCCGGCTCGCACGCATCGAAGAAGTGAACAGGATCGTCGAGGTGCTGACGAGTATCGGCGTCGAATGCGTTTGGCTCAACGCCAGTGATCTTCAGATCCGGCGCCCCGCGGCCCTGGACCTTGACGCGATGGACATCGAGGCGGCCCGCCGGACCCGCAGCGTCATTATGTTGCTGGGCCCGCTCCTGGACGAATCCGCCGAATACCGGCTGCCCTATGCCGGCGGCTGCGACCTTGGCACCCGCACGGTGCAGCCGCACATGCAGGCGCTGCGCCAGTTCGGCCTCAGCGTGGACGCCAAGTCCGGCTACTACGCCGTGCAGGCGCCGCCCGCGGACGCGGCGGACCGGTCCTTTGTGCTCAGCGAACGCGGCGACACCGTTACCGAAAACGCCATCATGGCAGCCGCCCACCGCGGCGGGACCACAGTCATCCGCAACGCCAGCCCCAACTACATGGTGCAGGACCTTTGCTTCTACCTGGAGATGCTCGGGGTCCGGATCGACGGCGTAGGAACCACCACGCTGAAGATCACCGGCCGCCCCTCCGTCGACGTCGATGTTGAATATTTCCCGTCCGAAGATCCGATCGAGGCGATGAGCCTGATCACCGCCGGCATCGTCACAAACTCGGAAGTGACCGTCCGGCGCGTCCCGATCGAATTTATGGAAATCGAGCTCGCGACGCTGGAACAGATGGGTCAGCAGCTGGAAGTGTCCGGGGAGTATCTGGCCCGCAACGCGCGCACCCGGCTGGTGGATGTCACCACCCGGCCCTCGGTACTGCGGGCACCCGAGGACAAGATCCACCCCATGCCGTTCCCCGGGCTGAACATCGACAACCTGCCCTTCTTCGCGGTCATCGCCGCGAATGCCCAGGGCCAGACGATGATCCACGACTGGGTTTATGACAACCGGGCGATCTACCTGACGGAGCTGAACAAACTCGGCGCGCAGGTGCAGCTGCTGGACCCGCACCGGATCTACGTCAACGGCCCCACCAAATGGCGTGCGGCAGAGGTGGGCTGCCCGCCGGCCCTCCGACCCGCTGCCTGCCTGCTGTTGGCGATGCTCGCCGCCCGCGGCGTATCGGAACTGCGCAATATCTATGTGATCGAACGAGGCTACGAGGACTTGGCCGAGCGGCTCAACACCCTCGGCGCAAAAATCGAGTACTTCCAGGACTGAGCGACCCCGTAGCGAGGCGGCGCGCTTCACGGAGACCTGGCGCACAATGGAATCATGCGCACCTTCGGTGTGGAGGAGGAACTGCTCATCGTGGACCCCGAAACCGGGATGCCGCTTCCCCTCGCCGACGCCATTTTGCCCCGGCTGGAACCCCCGAAGCGGGCCTCCGGCCGGGCCGGTTCCGCGCAGCCGCCGGTCTATGAGGAACCGAACTTCAGCTATGAGCTCAAGCTGGAACAGCTTGAATCCCGGACCCGGCCGTGCCTGGAGTACGCCGAGTTGCTCCGGCAGCTCAGGCAGGGCCGTGCCCTCGCGGACCGCGCCGCCAGGGTGCATGGCGGCCGGATCGCCGCCCTCGGCACGTCGCCGCTCGGCTCGGCAACCCACCTGACGCCGAAGCAGCGGTACCTGACCATGCAGCAGCGTTTTGGGCGCACCGTCCGGAACCAGCTCACCTGCGGCCTGCACGTCCACACCCTTGTGGAGTCTCCGGAAGAGGGTGTGGCAGTGATGGACCGGATCCGCGACAAACTTGCTGTGCTGATTGCCCTGAGCGCAAATTCGCCCTACTGGAACGGTGCTGAGACAGGATTCGAAAGCTACCGCACCCAGGCTTGGAACCGCTGGCCGGGATCGGGCCCCACCATGATCTTCGGCAGCCTTCCGGTCTACCGCCGCGTCGTAAACCGTCTGGTGGAAAGCGGCGTCCTGATGGATGAAGGAATGGTCTACTTCGACTCGAGGCTGTGCCGGCACTATCCCACATTGGAGGTCCGGGTCGCAGACGTTTGCCTGCGGGCCGAGGACGCCGCGCTGATCGCCGTGCTGGTGCGTGCGCTTGTGGAGTCCGCGTCCCGGGAATGGCACGACGGAGTTGATCCCGCCCCGGTGCCGACGCTGCTGCTGCGGATGGCCGCCTGGCAGGCCAGCAACTGCGGACTGCGCGGGCAGCTGCTGGACTTCGGGACCTTCGTCCCAGCCCCGGCTGCCGAAGTGGTCCATGCCCTGGTGGACTTCGTAGCGCCCGTGCTGGTGGATCAGGGCGAGCTGGACTTGGTGCGCCATGGTGTTAGCCGGATGCTCGCCGAGGGCACCGGGTCGCAGCTGCAAAGGGAACCGTTCGACGCCGGCGGCCTGTCCGCCGTCGTTGAACGCGCCGTCGCGGCGACCGTGCCGGGACCGGACACCGGGGAACCCGCCGACGGGAGCACAACGCTGGGCCCGGTCCGGCGGCGCTGAGTGTGCAGTTCACGGCAGTTCTCCGCCAAGGCATCGCCGCTATCTGCCAACTCAAGCACCGCAAACGGCGCTAGCAAGATTTGAGCGCCTGCCCGAGGTCGCGGATCAGGTCCGCAATATCCTCGAGTCCCACCGAGAGGCGCACCACGCCGTCACTGAGCCCGATCGACGCACGGCCCTCCGGCCCCATAGCGCGGTGCGTCGTGGTGGCGGGATGGGTGATCAGCGACTTCGAATCGCCGAGGTTGTTGGAGATATCGATGATCCGCAACCCGTCCAGCAGCGCGAACGCAGCCTCCTTCGCCGAATGCCCGGCGGACGCGGCGAGCTCGAAGGTCAGCACGGTGCCGCCGGCTTTCATCTGCCGGGCGGCCAGCTGATGCTGCGGGTGGGACTGCAGCAGCGGGTACTTGACCCAGCTGACCGCGGGTTGCTCCTCAAGCCACTCGGCCAGCCGCAGCGCGGAGGCACAGGAGTGGTTCACCCGCAGGGCCATCGTCTCCAGGCCCTTGGTCAGCACCCATGCGTTGAAGGCCGAGAGTGCCGGGCCGGTATGGCGCATCAGCTGCTTGACCGGGCCCTCGATGAAATCCCTGGTGCCCAGGATCGCGCCGCCAAGGACGCGACCCTGGCCGTCGATGTGCTTGGTGCCGGAGTAGACGATCACGTCCGCGCCGAGCTCCCCGCAGCGCTGCAGCAGGGGAGTGGCAAAGACATTATCGACGACGACCGTCGCCCCGGCCGCGTGCGCCATTTCGCTCACTGCCGCGATATCCACGATTTCCTGCATTGGGTTCGAGGGCGACTCGAAGAAGACAGCAGTGGTGGGTTTGGCGAGCGCCTCGCGCCACTGCACCAGGTCCGGGCCGTCAACGAAGACCGTTTCGACGCCCCAGCGGGGCAGGATCTCGTTCAGGATCACAAAGCATGAGCCGAACAGCGATCGGGCCGCCACCACCCTGTCGCCGGCGGCCAACAGGGCACCCAGGGCAGTAAAGACAGCGGACATGCCCGACGCCGTGGCAAAGCAGGCCTCGGTGCCTTCGAGCAGCCGGAGCCGCTCCTGGAACGTCGCCACAGAGGGATTGCCGTAGCGGGAGTAGACGAAACGCTCGTCGTGGCCGGCGAAGGCGCGTTCCGCGGCGGCCGCCGATTCGTAGACGAAGCCGGAGTTCAGGAAGACCGGTTCTGACGTCTCCTGAAATCCGGTGCGGTCGAGTCCGCCGCGGACGGCCTGGGTGTCCGCGCTCCAGTCGGCGGCATCAGGGTTGAATGTCACTTAGTGTCTTCCGAGATTGGTGGGGAGGCCGCGGTTTTTCCAGCCGTTGACAGTGCGTTGGCCCTCGCCGTCGGGTTCGCCCTCAAAGCCCTCAAGGATGTTAAAGGAGGTAAAACCGTCCTCGGTGGCGACGATTGCGGCCGCGACGGAGCGCGCGCCCGAGCGGCACAGGAACAACAATTCGGTGCCGCCGGCTTCGGGGGCCTGTTGTCTCAGTTGCGCCAGAAACTGCGAATTGGGGATGCCGCCGGCGAGGCTCCACTGGATGAAGAGCGGATCATTCTCCGTCGCTTTGGTGTCCGGAATTCCGGCGCTGGCCCATTCACCCTCGGTGCGGACGTCCACCAGGATGGCGCCGTCCCCGAGCTTGGACCAGGCCTCCTGCGGGCTGAGGTCCCCGGCGTAGCTCATGCGTGGCCCCCGCCGTCGAAGTCGAGATCGTCCACGGCGCTGGCGACGGCCGCATCGGCGTTGGCGATCGCCGCCGGCAGCACAAGGGCCTGGGCCACGACGACGTTGCTGCCGTTGAACGTGACAGCCGGGCCGCCGTGCAGAACGTAGCCCTCGGTGAGGGCGGCCGATACACGCTCGCAGAAGGCGCGGTCATCGGCTCCGGTGAACAGACGGTACAGCAGTTTCTGCTCGGCGGCACCGGCGACTGCGGGGGACGGGGCCGGGGCTTTGTTCGCTGCTGTCCGGGGGACAGCAGCGGTGGACGCGTCAGGCATGACGAATCTCCTTCTTTCACGCTTGCAGCTCGAATGGTCGATATGCCGAGTACTCACCTGAGGCACCCCGCCGCGGAAGGGAGGGTTGCCGACCGGCCAGTCAGGGCTTGGCGCCGGTTCTCATTACTCCCAAAGAACGTAACACCTGTGACGCCGGACCGCACGGCGGCGGCCGTCATGTTAAGGAGCGGGGTGGAAACGGAGGTTTGTTCAAAAGCCATTCGCCAGCGGTCATGCCAGCGTCCCCATCCACGTACTCGGGGGATTGCACACAGGTACAAACCCCCGGGGCCTCGAATTTGAACCGGGGAGGCTTTCGGGTAGTTCCTACTCGGGACTTTTGGCAGTCGGCGCGACTTTACTGAAGGACCAGCGCCACGGAAGTCACCAGGCCCTAAAACGCCATCCGAGGATCGCTCAGTTTTGCGGCCGGCTCTGATGATCCAGCCAGTTAGGCCGGTGCGGCGCCGTCGACTGCCGGGCCTTTAACAAGGGAAGGGGACTGCTATGGCCGCGATATATGTTCTACTCATTATTCTCCTGAGCACGGCCTTGGCCGCTGTTATCAGCACACCCGGCCGCCAGGTAACGGAAGGGTTGATTCCGAACCGGCCCTCCGGTGCGGACGCCCGCGGCGATGGCCGGGTCCGGGCTGCCAGGACGGCACAGCGGTGAGGCCGCGCGTATTGGTCACCGGCGCCTGCGGCCCTGCGGGCCAGGCCATCGCGGCCCAACTGAAAGCGCGCGACATTCCTGTCCTCGGGACGGACATCCTCGAGCTGCCGGACGGGGCAGGATTCACGGTGTTCCCCGTCCCGCACGCGACGGACGCGGAACGGGTATCAGCACTTCGGCGACTGGTTAGCCAGGAAGGCATCAATCTTGTCATTCCCACGGTCAGCGAGGAACTGCCGCAGCTCGCCGCGTTCCGGGCGGCGTTCGGAGCGGACGTACGTGTGATGATCGGCGATCCGGGCCCGGTGGCGTTGGCCCATGACAAGCTCTTTACGGCCTGGCAACTACATGCAGCGGGCGTTCCCGTGCCCCGGTTCGGCGTGCCCAGCGACTTCGCCGGTGCGGACGCTGCAATGGCCGCCCTGGGCGGACCGGTCGTCGTCTCACCCCGGGCGTCCCGAGGCGGCCGGGTCGTGACAGTCGTCGATGGCCGCACGGAAATGGACTGGCAGCGACTGCCGGACAGCCGCATCGTCCAGGAATTCATCCCCGGAAACGAGTACCGGCCCATGGTTTTCGGTACACCGGCGCACAACGGTGCCGCGCCGTTTGCGGTTGTTGTGGCGAAGGTTGGGCCGGCGGACCGCATCGTTGGCAACGCCGTGACCACTCGCCGGGCCGAGGCGGGCGAAGCGATCGACGTGGGCAACGTGGCGATGGCTGCGGTCCGCGCGCTGGGCCTCACGGGGCCGGTGGAGGTGGACGTTCGTCGACGCGCCGACGGGACACCCGTGGTTCTGGCGGTGAACGCCCGCTTCGGATCGAACAGCGGACTCGCGCCTGAGCTGCTCGATGCGGTGCTGGCGTCCTTTATCCTGCCCTCCTTCAACCCGGCGTCGTTCCGGCACTGCATGGGGCCGTTCGCCGATGCCATGGGTTGAAATGAACGTCACCGCAGCGCTCCCGGCGGCCCAGTTCCCGCTCGTCCTCCTCGGGCTGCCGGTCCTGTTGTTCGGGCTGGTGAAACTGCTCGTTGTGCCGCTTGCCGTCTGGTTCGAACTTCGGAGCGCCCATCGCCGACGCCGCGAAGTCCCCACGATGTTCGATGCGTGGCCCCGTGTGTCGATAATTGTCCCGGCATTCAACGAGGCAGCCGCTATTGAGAACTGCGTCCGATCGATTCAGCGCACCCGCTACGACCGGTACGAGCTGATCCTGGTGGATGACGGTTCAACGGACTGCACCGCCACGATTATGGCGGCTCTCGCTGCCAGGGATCCCCGGATTAAGGTTCTGGCGCAGGCCAACGCCGGCAAGGCGGCGGCCTTGAACTTCGGGATCCGCAACGCCGCCGGCGAGATCCTGATGTTTATCGATGCGGACGTCATTCTTTCCCGGCACACCGTCGGGATGATGCTCCGCGGATTTGACGACGAGCGAACCGGCGCGGTCTGTGGTGATGGCCGGCCGGTGAAGGTCAAAGGGGTCCAGGGCCGGGTGCTAACCTTCACCGGCCACATCGGCGGCGGCCTGGTCCGGCGCGCCCTGGCGGTAGTCGGCTGTATACCCACCGACGTGGGTGCCATCGGCGCCTTCCCGCGCAGTGTGCTCGAACACGTGGGACTGTTCCGGCAGGACACGGTGAGCGAAGACCTGGAACTGGCCTGGCGGGTTCACAAGGCAGGCTACCGGGTGGTATTCGCCCCGAGGGCTGTTGTCCTGGCGGAGTCTCCCTTGACCGTTGGCGGCCTCTGGCGCCGACGGGTCCGCAGGCACCTCGGCCTGTTGCAGACCATGGCCTTGCACAAAGATCTGATCGGCAATCTCCGGTACGGCCCGTTCGGAACGCAGCTGGTGTTCCACGCCATTACCGTGGTGGTCCTTCCTGCGCTTCAGATCCCGTTGCTCCTCGGCGTGGCCGTCCTCCTTGCGGCCGGCTACCGCCCGCCGGCCGGCGTCGACTGGGTGGTCCTGGCCTGGTTGGGCCTGCTTGTGTCTTTGGTCCTGCCGGTGTGCGCGCTGGGCGCCAACCGGGCGTGGAAAGACTTGCGGCATGTATGGGCGCTGCCGCTGATGCCGTTTTATTCGTTGTTTACGAGCCTGGCCGTGATCGCCGCACTGGTCCAGGAAGTCCGGGAGAGGGTACTCCGCCGGAACAATCCCGTCCGAACGGGATCCGGTACCGCCGGCGCCCAGCGGCCACGCGCGCAACTCGGGGCCTGAAAGCTGCCCCGATCACTGTGCCTACCCGATGGTGGCGTACAGCGCGTTGAGCTCCGCGGTGAGCTGCTTGCGCTGTTCCGTGGTGCCGATTTCCCTGCTGTCGATGTGGTTGACGGGCGCCAGCAGCCGGATGCTCGAGATGAGCCACACGGCGTCGGCGTCGTAGAGGTCGCGGGGCTCAAGCGGTCCGTAGCCCAGCTCCCAGCCGGCGGCCTTCGCCGCGGTAAACAGGGCACCCTGCGAGGTGCCGGGCAGGATCCCGCTGTCGAGCTGCGGGGTTATGAGCCGCCGGAGGGTCCGCACGCCGCCGGCACCGTCGTCGGCGGTTTCCAGATGGGCAAGCAGGACAGTCGACGTCGGCCCCTCCAGGACCTTGCCGTCCGCGGAGGTGAAGATAACGTCGTCGGCACCCCGGGCATGCGCGTAGCGCAGCGCGGCCATGTTGACGGCGTAGGAGAGCGTCTTGGCGCCCATGAGCAGCCAGGGCGCCCGTTCCGCGACTTCACTGTCATAGCCGCGGTCCAGCAGGATGACGTCGATCCCGGTCTCACGTTGGCGCCGGCCGGTGGCGCCGGGGACGGAGGCCTGGACCCAGCAGGTGGGCCCGGCCGCGCCTTCAACGCCCCGGGTCACGAGCAGTTTAACAACGAGTTCGTCGTCCGTTGAGTCTCCGGCGCCGGGTACGTGCCGGCCCCGGTACTCGCTGATGGCCGTCGCGATCGCCCGGCGCCAGCGCTCCTCCGCCGGGAGGTCAAGCTCCAGCAACCCGGCGGAACCGGCCAGCCGATTCAGGTGCGCCTGAAGCTTCCGTGGCTGCCCGCCAACGGCCAGCAGCGACTCGAAAACACCGTCGCCGCGGGTGGCCCCCTGGTCCGTCGCCATCAATTGCGGCTTCGTGGCATCGGCCACCCGGCCGCCGTCGAACGCGGGATCCAGGAAGACCAGCACCGGGGCCGGGCCGGGAACACCGGCAGGAGAATTCATGACTTTAGCTTAGCGCCGCGGACCACGGGATAGGATTTGACGGTTGCCCGTTCCGGAAAGGTTCCGCGGGTCTGGAACTTGAGGGGTTCACCTGTGCTGTGGCCATTTTCGCTGGCGGAGACACTCCCGCCCTGGATGCTGCTGATCCTGTCCGTCGTGGACCTGGGGATCCGGGTGCTGGCACTGGGCATCATCCCCGGAAACCGACGTCCCACCACGGCCATGGCCTGGCTCCTGATCATCTTTTTTGTCCCCGCACTGGGCTTGGTCCTGTTCCTGCTTTTTGGCAACTTCAGGCTGTCCCGCAGGCGCCGTGCGCAGCAGGACGCCGTGAATACCCGGGTACGGGCCGGCACCGCCGATCTGGCGATGCAGGAAAGCCGGTACAGCGGCCCGGAATGGGTGGCCTCCGCAGCGGAACTGAACCAAACCCTCGGTTCACTGCCGATGGTGGACGGCAACCAGGTGGAGCTCCTGCCCGGCTACCCGGACTCGATCAAGGCGATGGCAGCGGCCGTCCGTAAAGCAGAGTCATTTGTCAACGCCGAGTTCTATATCCTGAGCTCCGACCACGTCACCGACGATCTGCTGACCGCGATGGAAGAGGCCGCCGAGCGCGGCGTCGAAGTCCGGCTTCTGTTTGACCACCTCGGCACCCTGCGCATCCAGGGTTACAGCAAGCTGATCGCCCGGCTCAAGGCCAGCAAAATCCGCTGGCGGCCGATGTTGCCGCTGCGGCCCGTGCACGGTCAATGGCGCCGGCCGGACCTGCGCAACCACCGCAAGATCATGGTGATCGACGGCGAGCTTGCCTTCACCGGGTCGCAGAACCTGATCGAGCCCTCCTACAACAACCCCAGGCACCGCAAAGTCGGCCGCGAATGGGTCGAACTGATGGCGAGCCTGCGCGGGCCGATTGTCACCACCCTCAACGTCGTCTTCGCCACGGACTGGCTCAGTGAAACGGACGAGTCCCTCGAGGATCAGCTCGCGCACCGGCCCGAAACACACGCAGGCGACGTGACGGCGCAGGTGGTTCCCAGCGGCCCCGGCTTCATCACGGAAAACAACCTGCGGCTTTTCACCACATTGATTTACTCCGCCCAGCACAATATTTCGATCTGCAGCCCCTATTTCGTCCCGGACGATTCACTGCTGTACGCCGTGACGACGGCAGCTCAGCGCGGCGTGGAGGTCGAGCTGTTCGTCTCGGAAAAGGGCGACCAGTTCCTCGTCCACCACGCCCAGCAGTCCTACTATGAGGCGCTCCTCGAAGCCGGGGTACGCATCTACCTGTACAAGGCGCCGTTTGTGCTGCACGCCAAGCACTTCACCATCGATGACGAGGTCGCCGTGCTGGGCTCCAGCAACATGGACATGCGCTCCTTCTCGCTGAACCTCGAGGTTTCAGTGATGCTCCTGGGCGCGGACGTGGTGCGACGCGTCAGCGCCGTGGCGGACACCTACCGGGGGCTCTCGCGCGAACTGACGCTCGAGGACTGGATGCGGCGGCCCGTGGGGGTTAAGTATGTGGACAATGTGGCCCGCCTGACGGCCACATTGCAGTAGCGCCGCAGCGCACGAGTCAGCCGGCCGGGTACTGCGCGCCCAGCGCAGTGAGAACGCCGAAGGCCTTGGTCCGGATCTCTTCGTACTCCGCCTGGGGTGAGGAGTCTGCCGTAATAGCACCGCCGACGCCGAGGCTGAGCCCGGTGCGGCCGCCGGGCAGCTGCCTGAGAACGAGGGCCCGGATGGCGACGGCCAGGTCGGTCGCGCCGTTGAGCGAGAAATAGCCGATCGCGCCGGAGTACACGCCGCGGGGTGCTCCCTCAAGCCGGTCGAGGATGGCCATGGTGCTGACCTTGGGGGCGCCCGTCATGGAGCCGGCGGGAAAACACGCCGCAACGGCCTCGGCCCGGGGCATCCCCGGTTTGAGGCGGGCATCGATGGTGCTGACCAACTGGTGCACTGTGGCGTAGCTTTCGATCGCGCAGAGCCTGCTGACCGATACCGAGCCCGGCACGGCGAAGTGGCTGAGGTCGTTGCGGAGCAGGTCCACGATCATGATGTTCTCGGCGCGGTCCTTCGGGGAGGACTCGAGCTCGGTCCGCAGCAACGCGTCCCGTGCCGGATCCGCATCCCGGGGCCGGGTGCCTTTGATCGGCTCGGCGCGCATGGCACCGTCGGGCGCGATCCGCAGGAACCGCTCCGGCGAGGTGCTCGCCACAGTGAGGTCGCCGAAGCGCAGGTAGCTGGCGAACGGCGCGGGATTGCCCCGCCGCAGCATAAGGTACGCCTGCCAAGGCTCGAGGGTCGCGGCGGGAAGATTGGCGGTCAGTGCGGTGGTCAGGCAGACCTCGTAGCTGTTGCCTTCGGTAATCTCGTGCTGCGCCCGGCTGATTTTGAACTTATAGGATGCTTCCGAGTCCCGGGCCGTAAAGTCCGGGGCGCCGTGGCCGGGTGCGCGGGGGTCGAGGACGTGGCCGGCGCCGGCCGGCTTTCGGTTGCTTGCCTCGGTGATGGCGGAGCGGGCAGTAGCCAGCCAGTCTCCGGCGTCTGCGGCGTCCAGCGCCAGCAGCCAGACCGTGCGCTCCACGTGGTCCAGGACCACTGCGCGACCGGCGAAAAGCAGGCAGGCATCCGGGGTCCCGGCCGGCGCGTCGCTGCCGCCGGTCTCACGTTTGAGTTCGTAGCCGAGGTAGCCGAGCCAGCCCAAGGTGAACCCGCACGGGTAGTCCTTGGGGCCGCGGAGTGTGGGCTGGCCCCAGACGCCGTCGAGCCAGCGGAAGAACGGCCCCTCGGTGGTGACGCTGGCGTTTCCGACGCTCACACAAGTCGTCCCCGAGTTGTGCCGGACCGACTGTCCGTAAGGGCCGCCGTCGTCCGCCAGGATGCTGAAGCGGCTGCGTTCCGCCGCCGCACCGCCGTCGGGCGCCACGGGCGTCAGCGATGAGTCGAGCCAGACGGCATTGGCCGAGCCGCCGAAAAGGGCTTCGAACACCAGGACCGGGTCCGGGACGGCGTCGATCCGTTCGGCCTGCAGCTCCAGCCCGGTGCGTGCACTGCGTTCGGGCAGCAGCACCGGAGCCAGAGCCGGCAGGTACAAGAGGGACTGCAGTACTTCCGCAGGCGCGGCGCCGTCGGCACGGTTCAGCACCCGGACATCGGCGCGGGCCGGAACGTCATCCCCGGCCAGCCACTCCTGCTCCTGGGCGGCCCACTTGTCCCAGAACGGTTCGTACGTTTCACCGTCGCGGGCCAGGGCCCTGCTGCGCCGGTCTTGTTCGGGCGAATCGGCCCAGATCACGGCGGCCAGGAAGGGGAGGGCGGCTGCGGCGGCAGCACCCACGCCTTCCACCAGGACGATTTCAGCGGGCTGGGTGGTGCGGGTGGCGCCGTCGTAGTGGGCTGTCCAGTCCCAACTGACCCATTCGGCGGGCTCGCTGCGGTGCAGCGGGGCCAGGACCGTGGAGACGTAACGCTCGACGCCGGCCACAAGCCCGTTCCAGCCGGGATAGATGTCTTCCAGATGGAAGAGGGAGACCTTGTGGTGCTCGCGGAGCGTCGCCGCCAGCTCGATCGCCAAGGTGGTCTTGCCGGCGCCGGATCGTCCGTCGATGGCGATGATGACGGGTGCGGGACTCATGATTTAGAGCGTACCCGCTGCCCTGCATTGGGTTGATCACTGCCCGGTTGATCACTGCCCGGTTGTTGCCCGCCGGGCCGTTGACGCCGGGACAGCTCCGTCCGGACATGCGCCACGATCCCGGGCAGTGCGGCGTGGATCAGGTCCCAGGTGAGGTCGAAGTCCGCGTGGCCGCCGTACCAGGGGTCGTCGATGCCCTGGTCGAGGGGATCCTTGCCCGCGACGGCCGGATCGAAGCTGCGCAGCATCCGGATCTTGGACCCGGATTCGCGGTCCGGTGCGGCCTGCTGCAACCAGCCGAAATGGTCCACGTCCAGGGCAAGGATGAGGTCGCGGTTGTGGAACCATCTGGTGTCCCATTCGCGTGCCACGTGACGTTCCGAGGAAATGCTGTTGGCGGTGAGTTTGCGGGCGGCCCGCGGATCAATCGGGCGGCCCACTTCGTAGGCCGTGATCCCCGCCGAGTCAACGGCGGCGCCGGCCAGGCCATCCGCGGCGATGGCCTCCGCCAGCATCAGTTCGGCCATCGGCGACCGGCAGATGTTCCCGGTGCAGACCGCGATGATCCGGTACTGGCTCGGCGCTGAGGTCATAGTGCAAGCATGGATGATCGGTGTCCGCTTGGCTAGTTCCCGGCGGTGGATGTTACAGGCTTTGTCACATCATATTTGCAAGGTTTGAACTATTGGCCTGCGGGACTCCCGGACCAGACGGCCTTGCGGAGAATGGACCGCAGAGACGCCACCTCCTCGCCGGTAAGCATGACCAGCTGTCGCGCCTCGGCGGCCTGGGTTGCCTTCTGGGCGGCAGCGTGGAGGGTGCGGCCTGCTTTTGTGGCGGACACCAGTTTCTGCCGCCGGTCTGAGGGTCCCGGCTTTCTTTCCACGAGGCCGCGCTGTTCCAGCTCATCAATGAGTGCCACGATCTGGCTGGGATCCAGGCTGAGGAACTCGGCCAGTTCGCGTTGGGTGGGTCCCAGATTGCCGCAGGCCAGCGCCAGCACGGAGTAGGACCGCTCCTTCAGCCCGAACTCTGCAAGGGCCGCGTTGTTGAGCACGCTGCCGGCGGCGTGCAGCTTGGCCAGCAGGAAGCCTATGTCAGTGCTGATGCTTGATTCCGCCAGCCGGGTGGAAGCCTCGCCGGAGCTTTCGGCGGCGAGGTGTACCTGTTGTGTCATGGTGCCTTTCGGGCGGGTAGCCAGCCGGGTCGTTGAATTATTCAATGATCCCACGTGCACCGCGCCTGCGAAAAGCGTGCACCGGGAGCGGTGAATGCGGCGGGTGGGGAAGCTGATTGGATGCAGAAATAAATCATTGACATTCTCAAGGATTAAGTTTCTAATTGAAGCAGTCAAGGGAGATGTGCATCACACGCAGGCTCCCTGGGATATCCGCCGCAAGGCGCAGTGCAAAGGAGCAGCATGAGCCTGTCAGGGAAAGTAGCAATCGTCACCGGAAGCGGCCGCGGCCTGGGTCTGGCGTACGCCCGGGAACTCGCCCGCCAGGGCGCCGCCGTCGTGATCAACGATGTGGATGCCGACGTGGCCGCTGAAGCGGTCCGGACCATTGAGGCCGACGGCGGCCGCGTCGTCGCCGTCGTCGCTCCGGTGGGCAGCACCGAAGCCGCCCGGCAGCTCGTGCAGAAAGCGGTGGAGGCTTTCGGCCGGCTCGACATCCTGGTCACCAACGCCGGCATCCTGCGGGACAAGTCCCTGCTGAAGATGACGGACGAGGACTTTGACCTCGTCATCAACGTCCACCTCAAGGGCACCTTCACCTGCGCCCGCGAAGCGTTCGCCTACTTCAAGGAACACGGTATCGCCGGCCGCATCATCACCATCGGATCGCCCACCGGCCAGCGCGGCAACTTCGGCCAGACCAACTACGCCGCCGCCAAGGCCGGAATCGTCGGCATGGTCCGCACCTGGGCGCTGGAAATGAAGAAGGCCGGCGTCACCGCCAACGCCGTCATCCCGGTGGCCGCCACCGCCATGACCAAGACCGTCCCGTACTTCCAGAAGGCCGTCGAAGCGGACGAACGCGGCGAGGCCATGCCGGCCTTCTTCCGTCACGATCTGGGGTTCGGAACCGCCGACGACGTCGCCGGACTCGTTGCCTTCCTCGCCTCCGACGCAGCTGCCGGCATCACCGGCCAGGCGATCGGCGCCGGCGGGGACCGTCTGCAGCTCTGGACCCACCCGGGGGCTGCCGTTACCGAGTACCGCGAAGGTGGCTGGGGCTATGCCGACCTGATCGAAAACTTTGGCAAGCTCTTCGGCGACAAGCTGCAAAGCGTCGGCGAGGAATTCCTGCCGCTTCCGGAAGAGCTCAAGCCCGAACCGGCAGAGGTCCGCTGACATGGCCTCCCAGCGCTATGAACTCGGCATCGACGCGGCAAAGCTCGACGCGATCGACATGCACGTCCACCTTGAGGTGGACGGCCACGGCCACGAATCCCTGCCGTCGGCCCTCAGCGAAGCGTCCGCCAAGTACTTCAAGTCCGAGGACCGCACCCCGTCGCTGGACCGGATCGCCGAGGTCTACCGCGAACTGAACATGGCCGCCGTCGTGTTCACCGTCGATGCCCGCACCCAGCTCAAACACGAGCCGAACAGCATCGAAGACCTCGTCGCCGGCGCCGCGCGGAACAACGACGTGCTGATCCCGTTTGGCAGCGTGGACCCACGGACCGGCGCCGAGGCCATCCAGGGCGCCAAGCACCAGGCCATCGACCTGGGTGCCCGCGGGTTCAAGTTCCACCCGTCCCTACAGGGTTTTGACCCCTCCAACGAACAGTTCTACCCGCTCTGGGCCGCCCTGCAGGAACTCGGCCTCCCGGCGATTTTCCACACCGGACAAAACGGCATGGGCGCCGGGCTCCCGGGCGGCTACGGCATCAAGCTGGGCTACTCCAACCCGCTGCTGCTGGACGCCGTCGCGGCGGACTTCCCGGAACTGCAGATCATCATGGCCCACCCCTCGGTGCCGTGGCAGGACGAGGCGAACTCCATCGCCACGCACAAGTCCAACGTCTTCATCGACCTCTCCGGCTGGTCCCCGAAGTACTTCCCGGAATCGCTGGTGAAGATGGCCAACTCCGTGCTGCAGGACAAGGTCCTTTTCGGCACCGACTTCCCGCTGATCACCCCGCAGAAGTGGCTGCGCGCCTTTGCGGACCTGCCGCTCAAGGACGAGGTCCGGCCCAAGATCCTCAAGCACAACGCCGTCCGCCTGCTCGGACTGGGAGGCTGAGATGACTGTCGATACCGAACAACAAACCCGGCTGTACGGCGTCTGCGACTACTACGACGCCGAGTCCCTGTTGACCGCGGGGGAACGCCGCGTGCTGGGCAGGCTGCGGACCTTCCTCGACGAGAAGGCCCGGCCGCTGCTGGCGGACTATTGGGAACGCGGCGAGTTCCCGGATGAGCTCGCCGAGCCGCTGATCGGCCTGGACCTGATGGAGCCGGCCGAACTGCGCGGCCCGGAGGGCAGCCCGGCCCGGGGAATCTACCAGGGCTTCCGGATCTTCGAGCTCGCCCGCACCGACGCCTCGCTCGCCACCTTCTACACAGCCCAGGCCGGACTGTTCCGGACCGCGATCCGGGTCGGTGCCTCCGCGGAACAGCAGGCCGAATGGATGCCGAAGGTCATCGACTTCTCGCTCAAGGGGGTCTTCTCGCTGACCGAGCCGGAGTCCGGTTCCGACATCGCCGGCGGGCTCTCCACCACCGCCCGCCGTGAGGGCGACACCTGGATCCTCGACGGCGCCAAGCGCTGGATCGGCGGCGCCGCCACCGCGGACGTCCTGGCCGTGTTTGCCCGCGACGTGGCCGACGGCCAGGTCAAGGCCTTCCTCGTCGAGCGGGAAGCCCCCGGCGTGACGCAGGAGAAGATCCACGGCAAGACCGCGTTACGGATGATGCAGAACGCCCACATCACCCTCGAGGGCGTACGGGTGCCCGAATCGATGCGCCTGCACAACGTGGAGTCCTTCCGGGACGTCGCGGCAATGCTGCGCGCGATGCGCTCGGACGTCGCCTGGATTGCCACCGGGATCGCGGCCGGTGCATTCGAGGCGGCCCTGCGCTACGTCACGGAACGCCGGCAGTTCGGCCGCACGCTCGGATCCTTCCAGCTGGTCCAGGAAAAACTGGCCCGGATGCTCGGAAACGTCACCTCGGCGCTGTCTCTCGTGGTGCGGCTCACCGAGCAGCAGTCCAACGGCATCTACCGGGACCAGGACTCCGCCCTGGCCAAGATGCAGACATCCCTGCTGATGCGCGAAACCGTGGCCCTGGCCCGCGAAGTGGTCGGCGGCAACGGCATCACCCTTGAAACCGATGTCGCACGCTTCCACGCCGACGCCGAGGCCGTCTACTCCTACGAAGGCACCCACGAAATCAACGCCCTCATCGTCGGCCGGGCCCTGACCGGCGAAAGCGCCTTCACCCGCTGACCCCGGCACCCACCAAATCCAACACACCCCGCTCCGGCACCGCCGTCGGACAGTTCCCTGCCCCACCCAGCCCTCCAGGAGGACATCATGCCCAATCTCGTCGTCGATTTCGACAAACTGCTCACGCTCGCCGGCACCGATCTCGGGGTCACCGAGTACCGCGAAATCACCCAGGAACAGATCAACAAGTTCGCCGACGCCACCGGTGACGACCAGTGGATCCACGTTGACCCGGAACGCGCCAAGGACGGCCCGTTCGGCGCCCCCATCGCCCACGGCTTCCTCACCCTCTCGCTCATCATCCCTTTCTGGGGCGAGCTGTTCGACGTCGACGGCGTCACCACGAAGGTCAACTACGGACTGGACAAAGTCCGCTTCACGTCCCCGGTCAAGGTGGGCGCGCGGATCCGGATGCGGTCCACCATCAGCGAAGTGACCGAGGTCAAGGGCGGTGCCCAGATCAAGGTCGCCAACACCATCGAGATCGAAGGCCAGGAGCGGCCCGCCGTCGTCGCCGAGTTCCTCGCCCGCTTCTACAAGTAAAAAGCCCCCTCTACGAACCCTCCCTCTGTTCAAAGGAACAACCATGTCAGGACTCACTCAGCTTCAAGCGATGGGCACCGCCGAGCGACGCAAGGAAGCGCGCACCGTCATTGCCTCCAGCTACCTGGGCAGCACCATCGAGTACTACGACTTCCTCCTCTACGCCACGGCCGCGGCGATCGTCTTCCCGAAGGTCTTCTTCAGCGGCATGGACGACTGGGTAGGCGTGGTGGCCGCCTACGGCACGTTTGCCGCGGGCTACGTGGCCCGCCCGGTTGGCGGCATCATCTTCGGCCACTTCGGCGACCGGATGGGCCGCAAGAACATGCTGATCATCTCGATGCTGGTCATGGGCGTGGCCTCAACCCTGATCGGGCTGGTCCCGGGTGCCTCGGTGGCCGGCCCCTGGGGTGCGGTGCTCCTCGTGATTCTTCGTGTCTTCCAGGGCATCGCCGTCGGCGGTGAATGGGGCGGGGCCGCCCTCATGGCGCTGGAGCACTCCGAATCAGGCAAACGCGGTTTTGCCGCCTCGTTCGTCAACGCCGGGGCGCCCACCGGTGCCGTCCTGGGCACCCTGATCATGGGCGCGTTCTCAGCGCTCCCGAACGATCAGTTCCTCGCCTGGGGCTGGCGGGTGCCGTTCCTGCTCTCCTTCGTGCTGCTGGGCGTGGGCATGTTCGTCCGGCTCAAGGTTTCCGAAAGCCCTATCTTCAAAGCCGCCATTGAACAGGAAAAAGCTGAGCGGGAGAGCGCGGCGCAGGCAAACGGCGCCGGAATCACGGCAAAGCCGGCCGCGCCCCTGGTACAGGTCCTGCGGCGGCCCAAGACCCTGATTTTCACTATGCTCGCCGGCGCCGCAGGCTTCGCGCTCCAGGTGGTCCTGGCCACGTTCTCGGTGACCTACGCCGTCTCCAAGGGCGCCGACCGCCAGGGCGTGCTGTACGCCTTTGCTGCTGCCTCCCTGATCTCCATCGTGTTCGTGATCATGGGCGGCCGGCTTTCCGACAAGGTGGGCAGGCGGCCGGTGATGATCGGCGGACTGGTTCTCTTCATCATCTACCTGGTGCCGATGTTCCAGCTGCTCTCCTCCAACAACATCATGCTGATCTTCGTGGCGTTCGCCATCGGCCTGATGATCCACTCCACACTGTTCGGTCCATTGGCGGCCTTCGTGTCCGAGCAGTTCGGCACCACCTCCCGCTACACCGGGGCGTCCCTGGGCTACCAGCTGGCAACCCTGCTTGGGGCCGGGTTCACTCCGGGCATCGTGGCCCAGATCTTCAAGGACTCAGGCCAGGACACGGCATCAGTGGTCTGGTATCTGGCGATCATGTCGGTCGTCTCCATCGTCTTCATCCTGCTGACCCGGGAACCGAAGAACAACGACCTCCGCACCGTCCGGGCCTGACCCTTCATCGGGTCCCCTCACACGGGCTAACCTCACAGTAGAAAGGATTCGCCGTGGAAAATTTTGGCATCGGTTCGTGGCTGCAACGTCGCCGCCCGAAGTCCGGCAACAAGACCGCCCTGATCAGCGGTGACCGGGAACTTAGTTATGAACAGTTCGCGGACCGGACCGTCCGCCTCGCCAACGCCCTGAGGGACCGCGGCGTGGCCAAGGGCGACAGGGTTGCCTACCTGGGCGAGAACCACCCGTCCTTCCTGGAAACCCTCTTTGCGTGCGGCACCCTGGGCGCCATTTTCGTCCCGCTCAACACGCGGCTGGCACCCCCGGAAATCCAGTTCCAGCTGCAGGACTGCGGCGTCGGGGTACTGGTCCATGCAGGCAGCCTCGGCGACCTGGCAGCCCGCGGGTCGGCCGGCACGGCAGTGGCAAGGCTCGTCGTCGTAGACGATGCCGGCGCCGGCAATAACCCGGCGGTGCGCAGTGGAGCCGCCGGGGGCCCGACGGCGGTGGAGGACTTTGCGGACCTGGTGGCCTCCGGTTCGGACCAGCCGGTCGACGAACCGGTCACGCTGGACGACGGTGCCATGATCCTCTACACCTCCGGGACTACGGGCCGGCCCAAGGGGGCCCTGCTGACCCACGGCAACGTCACGTGGAACTGCATCAACGTGATCGTTGATTTCGACTTCTCCTCGCAGGACGTGGCGCTGATGATTTCGCCGATGTTCCACGTGGCGTCGCTGGACATGGGCGTCCTGCCCACCCTCCTCAAGGGAGGAACTGTGGTGCTGGAGCCGAAGTTCGACCCCGGCCGGACACTGGAACTCATTGAGCGGCACCGGGCGACCACCATCAGCGGGGTGCCGACCACCTATCAGATGCTCGCCGAGCACCCGGCGTGGGCCACTGCGGACCTCAGCTCCTTGAACAAGCTCACCTGTGGCGGGTCAGCGGTGCCGATGCGGGTGCTGGAGGCGTATGAAGCGCGCGGCATGCGGTTCTCCAATGGCTACGGCATGACCGAGACTGCGCCGGGCGCCAGCACCCTGCCGGCGGCCCGGTCCAGGGATAAGGCTGGATCGGCCGGACTTCCGCAGTTCTTCACCGATGTGCGAATCGCCGGCTTCGACGGGGACACCGCTGCGCCGGGGACGGCCGGCGAGATCCAGATCAAGGGCCCGAACGTGATCCCCGAGTACTGGAACCGCGCGGACGCCACCGCCGAGTCCTATGCAGAGGGCGGTTGGTTCAAGTCAGGCGATATGGGATACAAGGATGACGACGGGTTCCTCTTCGTCTCGGACCGGATCAAGGACATGATCATCTCCGGCGGCGAGAACATTTATCCCGCAGAAGTGGAGCAGGCCATCACGGAACTCGAGGCGGTGGGAAGCGTGGCCGTGATTGGCGTGCCGGATGAGAAATGGGGTGAAGTGCCCCGGGCTGTGGTTCTGCTGCGCGAGGGTGCCCACCTCACGGAAGAGCAGCTCAGGCGGTACCTGGATGGACGCCTGGCACGTTACAAGATTCCCAAGTCCGTGCTGTTTGTCGATGAGATGCCCCGGACCGCCAGCGGCAAGATCAGGAAGGCCGACCTTCGGAAGCTGAGCGCCATCCAGCCATAACTGGCCGTAGCCTGGGCCCGTCAGTGGATAAGGGCCAGCATGACGCCGACGGCCATGAACAGCACGCCGAACGTCCGGTTGAGGATGCGCTGGCCGCGGGCGTCGTGGGTGAAACGCTGGAAGGTCTTGGCTGCGGCCGCGAAGAAGAACCACATGACCAGGATGTCGATCACGATCACCGTGGCTGACACGGTCAGATACTGCGGGAGGAGCGGGTTCTCCGGGCGGATGAACTGCGGCATAAAAGCCAGGAAGAACACGATCGCCTTGGGGTTCAGCAGGTTCACCCACAGTCCGCGGCGGAACATGGAGAAGGCCGGCTCGTTGCGCAGCGCGGCGGCTTTTTCCTGGTCCAGGTCGGGTTTGTGCCGGAACTGCTGGATGCCCAGGTAGACAAGGTAGGCGGCGCCTGCGTAGCGGATCACGTTGAAGGCGACCGGTGAGCTCGCCACCAGCACCCCCACGCCGAGGGCCACGATCACGATGTGCACCACCAAAGCGGCCTGCTGGCCGAGGATCCCCCAGATGGAACGCCGGAAGCCGGAGTTCAGCGAATTGCTCATGGTGTTGATGGCGCCCGCGCCGGGCGTGAAGCTGATCAGGACACCGGCGCCCGCCAGGGCCAGCCAAAGGGAGGGTTGCACTGATTCAGTTTACGGCCGCGGACACCCCTTCCACGCCGGGTGCTGCCGGCCGTCGGGAGGTCACCGGGAGCCTGAATCGCCCCCTCAGCTGCCGCGCAGGCCGTAGTTTAAGATCATGTTGCCCTTGCTGGTCTGCTGGGATGCCTGCAGCTCAAGCCGGCTCAGCGGATCGCCATCCGCGAAGAGCCTGCGGCCACTGCCTGCGATCACGGGATGGACGATCAACATCAGGCTGTCCAAGAGCCCAGCGAAGAACAGCTGCCGGACCAACGAGATGCTACTGAACACGCCGATGTCGCCGCCGTCGCCGTCCTTCAGGCCCGCGACGAAATCCTCCAGCGGTCCCCCGATCAGTTGCGAGTTCTGCCACATTAGATCGCCGGTCAGGGTGCGGGACGCCACATATTTGGGCAGCGGGTTGATGAACCCGCCGAAGTCTGCGTCGGCTTCGGCGTTCGGCCAGTACTCCGCCCATTGCTGGTACCCGATGCGGCCCAGGAGTCCGGTATCGATCCGGCCCATCATCTCGTTCATCCCCGCGCCCAGCTCCTCATCGAAGCTGTCGAATTGCCAACGGAACGGGTCCTCCACCACGCCGTCCACGGAACTGAACAGTCCGGCCGTCACCTTGCGCATGGGATCTCCTCGCCGTTGAGTCTTTACCTGCACCCTAGCGGCTGATCCGCCGGCGGGGAATGGCTGGTGTGAACCCGGAAGATCCGGCATGCGCAAGGGCTCAGCCACACCTGCCATGCTTTGAATGCGACCAGTGGAACATTGTCCTTGGCAGGTCCGCGTGACGCGGATACTGGTCAAAGTACGAGCGGGCGCGGGCAGACATATAGCCCGTTTCGTCGATGGCGAAGTGGCCGATCAGCTGCATGCCCCGTTCGGCCGCCTTCGATTCCAAGTCATGGGCCTCGTCCAGAACCGGATCCGGATAGCCGCAGCTTGCACCGAAGCTGCCGGGATGGGCGATCGCAAAGTACTTCGTGTCGTCCGGAACCAGTGCCGCCAGCACGGCATCCTGGAAGGGAACCAGGCAGCCAGCGAAATCGCCGGGGACGACGTCAATGTCGTTTAGTTGCATGTCCGAGTCCAGGCAGATCAGCACAAGGCTTGGCATCAGCATGTTGTGTTGGATGATGAGCGGGCGGGCGAGTATCTCGAAGTCAAAACCTGCCTGGATGATCATGTCTTGATGCTAAAAAATCTGCCCTTCGAGCTCCAGAGCCAGCACCGGTTATGTGGATAACGGACCGCCACTCACGCCCGGGCGATCACTTCGCCGTTGGGGATCAGGAACCAGCCGTCGGCCGTGGAACCCCAGCGGTGCCAGCCGGCCGAAATCCGGGCAAGGTCGGCGGCGTTGGCGAAGCCGTATTCGAGTGCCTGGTCCGCGAATGCCGAGTGCAGCACGCGTTCGCCCCACACCCGGGCCTGCCAACGGCGCTGCTGGCCGGTGGCGTAGAGCCAGTTGCTGCTGGAGGGCGCGACGTCGGTGAACCCGGCGGACTGGGCCCACGAAACCAGGCGGCGGCCAGCGTCGGGCTCCGCCCCGTTGCGTCGTGCGATCCGTTGGTAGAGCTCCATCCATTCATCCAGCTCGGGGACGGCCGGGTACCAGCTCATGCCGTGGAAATCGGCGTCGCGCACCGCCACGATCCCGCCGGGCTTGGCGACGCGGCGCATTTCCCGCAGGGCGGCCACCGGGTCCGTGAGGTGCTGCAGGACCTGGTGGGCGTGCACAACGTCGAACGTCTCGTCTTCGAAGTCGAGGTCGTAGATGTTGCCGGCCACGAACTCGACGTTCTGCACGCCGCGCTCCGCCGCGAGGGCGGTCGCCTGGCTGACCACCTCGGGCGAGCGGTCCAGTCCGGTGACCTTCCCGGGGGCGGCGAGTCCGGCGAAATCACACGTGATGCTGCCCGGCCCGCAGCCGACGTCGAGCACCGAACCCCCCGGGGTCAGGTGCGGGATCACAAACGCCGCGGAGTTCTCCGCCGTCCGGGAGGCGTGGGCGCGGACCACCGACTCGTGGTGGCCGTGGCTGTACACATCTTCAGGCTGCTGCGCACTCATAATAAAACGCTACCGCCCCGCACCGACAAATCCGCGAATGCGGGGGAAACGGCCGGGAAGACGGCAGGATTTCGCGCGCAGCCGTCCGTTTTGCCGCTTCC
The DNA here is from genome assembly GCF_040547075.1 of Arthrobacter sp. UYCu512. Classification (NCBI taxonomy): domain Bacteria; kingdom Bacillati; phylum Actinomycetota; class Actinomycetes; order Micrococcales; family Micrococcaceae; genus Arthrobacter; species Arthrobacter sp. UYCu512. The sequence continues at coordinate 65,574 of NZ_JBEPPA010000013.1, forward strand.
GGCAGGGTCGGTTCAGCGGATGATTAGAGGAGTGAAAACCAACAGCAGCAAGCAGGCAGGGCTCGGCCTGTTCCGGGCCACCGGCATTTACGTCGGGGCAATCCTGGGCTCGGGCATCCTTGTCCTTCCGGCCATCGCCGCCAAGGAGGCCGGGCCGGCGTCGCTCCTGGCCTGGACCCTGCTGCTGGTGTTCTGCACCCCCGTGGCCTTCAGTTTCGCTGAGATGAGCCGCCAGCAGCCCGACGCCGGCGGAATTGCCCACTTCGTCACGCGTGCCTACGGGCGCCGTGCCTCGGCCGTGGCGGGCTACCTCTTCTACTTCGCAATTCCGTTCGGTGCCCCGGCGACGGCCGTGATTGGCGGGAACTACATCGCCCACGCGCTGGGCGGCGGCCGCGGGACGGCGTTGGTGGCCGCTGCCTTGCTGCTGGCCGCCGCCTTCGCGAGCAACGCCGTCGGGATCCGGATGTCCAGCGGCATCCAGCTGGTGCTGATGGTGCTGCTCGTCGGACTGCTGGCACTGGCCATCGCGCTGGCCGCGCCGTTTGCCAGGGCGGAGAACTTCGAGCCGTTCGCGCCGCACGGCTACTGGGCCGTGGGCGGCGTGGCCAGCCTGCTCTTCTTCTGCTTCGCCGGCTGGGAGGCGGTCACGCACATCGCCGGGGAGTTCCGCCACCCGGACCGTGACCTCAAACGGGCCACCTGGCTCACCCTGATCGTGGTCGGTGTGGTCTATCTCGGCGTCGTGTCGGCCTCGCTCGCCGTGCTGGGTCCAGCCCTTCCGGGCAGCGACGTGCCGATCGCGCAACTGCTTGAGAAGGGACTCGGCGGACTCGCGGCGCCGCTGACCGCCGTCGCCGCCGCGGTGCTGACTTTCGGCCCGGTCAACACCTTTGTTGCCGGCGCCAGCCGGCTGGGGGCAAGCCTGGCGTCCGACGGCGTTCTGCCGCGGCTCCTTGCGCGGGGTGCCGGTCCGGGGGAGGTGCCCACGGCCAGCCTTGCACTGCTGGGCGTGATGACGTTGCTGTCCTTCGGGGCGGCGGCAGCCGGGCTGGGCGACATGCAGTTCCAGATCGGGGCGGCGTCGGCCTGTTTCACCGCCGTGACCGCGTTTGGCCTGCTCGCCGGGATTCGTTTGCTGCCCGCACGGACGCCGGCCTGGTGCGGGGTTATTGTGGCCGCTGCTGTGATGCTGGCCGTGCTGCTTTTCAGCGGCTGGGCACTGGTGGTCCCGCTCGGGCTGGCCGTGGCCGCCATCTTGGCCGGCAGGCGAGCCGCCCCGGAGGTATTGCCGATGCGGCGCTCGAAAACGCCAACTAGCGCGGCTCGGCGGGAGACGGTGCCGGCTGTTGTGCGGCCTCTTGGCCGGCCCTGACAGTCGCCTCGATCATCGAGGCCATGAACCGTGTCGCGACGTCCAGTTCCGCCGGGGTGAATTCGGCCATCGCGGCCGCCATGTGCCGGGCGAGCGGCTGGAACATGGCTCCGCCGTCGCGGTAGGCCTTCGGGGTCATCCTGAGCTGGACCTGGCGGCGGTCCGGGCCTTGCCGTTCGCGGACCACGTGGCCGGAACTGTGCAGCCGATCAATCAGGGCGGTGGTGGCGGGTGAGCTCAGGTGGAGTTCCTTGCGGAGCACTCCGGGCGTGACAACCTGGTTCCTCGCGGTGTGCTGCATGATCACACCCAAGGCATTGAGGTCCGTCCGGTGCATGTCGTTGCGGCCGCCGGCGGAATCCACGTAGCGGTTGGCCTCGAGGCTGAACTCCTGCAGGAGTCGCACCAGCGGAGGCGGACCCTGGGGTCCGGGGAGTTCCGGCGGGTCAACTCTCACGCGAACCTTCCTCTCTCCTTCTGCCTTGCCCACTGCTTCGCAGCAGGTGCCTTCCGGAGTTTACTTCAGCAGCCCGTGGCACCGTAGCTTTGCTGATTCCGCGCTCACGCTCGGGAAGTTAACTTTCAGGGTTATCTCCATTGTGGAGATAGTCTATTATAGACTCAATTGCATTGATCCAGGCCCGTTCGAGAAGGAACCATGACCAAGACATCACAGGGCAGTACCCGCGTCCCCTTCTGGCTGCGCTGGCTGGTTCCCGTCCTCCTTGTTATTACCTGGCTGGCCATCGCCGGGATCGGCGGTCCGACCTTTGGCCGGCTGAGCGAGGTTTCCTCGAATGACCAGGCCTCCTTCCTGCCGGCGGGAGCCGAAGCCACGGAGGCCCAGGACTGGCAGGCCAAGTTCCGGGACTCCAAGGAAATACCTGCAGTCATCGTCATTGAGAACGACGCAGCCTTCACCCCGGCCCAGCTCGGCGAGGCGGCGGCGCTTAAGGGCAAGCTGGAAGCGCTCGGCGCCGGCAGCACAGTCGTGGGGCCCATCCCGTCAAAGGATGCCAAAGCGGTGCAGTTTGTGGTGCCGATCGGCTCATCCGACGAGGTGAAACAAGTGGTCCAGGAACTCCGCGACGAAGTACAGGCATCTGCTCCGGCGGGAATGCGGACCTTCGTCACCGGACCGGCCGGGCTTACCGCGGACCTGGTCAGCGCCTTCGCCGGCATTGACGGCATTCTGCTGCTCGTGGCCCTTGGCGCGGTGTTCCTGATTCTGCTGATTGTCTACCGCTCGCTGCTGCTGCCGATCACGGTGCTGTTCACCTCGGTTTTTGCCCTCACCGCCGCTATCCTGCTCGTCTTCGGCATGGCCAAACTCGGCTGGATCCAGCTCAACGGGCAGAGCCAGGGCATCCTGTCCATCCTGGTGATCGGTGCAGCGACGGACTACGCGCTGCTCTATGTGGCGCGCTTCCGTGAGGCCTTGACGCACACTACAAACCGCACTGCCGCCGCCCTCACCGCGTGGAAGGCGGCCTGGGAGCCGATCCTGGCGTCCGGCGCCACGGTTATCATCGCCCTCCTGTGTCTGCTGTTCTCGGACCTTAACTCGAACAAGGCCCTCGGCCCGGTGGCGGCGGCCGGCATCCTGTGCTCGCTCCTGGCGGCCCTGACCCTGCTCCCCGCGCTGATGGCGCTGCTGGGCCGGACTGCGTTCTGGCCTTTCCGGCCCAAGCTGCTGCCGGAGACCGAGCGCGAGCCCGAGCTCGTCACAGGACTTGAGGGCCAGAAGGGCCTGTGGCGCGCGACCGGTTCTCTTGTTTCACGCCGGCCCCGGGCCGTCTGGATCACCTCTGTGCTGCTGCTGCTGGCAGCATCCGCCGGCGTCCTGCAGCTCAAGGCAAACGGCGTCCCGCAGACCGACGTCATCCTCACTGCCTCCAACGCGGTGGACGGGCAGGACGCCCTGGCGCGGCACTTCGACGCCGGTTCCGGCAGTCCCGCCGTGATCGTCGCCGAAGAATCGAAGGCCCAGGACGTACTGGACAAGACCAAAGCCACTGACGGTGTGGGGGATGCCTACCTGCTGGCCGACGGCGGAGTGCCGATCACCGGCGCGCCAGCGGCCCCGGGTGCGCCCGCGGCACCGTCGACTCCTTCGGTCCGGGACGGCAAGGTCCTGATCAACGCGACACTGAACTTCGCGGCGGACTCCAACGAGGCCGAGAACGTTGTTGTCGATCTGCGCCGGGAGCTCAAGAAGACCGACGCCGGTGCACTCGTCGGCGGCGTCACCGCGACGGCCCTGGACACCAACACCACGGCCCAGCGCGACCTCGTCACCATCATTCCGGTGGTCCTCGCGGTCATCCTCCTGATCCTGATGCTGCTGCTGCGCTCGGTGCTGGCGCCGGTCCTGCTGGTCGCCTCGGTGGTCCTGTCCTACGGCGCCGCGATGGGAGTCTCCGCCTTCGTGTTCAACAACATCTTCGGATTCCCGGGAGCAGACGCCACCGTTCCGCTGTTCGGCTTCGTTTTCCTCGTGGCACTGGGTGTTGACTACAACATCTTCCTGATGAGCCGGGTCCGCGAGGAATCCCTTAAGCACGGCACCCGGGCCGGCATCCTGCGCGGCCTGGCCGTCACGGGCGGCGTTATCACCTCCGCCGGCGTGGTGCTTGCTGCCACCTTCGCCGCCTTGGGCATCATCCCGATCATGTTCCTGGCGCAGTTGGCCTTCATCGTGGCCTTCGGAGTGCTGCTGGACACCATCCTGGTCCGCTCACTCCTGATCCCCGCCCTGGCCTACGACATCGGCCCGCGAATCTGGTGGCCAGGCAAGCTGGGACGCGCCGGGACGCGCTCCGCCGCTCGCGCGGAGCCGGCCGCCCCTGAAACGGCATCCGCGGAGGCAGGAATCCGCTAGCCAGAGCCCGCAGCCGCCGCTACCGTTCCTGGCCCCCCCACCAGGCAATTGTGGCGGCGGCTGCTTCCTCCAGCGGCGTGGGCCGCAGTCCCATGGCCGCCTCGCTGGCGTGTGAGTCCAGCACAAACGGCTGCTCAAACTGGTAAAGGGTTTCGACCAGTTCCTGCGTTCCCGGGGAGAACCGGCCAATGATCCGCAGAGCCCAGCCGGGCACAGCGGCCACCCGCGGCGCCCGACCGCCGGCGGCTGCGGCGAACGCGCGGGCGATCTGCCGCTGGCTCACCGCGGTGCCGGTGGGTGCATGCCACACCCGGTTCCACAGCGCTGGGTCCTGCGCCGCCCGGATCATCGCGGCGGCCAGGTCGGGCACGTAGGTGAAGGAGTGCGGTAGGGATGCCTTGCCGATGACCACCAGCGGTGTGCCCGCCAGCACCGGCTTCACCATTCGCTCGCCCGCATGTGCGCCGCGCACCCGGGGGCCGAAGAAGTCGCTTGCGACCACGCTCACGGTGTCCGTCTCGGACGCCGCGCGGGCGGCCAGAAGTGCGGTCCGCACCCCGCGCTTGCCGCCCTCAGCCGCGCGGGGGCCGTCCTCCGTCATCGGGCGCTCCGGAGCGCTGTAGGAGTACAGGCTTTCCGGAAAAACGACGACCGCGCCAGCCTCGCCCGCCGCGGCAAGAACCGACTGCTCTGCGCCCGGCAATTCCTCCGCCCATGCCTTTGCGCTGTATTGGGAGCCGTGAATGCAGTGGAACACGGCGTGGGCGCCGCGGAACAGTTCGCCAAGTTGCGCCGGATTGGCCACGTTCACGGCCATCTTTTCGATCCGGGGATGGTCGGGTCCGCTGCCGGACCGGGTAAGCACCCGAACCCGATGGCCTTCCGCTGCAAGCTGTGCGGCAACCGTCCAGCCGACCGGCCCGGCGCCGGTGACGACAAATAAGGTAGAGGCTTCTGCCTCCGGGGATGCGTGCTGGGACATCGATTTCTCGCTTTCATTCCGGTCGGACGGCGGCTGTCCGGGCGCGGCCGCCTTTCCTGGGGCAACCTCCGGAACTGAGAGCAGTGCTCTCTCACCTCAGGATGCGGCCGATCCCTGGCTAAGTCAAGAGCAGTGCTCTCATTTGTTGACACTGCTCTGGTTTATGGAATGCTGAAGCCATGCCGCAATCCGCCACCGCACCATCCGGCAAGCCGACCACGCCCCGGGAGCGGGCCCGGGCCCGGACCGTTGAAGATATTGTGCGCCTGGGGCGGGAGCATTTGGCAGTTCACGGGGCGGCCGCGCTGTCCCTCCGCGCCGTTGCCCGGGACCTTGGCGTCGTCTCCTCGGCGGTCTACCGGTACGTGGAGAACCGCGAAGAGCTGCTGACCCTGCTGCTTATCGATGCCTACAACGAGCTCGCCGACGAAGTCGACGCCGCCGTGGCTGCAGCACCTGCGGCCGACTTTTGCGGGCAGTTCGGGGCCCTGGGTGCCGCGGTCCGCAGCTGGGCGCTGCGCGAGCCGGCGCGCTACAGCCTCCTTTTCGGCAGTCCTGTGCCCGGGTACCAGGCGCCGGCCGAGCGAACAACGGGGCCGGGCACCAGGGTGGTCTACGCCCTGATGGCGGTACTCGACGGCGCCTACCGCGCCGGCGGGCTGGTCGCGCCAGGCGGTCAGGGCGCCGCTTTGTCCGGACTCGCCGCAGACCTGCAGCGCATCCGCAGCGAGATGGGGCTGGCGGTCCCGGACGCCCTGCTGGCTCGCGGCGCGCTTGTCTGGAGCGCCTTGTTCGGCACCATCAGCTTCGAGGTCTTTGGGCAGTACGGCGAGGGAACGTTTGCGGCTCCGGATGAATTGTTCGCCTTGCACCTGGCTGCACTGGCAGAACTCGCCGGCCTTGCCGGCGCCGCGCCGCAACCGGACCTGCCGGCAGGGACGCAAGCCGCCGACCCCGGGAGCAGCCGATGATCCTGGTTTAGTTCACCCTGTTGCCTCCCGGTGGTGGTCGATAGACTGCCCCTGCGCCTGACTGGCGCGCCGAGGCTTCCGGAAAGGATCCAAACATGTCCGAAAACAGCGAGTTTGATCGAACGGCCCCGGAGCCCGAAGACCCGGCCGCGGAGGGCCAGTATGTCGAAGGTGACTACGGCACGGCAGGCACCGCCGGGGACAACCCGCTCGAGGCCGAAGAAGGCGAATACTCCAGCGGCGACTACGGCAATGCCGGCGTCAGCGGCGCCACGGCCGTTGGTGTGGAAGAGGGCGACTATCCCGAGGGCGACTATGGCGCGGCAGGTAGCGTCGGCGCGCCGGCCTCCGCAGCGAACGAGGGCGAGTATCCGGACGGCGACTACGGCGCCGCCGGCACCCCCGGTGCGGGCCGCGGCGCCGCCGGCGCGGCGCCCGTTCGGACGGAATCGACGGGCGAGCCGGACCGCGGGGACGGCTAAGCGGCAGGTCCGCACCCGGCGGCGGCCTTCGCGGACAGCGAAATTCGTCGCCGGTGGACAGGCGGCCAAGTGAAACTCCCGGAATTCCGGGAGTTTTTGCTGTCTGCGGCGTGTTCCTGGTGCAAGTTAATCCGAGGTTGAGCGGATGACGCTCAACTTTGGATTGACATTGCCCCGAGCCGGAGTAAAGTTGAGTGCAGATCGCTCATATCGGTCGGATCCCAGTGGTCTGCAGCGATTTCAGCTAGATTCCCCGGAAAGAAGGAAGCAACACATGTCACGTGCAGTAGGTATTGACCTCGGAACAACCAACTCCGTCGTCTCCGTTCTCGAAGGTGGCGAGCCCACCGTTATTGCCAACGCCGAGGGTGGGCGCACCACGCCGTCGGTTGTTGCATTCTCCAAGTCCGGCGAAGTGCTCGTTGGCGAGATCGCCAAGCGCCAGGCCGTCAACAACATTGACCGCACCATTGCTTCGGTCAAGCGCCACATGGGCACCGACTGGAACGTCGCGGTGGACGACAAGAAGTACACGGCGCAGGAAATCTCCGCCCGTATCCTGATGAAGCTCAAGAACGACGCCGAGTCCTACCTCGGTGAGAAGGTCACTGACGCTGTGATCACCGTTCCCGCGTACTTCAACGACGCAGAGCGCCAGGCCACCAAGGAAGCCGGCGAAATCGCTGGCCTTAAGGTCCTGCGCATCGTCAACGAGCCCACCGCTGCAGCGTTGGCCTACGGCCTCGACAAGGGCAAGGAAGACGAGCTCATCCTCGTCTTCGACCTCGGCGGCGGAACCTTCGACGTTTCCCTCCTTGAGGTCGGCAAGGACGAAGACAACTTCTCCACCATTCAGGTCCGCTCCACCGCAGGCGACAACCGCCTCGGCGGCGACGACTGGGACCAGCGCGTTGTCGACTACCTGCTGAACCAGCTCAAGGTCAAGGGCATCGACCTGTCCAAGGACAAGATCGCCCTGCAGCGCCTGCGTGAAGCAGCCGAGCAGGCCAAGAAGGAACTCTCCTCCTCGTCCAGCACCAATGTCTCCCTGCAGTACCTCTCCGTCACCCCCGACGGTCCGGTGCACCTGGATGAGCAGCTGACCCGCGCCAAGTTCCAGGACCTCACCAAGGACCTGCTTGAGCGCACCAAAAAGCCGTTCCATGACGTCATCAAGGAAGCCGGCATCCAGCTTTCCCAGATCGACCACATCGTGCTGGTCGGCGGTTCCACCCGGATGCCTGCCGTCTACGACCTGGTCAAGGACCTGGCCGGCGGCAAAGAGCCGAACAAGGGCGTCAACCCGGACGAGGTTGTCGCCGTCGGCGCCGCACTGCAGGCCGGTGTCCTCAAGGGCGAGCGTAAAGACGTCCTCCTGATCGACGTCACCCCGCTCTCCCTCGGTATTGAAACCAAGGGCGGCATCATGACGCACCTGATCGAGCGCAACACGGCCATCCCGACCAAGCGCTCGGAAACCTTCACCACTGCCGATGACAACCAGCCCTCGGTAGCCATCCAGGTCTTCCAGGGCGAGCGCGAGTTCACCCGGGACAACAAGCCGTTGGGTACCTTTGAACTGACCGGCATCGCACCGGCGCCGCGCGGCATGCCGCAGGTCGAGGTTACCTTCGACATCGACGCCAACGGCATTGTGCACGTCTCGGCGAAGGACAAGGGCACCGGCAAGGAACAGTCCATGACCATCACCGGCGGTTCCAGCCTCTCCAAGGAAGACATCGACCGCATGGTCAAGGACGCCGAAGAGCACGCAGCCGAGGACAAGGCCCGCCGCGAGGCAGCGGACACCCGCAACACCTCCGAGCAGCTGGCCTACTCCGTGGACAAGTTGATCGCTGACAACGCCGACAAGCTGCCTGAAGAGGTCAAGACCGAGGTCCAGGCCGACGTCGACGCCCTGAAGGCTGCCCTCGAAGGAACCGATGACTCGGCCGTCAAAACGGCGTTTGAGAAGCTGCAGGCTTCCCAGACCAAGCTCGGCGAGGCCATCTACGCCCAGGCCGGCTCCCCGGACGGCGCCGAGGGTGCCGCTGCCGGCGAGCCCGCAGCGGGAGCCGACGAGGACATCGTCGACGCCGAGATCGTTGACGAAGACGAGAAGAAGTAATCATGCCGCATCACGGTAACGAAGAAGAGCACGGTTCTTCCGGGAGCCGTGGCGACGGTCAGCAGCGGGAGAACGAGCCGCAGAAACCGATCATCCACGACAACCGCAAGGTTGACCCGAAGACCGGCCAGGCCCGCCACCCCGACCAGGAGCGCGCCGCCGCACGGGAATCCGACTCCGGGGACGCGCTGTCCCAGGCGGAGGACATCCTCAACGGCGTTGACGTACCGGCCGAGGATTCCGTAGCCCAGGGCGCCGACGGTGCTGAGGCGGAGGAGCTCAGAAATGACCTGCGCCGCCTGCAGGCTGAGTATGTCAACTACCGCAAGCGCGTCGAACGTGACCGCGCCGTGGCAGGGGAGATGGCCGTCATTGGCGTCCTGAACTCGGTGCTCCCGGTGCTCGACGACGTCGACGCCGCCCGGCAGCACGGTGACCTTACGGACGGCCCGTTCGCCGCCATTGCCGCCAAGCTGGAGAATGCGCTGAAGACCTACGGCCTGGTGCGCATTGACGAGACCGGCGTGGAGTTCGACCCCACGATCCACGAGGCCCTCATCCAGCAGCCCGGCACGGATGTCGAAATTGACACCGTCAGCCAGGTCCTGCGCTCGGGCTACAAGTCCGGCGACAGGGTCCTGCGGGCAGCCCAGGTCATCGTGGCGGTCCCGGCCTAGCAGTAACGTCATCGAGGTGACAGTTCGCTCCGGTGTTTATAAGGAACATTGGCGCGAACTGTCACTTCGGCACACAGATTTGAAAGGAAACGCCATTGGCTAGCCAGGATTGGGTGGACAAGGACTTTTACAAGATCCTTGGTGTCGCCAAGGACGCTTCCGACGCGGACATCAAAAAGGCCTACCGGAAGCTCGCGCGCCAGCACCACCCGGATACCAACTCGGGGAACGTCGCGTCGGAGAAGAAGTTCAAGGACATCTCCGAGGCGTACTCCGTGCTCTCCGATGCAGACGAGCGCCAGCAGTATGACGCCATCCGGGCCATGGGCGGCGGCGCGCGTTTCGCCCCGGGAGGCGGTGGCCCGGGGGCCGGCGGAGCCGGTTTTGAAGACCTTTTCGGCGGACTCTTCACCGGTGGCGGCGGCCGTCAGTCCGGCGGCTACGGCGCCGGCGGCGGGCTTCCTCCTGAGTTTGCGGACCTGTTCGGCGGCGGAGCCGGCGGCGGCTTCGGCGGCGGCCAGTCCTTCCAGCGTGCCCCGCAAAAGGGTGCGGACCGGACGGCGTCCACTTCGATCTCCTTCGCGGGCTCCATCCGCGGAACCACCATCGGGCTGCGTGAACCGGACGGCGAAGTCATCGACGTCCGCATTCCCGCAGGCATCAAGGACGGCCAGAAAGTCCGCGTCCGCGGCAAGGGCCAGTACGGGCCGGCCGGGTACGGGGACCTGATGGTGACCGTCTCGGTAAAGCCGCACGATTTCTACGTCCGCGACGGGGACAACCTGCGAATCCACGTACCGGTTACCTTCCCGGAGGCAACCCTGGGCGCGGACATCGAGGTTCCGACCATCGACGGCGACAAGGTAAAGGTGCGCGTGCCTGCCGGCACCCCGTCCGGCCGCACGCTGCGTGTTAAGGGACGCGGAGTCAAGCACACCAAGGCCACCGGTGACCTGCTGGTCGTCATCGACCTCGCCGTCCCGCGGAAGCTGAACAAGGAGGCCGAAGAGGCTGTCAAGTCCTTCGCTACGGCCACCGCCGGTGAGGATGTCCGCGCCGAACTGGCAGCCAGGGCCCGGCTCTAGGAACGGATGCCTGCCATGGCCATCGACTTCGAGCAGCCGATCTTCGTCATCTCCGTCGCTGCGGAGTTGGCGGACATGCACCCGCAGACCCTGCGACAGTATGACCGGCTGGGCATAGTGTCCCCGAGCCGGGCCCCCGGCAAGTCACGGCGCTATTCCCAGCGGGATATCACCATGCTCCGCGAGGTACAGCGGCTCTCGCAGGAGGGCGTCTCCCTCGAGGGCATCAAGCGGATCCTCCAGCTGGAGAACCAGGTGGCGGCCCTGCAGCGGCGCGTCGCCGAGCTGAGCGGCGAACTCGAACGCCGCTCCCGCCCCCTCGACGCCCGCATCTTCGCGGCGGGAGCCGCGGGCGACGTCGTCAGCCTGGCCCGCGGCAAACGCCCCCGGGCCAGGTCCCAGGCGCTGGTGGTGTGGCGGCCGCGCGGAACCGATTAGCAAATAGCTGTGCCCGGGACCTTGGCGGTCCCGGGCACAGCTGTGTTCGCGGGCAGGCTAGTAGCTGGCGGGTTGCTGGCCGGCGGAATCAACCGCCGGAATAAATGCCTGGGCAAAGCCCTCCGAGGCCCGGGCCAGCACGGCGACGTCCGCGCCGACCAGGATAAACGATGCCCCGGCGGCCAGGTAGCGCCGCGCGGTGTCCGGGTTGAAGGCGTTGACGCCGGCGGGTTTGCCGGCCGTCGCGGCGGCTGTGAGGCAGTGTTCGACGGCGGCGCGCACCTCGGAATGTTCCTGCTGTCCGAGCAGTCCCATGGAGGCGGCGAGGTCGGAGGGTCCGAGGAAGATGGCGTCCACTCCGTCGACCGCCAGGATGTCCTCAACGGCGGCGACGGCCGCAGTTGATTCAATCTGCACGGTGAGGCTGATGGTCTGCCCGGCTCGGGCGAGGTAATCCGGGATCCGGTTCCAGCGGCCGGAGCGGGCCAGCGCGGAGCCGACCCCCCGGACACCGTGCGGAGGGTACCGGGTGGCGGCGACGGCGGCCCGGGCCTCAGCCGCGGAGTTCACCATCGGCACCAGCAGGTTCTGGGCGCCAAGGTCCAGGTACTGCTTGATCAGCACTGTGTCATTGACCGGAGGCCGGACCAGCACCTGCCCCGGGTAACCGTGGACGGCCTGAAGCTGGGCCAGGACGGATTCGAGTCCGTTGGGGCTGTGTTCGGCGTCGATGAGGAGCCAGTCCAGGCCCGCGCCGGCGCAGATTTCGGCGACTAGCGGGCTGCCGGAGCAGACCCACATACCCGCCAGCGGCCGGCCCGCCGCGGCCAGCGCGTCGCGGAAAGTGCTCTCCGGTGCTACTCGAAGCGGCATGTCACGACTCCCAGCGGTCCGTAGTCTGCGTGGATGGTATCGCCAGCGTAAACCCAGACGGGGCGGGTGAAGGAGCCGGCCAGGATGATGTCCCCGGCCTTCAGGCTGTCCCCGTGCGCGGCAATCTTGTTGGCAAGCCAGTGCACCCCGTTCGCGGGGTGGTCCAGGACGCCGGCTGCGACACCGGTCTCTTCCACTGTCTGGTTCTTGTAGAGGATCGCGGAGACCCAGCGCAGGTCCACGGCATCCGGCCGGACCGGGTTGCCGCCCAGCACCATGGCCCCCATCGCTGCGTTGTCCGCGATGGTGTCCACGATGGTCCGGCCCTCCATTTCGATCCTGGAGTCCAGGATCTCCAGGGCCGGAACCACATAGTCGGTCGCGTTCAGCACGTCGAAGACTGTGCAGCCGGGACCGGCCAGGTCCTTCTTCAGCACAAACGCGAGTTCCACCTCCACCCGGGGGTGCGTGTACTTCTCCCACGGCACCGAGCAGCCGGTTTCCAGGACCATGTCATCGAATATCGCCCCGTAGTCCGGTTCCGTGATGCCGGTGGCCACCTGCATCGCCCGGGAGGTGAGCCCGATCTTACGGCCCACCAGGGACCGGCCGGCGTCCTCGTTCCGGCGGCGCCAGAGCTGCTGGACGGCGTAGGAGTCCTCCACTGTCATGCCCGGGTGGCGGGAAGTGAGGCGGGGTACCGGGGTCCGGCTGCGGCCGGCCTCCAGCAGTTCGTCGGCGATGGCCTCGATCGTCTTGGCATCCAGCATGGCTACAGCTGCGCCCCGAGCTTAAAGCCCTCCGCTTCGGCGCCTGCTGCGCGGGTGTAGGAGAATCCGTCGGCGCCCACTGTGACTGCCATCTCGGAGGCGTCCGTCCGTTCGATGACGGGCTGCGGGTTGCCGTCCAGGTCCAGGACCAGTGAGGCCTCGGTGTACCAGGAGGGGACCACTGCGTTGCCCCACCAGTCGCGTCGCTGGTTGTCGTGCACGTCCCAGGTGATGGTGGGGTTGTCAGGATCGCCGGTGTAGTAGTCCTGCGTGTAGATCTCGATCCGGTGCCCGTCGGGGTCCAGGATGTAGAGGTAGAAGGCGTTGGACACGCCGTGCCGGCCCGGACCGCGTTCGATCCGGTCCGAGATCCGCAGGGCGCCCATCTTGTCGCAGATCTGGATGATGTTGTGCTTCTCGTGCGTGGCGAATGCGACATGGTGCATCCGGGGGCCGTTGCCGCCGGTCAGGGCGGTGTCATGCACTGTCTGCTTGCGGTGCATCCAGGCAGCGTAGGTGACGCCGTCGGAGTCCTGGATGTCCTCGGAGACGCGGAAGCCGAGATCCTCGAGGTACTTCCGGCCGCGCGGGACGTCCGGAGTGACCTGGTTGAAGTGGTCCAGGCGGACCAGTTCCCCGGCCGAGTAGAGATCGTAGCGCTGGGTGAGGCGTTCGACGTGCTCGGTCTCGTAAAAGAACTCGTAGGGGAAGCCCAACGGATCCTCGACCCGGACAGAATCACCGATGCCTTTGGTGAATCCGTCCTTGCGGCGTTCGGTCCGGCAGCCGAGTTCCTTGTAGTAGGCCTCTGCGGCATCCACCTCGGCCGGGGACTTCACCCGGTACGCGAATGCGGCAACTGCCGCGATGGGGCCTTTGCGCAGCACCAGGTTGTGGTGGATGAACTCCTCCAGGGAACGCAGGTAGATGCTGTTTTCATCTTCCTCGGTCACGTGCAGGCCAAGCAGGTCCACGTAGAAGGCGCGGGACCTGGCGAGGTCCGTGACGACGATCTCCATGTAGGCGCAGCGGACGATGTCGGGGGCTGGAACGGAGGGGGTGGGGACAAAGGTGCTCATGGTCTTCTCTCTTCGTTGAGGAGGCTGGTTAGGCGCCGAATTTGGGCGTGTGGACGGTGCCGAGGGTGATGTGAACGGCCTGCTGGTCGGTGTAGAAGTCGATGGAGCGGTAGCCGCCTTCGTGGCCCAGGCCGGAGGCCTTGACACCGCCGAAGGGGGTGCGGAGGTCCCGGACGTTGTGGCTGTTGAGCCAGACCATTCCAGCCTCCACGTTCTGCGCGAAGTTGTGGGCGCGCGTCAGGTTCTGCGTCCAGATATAGGCGGCCAGGCCGTACCTGGTGTTGTTCGCCAAAGCCAGCGCTTCGTCGTCGTCATCGAACGGGGTGATCGCGACGACGGGACCGAAGATCTCCTCCTGGAAGATCCGCGCGTCAGGGGCGACGTCGGCGAAGACGGTGGGGGCGATGTAGTTCCCGTGCGGCAGTCCCTCCGGTCGTCCGCCGCCGGCCAGGAGCCGGCCCTCGGACTTGCCGATCTCCACGTAAGAGGCCACCTTCGCGAAGTGCTCCGGGTGCACGAGCGCGCCGACTTCGGTGGCGGGGTCGTGCGGATCGCCGACGACGATGTTTTTCGCCCGGGCGGCGTACTTTTCGCAGAACTCCGCGTACACCGAACGCTCCACGAGGATACGGGAACCTGCGGTGCAGCGCTCGCCGTTGAGCGAGAAGACCCCGAACAAGGCGGAGTCGATCGCGGCGTCCAGATCGGCGTCCGCGAACACCACGCACGGGGACTTCCCGCCCAGCTCCATCGACAGGCCCTTGAGGTTCGCCGCGGCGTTGCGGAAGATCGTCTGCCCGGTGGTGGTTTCGCCGGTAAACGAAATCAGCGGGACGTCCGGATGCTTGACCAGGGCGTCGCCGGCTTCCTCGCCGAGGCCGTTGACCAGGTTGAAGACGCCGTCAGGAAGCCCGGCATCCTTGAAGATCTGCGCCCACAGCGACGCGGACAGCGGCGTGAACTCGGCGGGCTTGAGCACCACAGTGTTGCCGGTGGCCAGGGCCGGGGCGAGCTTCCAGGACTCCAGCATAAATGGGGTGTTCCAGGGCGTGATGAGGCCTGCGACGCCGATCGGCTTCCGGTTGACGTAGTTGATTTGCGAGCCCGGAACCTTCATGGCGTCATCGAACTGGGCCACGATCAGGTCCGCGAAGAAGCGGAAGTTCTCTGCTGCCCGGAGCGCCTGGCCCCGGGATTGGGTGATCGGCAGGCCGGTGTCGAACGTCTCCAGTTCGGCAAGGCGTGCCTCCTGGGCCTCGACGGCGTCGGCGATCCTGTTCAGGATGCGGGCGCGGTCCCGGGGCTTCATTTTCGGCCACGGGCCGTTGACGAACGCTGCGCGGGCGGCGGCGACGGCGAGTTCGATGTCTTCCTTCTGGCCGGCCGCAGCGGTGGCATAATTTTCGTTCGATACCGGGTCGAGCACATCAAAGGTCGCCCCGCCGACGGAGTCGACGAACTCCCCGTTGATGTAGTGCTGGATGTGGGTGGGCAGGTCCTGCGGAACGTAGTGGGCGGTGGTCGCGGCGGCGGGGGCAGTAAACGTCATTGTTGTTTTCCTAACTGCTAAGGGGGGTCTGGTCGGCAGGTGCTGCTGCCTGGGCGAGGTACGCGTCAAGGGTGGCGCTGCGGTGGCTGCGGGCCGCCTTTTCAATGGCGTCGGCGCCGGCCCGCGTCTCGATCAGCCGCAGCAGGGCCTCATGTTCGGCCACGGATTCGCGGGCTCGGCCGGGGACAAAACGGAACGTGGAGGACCGCAGCGAGGCCAGCCGGTTCCAGCCGCGGTGGACGAGGTCCAGGATGTGCGGGTTGGGGCAGTGCTCGAACAGGACGCTGTGGAAGTCCTGGTTAAGCCGGGTAAAGCGGTCGGGATCGAAGTGTTCCAGGCAGTCCCGCATTTCCGCATTGACCGCCCGTGCCCTGGCAATGTCCGCCTCCCCGATCAGCGGAGCTGACAGGGCTGTGGCGGCCCCCTCGACGATGCTCAGGGTCTGCATGGTGTAGAGGTATTCGGTGGGGTCGATGCCGGAAACGGTGGCCCCGACGTTCCGCTCGAACGTCACCAGCCCTTCAGCTTCGAGCCGGCGGATAGCCTCGCGGACCGGGACCACACTGACGCCGAGATGCTCGGCGATCTTGGCCAGCACCAGGCGGTAGCCGGGGGAGTACGTACCGTCCACGATCCGGGCCTTCACCACTGCGTACGCCATTTCTGACTTGCTGGCCGCGTTCCCTGTTCCGGCTGCATTTCCGGCGGTGGCAGTCTCAGTCACGGGCTTTGCCTGCTTCCCATTCTTCGTAGCGGGCCCGCCAGGCGGCGTTGAGCGGGTAAAGCCCGTCCACGCTGTGGCCTTGCTGAACCGTCTCGAAAATGAAGACTTCCTCGCGTTCTTGTGCAATGGAATCGTCTGCGAGTTCCGCCGCGAGGGCCGGCGGGATAACCAGGATGCCGTCCGCATCGGCGACGATGATGTCGCCGGGCTGGACGGTGGTGCCGCCGCAGGCGACGGTGACGTCAGTATCCCAGGGAATGTGGCGCCGTCCCAGCACTGCCGGATGCGGGTTGGCGTAGTAGGTGGGCATCTCCATCGCGGCGACGGCGGCGAAGTCCCGCACGCCGCCGTCGGTGATGATTGCTGCGGCGCCTCGGACCTGGGCGCGCAGGGCCAGGATATCGCCGATGGTTCCGGTGCCCTTTTCGCCGCGGGCTTCCATCACCAGGATTTCGCCCGGGTTCACCGAATCGATGGCGCGCTTCTGCGCGTTGAAGCCGCCACCGTGGGTCTTGAAAAGATCTTCGCGGTTCGGCACAAACCGCAGAGTCCGGGCCAGGCCCACGATCCGCTGGTCCGGGCGGGTGGCCTGCAGGCCGTCGATGCTGACGTTATTCAAGCCCCGTTTGCGCAGCTGGGAGGACAGGGTAGCGGTACTCACGCTCGCCAGCTTTGCCTTCAGCTCCGGCGTTAACGCCGGTTCCGGCGCCGTCCCGCCGACGTCGGGCAGCCCGGCGGCGGCGCGGGACCCGTAGGCCTCCTCGCGCTGGAGATCGTCAGTCTTCGGTTGCGCGCCGAAGTCCGCGAACGGCGTCAGGCCGTCCACGACAGTGGTCACGAGCCGGCCGGTGGTCAGTTCGCCGGCGCTGACTTCTACTTCGACGACGTCGCCGGGCTTGGCAACGGAGGCGCCGGCGGGAGTGCCGGTCAGGATGATGTCGCCCGTTTCGAGCGTGAGCAGCTGGGACAGATCCGCGACCAGCTGGGCGAACGGGAACAGCAGGTCCCCGGTGGTGTCGTCCTGGACCAGCTGGCCGTTGTGCCAGGTGCGGATCCGCAGGCCGGCCGGGTCCACGGCGTCCGCGGCGAGCAGTCCGGGCCCGACGGGGGTGAAGCCGTCGCCGCCCTTGGACCGGAGGTTGGAGCCCTTGTCGGCGTAGCGGAGGTCATAGACGCCGAGGTCATTGCTGGCCGTGACCCGCTCGACGTGGCTCCAGGCGTCCTCGATGCCCACCCGGCGGGCGGGCTTGCCGATAATCAGCGCAATCTCGCCCTCGTAGCCGAGGAGTTCGCACCCGGCCGGACGCTCCACCGTTGAACCGCTGAGGGCCAGGGAGGACGATGGCTTCAGGAAGTAGGACGGCTGCTCGGGGGTGCGGCCGCGCTGGGCTGCCCGGCTGGGGTAGTTAATATGCACCGCGATGACTTTGCGGGCCGCGGCCAGGGTGTGGTCGGTGACCTGTTCCAAAAGTAGCTCCTCATCGAGTACGAAATCGTATACGATAAGAATGCCCCGCAGCGGACACGTCGTCAACCCCTGCGTCCGGATCTTTTTGGGCACTTGTAACCTGCGTCATAGGTGCCGTAGAGTGAGGAACCAGTGTTCGAGTTCTATTATCGAACAGTCTGTTCTATTATCGAACGCCGTCTCGGCGAGAGTCCGCCACACAACGAAGTGAGGAAAGCCCGTGCAGTTCCACCACCACGGTTACGTATCCGGTGACCCGCGAGTCCAGCCGGCCGCCGGCGTCGGGATCGAACGCCCCGCCGAGCTTCCCGAGCACGTCGACGTCCTCATCGTCGGAACGGGGCCCGCCGGGATGCTCGCGGCAGCCCAGCTCTCCCAGTTCCCGGCAGTGACCACAAGGATCGTGGAGCGCCGCGGTGGCAGGCTCGCCATCGGCCAGGCTGACGGTATCCAGGCCCGGAGCGTAGAGACCTTCCAGGCCTTTGGTTTCGCCGAACGGATCATCGCCGAGGCCTACCGCATTACCGAGATGGCGTTCTGGAAGCCGGACCCGAAGGATTCGTCCCGCATCGTCCGGGCGGCCCGTGCCGCCGACGATCCTGCCGGCATCAGCGAGTTCCCGCACCTGATCGTCAACCAGGCCCGGGTGCTGGACTACTTCGCCGAGTTCATGGCCAATGCGCCCACCCGCATGGCCCCCGATTTTGGCCTGGAATTCCAGGGCCTTGAGGTCGCCGGCGACGGCGAATACCCCGTCAGTGTGACGCTGCTCCATACTGATGGTCCCGACGCAGGCACCGAGCGGATTGTCCGTGCCAAGTACGTTGTGGGGGCGGATGGGGCCCGGAGCAAAGTCCGCGACTCGATCGGCTGCACGCTCGCCGGCGACAAAGCCAATCACGCGTGGGGGGTTATGGACGTTGTTGCCGGCACGGACTTCCCCGACATCCGGACCAAGTGCGCCATCCAGTCCGGTACGGGTGGCAGCATCCTGCTCATCCCGCGCGAGGGCGGCCACCTGTTCCGAATGTACGTCGACCTCGGCGAGGTAGACCCGGCTGACAACGGCGCCGTGCGCAACACCACCATCGAGCAGATCATCGCCAAGGCCGGCGCAATCCTCCACCCCTACGTTCTCGACGTGCGCAATGTCGCCTGGCACAGCGTGTACGAGGTGGGCCACCGCCTTACCGACCGGTTCGACGACGTCCTTCCGGCGGAGCTCGGCATCCGCGCGCCGCGCGTGTTTATCACCGGCGATGCCTGCCACACACACAGTGCCAAGGCCGGCCAGGGTATGAACGTCTCCATGCAGGACGGCTTTAACATCGGCTGGAAACTCGGTCACGTACTTGACGGCCGCAGCCCAGAGAGCCTGCTCTCCACCTACTCGGCCGAACGGCAGGTTGTTGCGAAGAACCTCATCGACTTCGACAAGTTGTGGTCGTCCCTGATGGCGAAGAAGCCCGAAGAGTTCGAGAACCCCTCCGAGCTCGAGGACTTCTACGTGCGCACGGCAGAGTTTCCTGCGGGCTTTATGACCGAGTACTCGCCTTCGATGATCGTCGGCGAAGCGACCCACCAGGGCCTGGCTACCGGATTTCCTGTCGGCAAGCGCTTCAAATCCGCGCCGGTGGAGCGCGTCTGCGACACAAACCCGCTTCAGCTCGGCCACCAGGCCGCGGCGGATGGCCGGTGGCGTATCTACGTCTTCGCGGATCAGGCTGCGGCCGGCGCTCCGTCGCCCACGACGGAGCTGGCCGCCTGGTTGGCCAACGCGCCGGAATCGCCGCTGGCAGCTACCCCGGACGGAGCGGACGCCGACGCCTGGTTCGACGTGAAAGTGATCTACCAGCAGGACCACACGGGTGTGGACATCACGGCTGTTCCGGCGGTGTTTACCCCGGAAGTTGGCCCGTTCCGGCTCACCTATCTGGAGAAGGTTTACGGCACCGACCCGACGGCGGACATCTTCGAACTGCGCGGCCTGGACCGCGGCGGCGTCATTGTGATCGTCCGCCCTGACCAGTACGTGGCCAACGTCCTGCCGCTGACGGCAACGGCGGAGCTCGGCGCCTTCTTCGCGCCCCTCGTGCCGGTCCGGCTGACTGGGCAGGCCTCAGGTAGCGCCCTAACACCCTGATCGAAAGAACCGCCCAATAGTTACACTGTGTAGATGCGCTTGACCGTTGACCACATCCTTTCCCTTCCTGCTGTCAGGAAAGGGGATCCCGAGATCCTCACCGGGGCCAGCAAGCTTGGGACTCCGGTGCGGTGGATCCATGTGGCCGAGCTCCGGAACCTCACGGGATTTCTTGAAGGCGGGGAGCTGGTGCTCACCACGGGCCTGGCCTTTGAAGATTCCAGCAGCGCCGCCACCCGGTATTTGGCCGAACTGGCGTCCCTGGGCGCCGCAGGAGTGATCGTGGAAATCCTCGATGACAGGGCTGAAGCGTCACGGGCGCTGCGCGAGGCGGCAGCTTCTGCTCGAATTCCGGTGATCCTGGTGCGCAAGCCGGTGCGTTTTGTGGAAATCACGGAAAACGTGCACAAGATAATCCTCGCCGGGCAGCTGGAGCGGGTTGAGAAGGCAAGGCATGTTCATGAGGTGTTTACGCTGCTCAGCCTGGAGAGTGCCGGCGCGGACGAGATCGTCGCCCGTGCGGCGCAGCTGATCGGTGCGCCGGTTGTTCTCGAGAATATTTCGCACTTGGTCCTCGCCTTCGACGGTGCCGGCGTTCCGGCCGGAAAGCTGCTCAACGACTGGGAGAACCGCTCCCGCGTTGTCCATCTCAACGAGGCCACCACACGCACCGGTGAGGAAAACTGGCTGCAGACGCCCGTCGGCCTTCGCTCACAGCGCTGGGGCAGGCTGGTGGTGCCGGTGACGCTGGACAATGACACGGACGCGTCGATGGTGCTTGAACGGGCAGGCCAGGCGCTTTCCATCAATCGATTCGCCGAACGGGATCAGCGCGAACTCGGATACCAGGCACGCGCGGGTTTGATGCACGAGCTCCGCCAACCGCGCTCCCTCAGTGAAGCCGAGGCCCAGGCGCGGGCAGGTGCGCTGGGGCTCCGGAGCTATCAGATGTACGTGCCCGTGGTCTTTCGGCTGGACCCGCGGGGCGGCGAGGGCCCCCTGGCCCTCCAGCGAAGGGAGCGGGCGCTGTTGGAATCGGTGAACCGCTCGCTTCAATCGCTGAAGTACTCTGCCCTGGCTGCAAGTTTGCAGACCGGCACGGTGGCCCTGTTGCTTGGCCTGCCGCCGAAACAGGCTGAGGAGGGGGCCGTCACGAGAATCTGCGCCGAGCTTCGCCGCCTGGCAGCAGACAGCGCCGAAGACCTGCAGTGGGCTGCCGGCATTGGACATCCGCAGGGTTCCCTCCTGCTGGCCGCCGCCGGACTTGATGAGGCGAATCACGTAGCCGAAGCGGCCAGCACGCTGCAAAAACGAGGCAAGCCGTTTTATCGCGCTGCCGACATCCGGCTGCGGGGGCTGCTGGCTCTCCTGCGCAGTGATCCGCGGGTCCAGACGTTCGTGGAAGGCGAATTGGCGGGAATTCTGGGCGGAAACGAGTCCGAGGAACTGCTGCTGCTTGAAAAATACCTGGAAGCTCAGGGGAATAAGGCCGAACTGGCCCGCACCAGCTTCCTGAGCCGGCCAACACTGTATTCGCGGTTGGCGCGCCTGGAACGAAAGCTTGGCCTCGAACTGGATGAGCCGGAATCCCGGACCTCCCTGCACGTGGCATTGATGCTGTACCGGTTGAAGGATCTCTAACACCAAGGGCGGCCCCGGCCGGGTTGGCCAACTCCGGGCCGGTGCGGCTTGCCATCCGGGACTAATGCCCGCCCGCTGAAGCGGCTGCGGAAGGCGCCTTCAGCCTTGGCGGAAGGCGGAGATGCCCGTGATGCGCTGGCCCAGGATGAGGGTGTGGACCTCGTCGGTGCCCTCATAGGTGCGCACGGATTCGAGGTTGTTGGCATGTCGGAGCGGAGAATAGTCCAGCGTGATGCCGTTCCCGCCCAGGATGGTGCGCGCTTCCCGGCAGATGGCGATGGCCTCACGGACGTTATTCAGCTTTCCCACCGAAATCTGCACCGGCTCCAGCGTCCCGGCGTCTTTCAGTCGTCCGGTATGCAGGGCCAGGAGCGTCCCTTTCTGGATTTCCAGCAGCATATTAACGAGCTTTTCCTGGGTCAGCTGGTAGCCGGCGAGGGGCTTGCCAAACTGCAGTCGCTCCTGCGCGTATGCGAGGGCGGATTCGTAGGAGTCCCGGGCCGCGCCCATGGCACCCCAGATAATGCCGTAGCGGGCTTCGTTGAGGCAGGAGAACGGGCCGCTGAGCCCGCGGGCGCCGGGGAGGAGCGCCGCGGCCGGCAGCCGGACGTCGGCCAGGCTGATGTCGCATTGGATTGATGCCCGCATGGACAGCTTGGATCCGATGGGCGTCGCGGTGAAGCCGGGTGTATCCGTGGGCACGATGAATCCGCGGATTCCCTCGCGGGTGTTGGCCCAGATGACCGCGATCTGGGCCACTGAGGCAAGCCCGATCCAGCGTTTTGCGCCATTGATGACCCAGCCGCCGTTGCCGTCGGACTCCGCGAAAGTCGCCATGCTGGACGGATCGGAGCCGGCGGTTGGCTCGGTCAGCCCGAAGCAGCCGATCGTCCTGCCTTGGGCCATGGCCGGCAGATACTCGTTTTTCTGCTCCTCGGACCCCCACTTATGGATGGCACTCATGGCCAGCGAGCCTTGGACGCTGACGAAGGTCCGGAGCCCGGAATCCCCGGCCTCCAGTTCCATGGCCGCCAGGCCGTATTCGACGGCGCTGCGGCCGGGGCAGCCATAGCCCTTTAGGTGCATCCCGAGGACGCCCAGCTTCCCGAGTTCGGGGACCAGCTCCAAGGGGAAGTGGGCGTCCTCGTACCAGCTGGCAATGTAGGGCCGGATGCGTTTGTTCACGAAGTCGCGGACAGTGCCTCGCAACTGCAGCTCATCCGCGCTCAGGAGGCTGTCCAGGTTGAGCACATCGTCGAGGGCCAGGGCGGGTGCGGTTACGGTCACGGTTTGTTCTCCTGGCGTCGGATGCGGCTAGTTAACGGCGGGTCTACTTCAGGCCCGTCGAGCTCCGACCACTGTGACAGCTGGATTGCTGAAGATCCAATACCAAATCCTGCGGCCGCTGATGTCCTGGGCGTATCAATGAGCGCCTGCGTCCGGCGACGGCAAGACTTCTTCCGAGAGGCGAAGGACCTCCCGCAGTGCCGGGCTGGTGTTGTCATTCCGCCAGACCAGCCGCAACTGGATGTTCTCGGCCGGGCCGTCCAGCGGCAGAAAGATAACCCCGGGGTGGTTGAAGTTCTCCGGTACCGAAGACACCGTCAGGGCGACGCCGATTTCCGCGGCGACGAGCGCCATAAGCGTCTGGGAGTCCGGGGCCACCTGGACGATCTCCGCGGCGTAGCCGGCGTCGCCGGACAGCCTGCGGAGGTGGTCATGGAGGATCGATCCCGGGTGCTCGGGCAGGGTGACGAAGGGCTGATCCGCGAGGTCGGCCATGTTCAGCGAATCGCGGCCGCTGAGGGGATGGGCTTCGTACAAGGCCACCACAAGCCGCTCGTTGGCCACGATCCGCGAGTCCAGGAGCGCCGGGATGAAGTTCCAGCGGCCCAGGCCCACCTCCATGGCACCGCTCAGGACCTTGTCCATCGCCGGCAGGGCGAAGTTGGAGCTGGACAGTTCAAAATCAATTCCCGGATGCGCCTCCCGGACGCGCTTGGCGAGCTTGCCCACCATCACGTGGGAGGAAACGCCGGCAAACGCGACCCGCACGCGACCGGTTTCGCCGCGGCCTGCCGAGGCGACCGCGAGGCTTGAGCGACGGCAGGCCGCCAGGATGTCCCGGGCCGGCGCCAGCAGTGCCTCGCCCTCCGGCGTTAGCTGGACCGTCCGGGTACTCCGGACAAAGAGCGGTGCCTTGAGTTCGTGTTCCAACCGTTGAATGGACCGGCTCAGCGGCGGTTGAGCCATGTGGAGCCGGAGCGCGGCCCTGCCGAAGTGCAATTCTTCGGCCACGGCCAGGAAGGCCCGGATCTGTTGTATTTCCACGCCAGGTCAGCTTCCGCTCAGGTAAACGTCATTGTTCATATGCCCAAGATACCCAACACAACGAAATAGGCATTGATGGCGGTGGGGTATCAATCCAGCACCAAATGCGTATTGGACGCGGATCAATCCGCTTGCGAGGGTAGGTGATGCAGACCACATACCGGAGGTACAGAATGACACAACCGAGCAGTAAACCGGCGGCCGGCGGGCGCAACCGCCCCGCCGCAGGCGGAGCCGGGCCCGGCGTTGACGTCCTGGGCCGGGAAGGCACCGGACCCCTGGCCGGCGTCGTCATCGCGGATTTCAGCCGGGTGCTGGCTGGTCCGTACGCCACCATGCTGCTGGCTGATATGGGCGCCACAGTCATCAAGGTCGAGGGCCCCGACGGCGACGACACCCGCACCTACATGCCCCCGGTCCGCGACGGCGAGGCCACATTCTTCCTGGCGGTGAACCGCAACAAGCACTCCATTGCCCTGGACCTGAAGGACCCGGAGGACCTTGACGTGGCGCGCTCGCTGATCCGCTCAGCGGACGTTATGATCGAAAATTTCAAGCCCGGCAACATGGCGCGGCTGGGTCTGGACTATGCCGCAGCCGCGGAGCTGAAGCCGGACATCATCTACGCCTCCATCACCGGGTTCGGCACCGGGGCAGGCGCGCACATCCCGGGCTATGACCTGCTTGTGCAGGCCGCCTCGGGAATGATGAGCCTGACCGGTGACCAGGACACGCAGCCGTACCGGGCCGGCATCGCCCTCTTTGACGTTATTACCGGCCTGCACGCGGCCATCGGCATCCTCGGGGCCCTGCACCACAAGGACCAGACCGGCGAAGGCCAGTTGGTGGAGCTGAACCTCCTGACCTCCGCACTGTCCGGCATGGTGAACCAGTCCGCGGCCTACGTGACCGGCGGTGTGGTGCCGGCCCGGATGGGCAACGAGCACCCCAGTATGTATCCGTACGCACCGATGCAGACCGGCGACGGCATGATCATCATCGCCACGGGCAATGATGCCCAGTTCGTCCGGCTCTGCGGGGCGCTGGCGATCCCCGAAGTCGGCCGGCACCCGAAGTTCGCCAAGACCCGGGAACGCAATGCGCACCGGGACGAGCTGCGCGACATCCTCCACGCCCGGCTGGCCACCCAGTCCGCCGCGCAGTGGTTTTCTGAGCTCTCCGCGGCGGGGCTGCCGTGCGCGCCGATCCAGGATGTCCGCGGCGGGGTTGATTTCGCCGAGCAGCTCGGGCTGCAGCCGGTAGTGCTGGCCGGCAGCGGGGCGCGGCAGATTCCCACCGTGCGGCATCCCGTCGAGTACTCCCGCACCCCGGTGGACTACTCACTCGCACCGCCGGAGCTCAACGAAAGCTCCGAGCTGGTCCGGAACTGGCTGCTGCACCAGAAAACGCTGGCCCATGCCTGAGGCATACCGGACCCGGATCTCCCCGCGGTGGTCGGACCAGGACCTTAATGGCCACGTCAACCATGCCGCCGTCGTGACACTCCTGGAGGAGTCGAGACTCAAATGGCGGGCCACGATGCAGGGAGTCCACTCAACCGACGCGGCCCCCACCGTAGTGGCAGCCCTCGAGCTGAACTACCGGCGGCCGATCCACTACGGCGAAGACCTCGACGTTGAACTCGCGGTCAGCAGGATCGGCACCAGCTCCGTCAGCCTCGAATTCACCGGCACCCAAAACGGCGCTGTAGCCGTCGAGGGCCGGACAGTGCTTGTTTCAGTCTGGCCCGAAACCGGCAAGTCGCGGCCCCTGGCGGAACGCGAACGGCACTGGCTCGCCCAGTTCCGGCCCACACCGGCAAACACGGAACCCCGTGAACCGCAGATTCCCGATCACCCACCCCTGGAGCTGACCCAATGACACCGGAACCGGCCGCACAAGGCACCGACTTCTACCTGCTGGATGATTTCCTCACCGCCGAGGACCGCGCCCTTCGGCTGAAGGTCCGCAGCTTCGTCGACAAGGACCTGCTGCCAGTTATCAACGGCTACTGGGAGCGCGCCGAGTTCCCGTTCGAGCTGATCCCGAAACTCGCCGCCCTCGGCATCGTAGGAACCACCATCACCGGATTCGGCTGCCCCGGGCTGAGCCGGCTCGCCGCCGGAATCGTCGCGGCAGAAGTCTCGCGGGGCGACGGCTCCGTCAATACGTTCCTGGGTGTCCAGTCCGGCCTGGCCATGGGCACCATCAACATGCTCGGCAGCGCGGAACAAAAGCAGCGCTGGCTCCCCGCGATGGCCACGCTGGACAAAATCGGTGCCTTCGCCCTGACCGAACCGGACCATGGGTCCGATTCGGTGGCCCTGGAGACCAGCGCTCGGCGGGACGGAGACAGCTACATCATCAACGGCCGCAAGCGCTGGATCGGCAACGCGAGCATGGCCGATGTGGTCATCATCTTCGCCCGCGACGAGGAGGACGCCAAGGTCAAGGCCTTTGTGATGGAGCGCAACGACGACGGCAGCTACCCGGACGGCTATCACACCGAGGTCATCACCGGAAAGATCGGCAAAAGGGCGATCCTCCAGCCGGACATCACCCTCGAAGGACTCAGGGTACCGGCGGACAATAGGCTCACCGGCTGCCACTCCTTCAAGGACGTCACCCGCGTTCTGACGTCCACCCGCAGCGGAGCCTCGTGGGAGTCCCTCGGCCACGCAATGGCGGCCTACGAGATCGCGGTGGACTACGCGAAGACCCGGCACCAGTTCGGCAAACCGATCGGCAGCTTCCAGCTGGTGCAGAACAAACTCGCCAACATGCTCGCCGAACTGACGGCCATGCAGTTGATCTGCTTCCGGCTTGCCGTCCTGGCCGAGGACGGACGCATGACCGGGCCCATGGCGTCGCTGGCCAAGATGCACACGGCGCAGAAGGCGCGCTGGATCTGTTCCGAAGCCCGGGACATGCTCGGCGGCAACGGTGTGCTGCTGGAGAACCATGTCGCCCGGCATATGACCGACATGGAGGTCGTCTCCACCTACGAAGGCACCGATTCCATCCAGTCCCTGCTCGTTGGCCGGGAGATTACCGGTTTCTCCGCCTTCAGCTAGTCCCCGGCCAGGCAATCGCCACCCGGGCATCAGCTACATTCCACGCAAGCGAAGGAAACACCATGACTAATTTCACCAACCGAGTGGCCGTCGTCACTGGCGGCGCCCAGGGGATCGGCGCCGCCACGGCGCTGAAGCTGGCCGCGGGGGGCGGCACCGTCGTCGTCCTGGACCTCAATGAGGAAGGCGCCAAAGCCACCGCTCAGGCGATCACTGTCGACCCGCAGGTGCTCGCGGCAGGCGGCCGCGCCATCGCCGCCGCCTGCGACGTCACCGACGAAGCCACCGTGGACCGGGTCTTTGCGGAGATCCATCGGGAGTTCGGCCGCCTCGACATCCTGGTCAACAACGCCGGTATCACCCGCGACAACCTGTTCTTCAAAATGGACCGGCCGGATTGGGACTCGGTCCTGGCCACCAACCTCACCAGTGCCTATCTGTGCTCCCGTGCGGCCCAGCGGTACATGGTCCCTGCGAAGTACGGGAAAATCGTCTCGCTGAGCAGCCGGAGCGCGCTGGGCAACCGCGGCCAGGCCAACTACGCCGCCGCGAAAGCCGGCATTCAGGGCCTGACGGCGACGCTCGCCATCGAACTCGGCCCATTCAACGTCACGGTCAACGCCGTGGCCCCCGGCTACATCGCCACCTCGATGACCGCGGCCACCGCCGAGCGCGTCGGCAGCAGCCCGGCCGAACACCAGGAGGCGGTGGCGGCCCGCACGCCGCTGGGCCGGGTGGGCCAGCCCGAGGAAGTGGCAGCCGCCGTCGCCTTCTTCGCCAGCGACGATTCCTCTTACGTCTCCGGCCAGACGCTCTACATCAACGGCGGGGCCCGCTGATGCCCGAGGCATTCCTGGTCGGCGGCGTCCGCACGCCGGTGGGCCGCCACGGCGGCGCACTCGCGACGGTCCGGCCCGATGACCTGGCCGCGCTCGTGCTGCAGGCCGTCGTGGCTCGCGCCGGCGTCGACCCGGCCAGCATCGACGAGGTCATCCTGGGCTGCGTCAACCAGGCGGGGGAGGACAACCGGAACGTCGCCCGGATGGCAGTGCTGCTGGCCGGCTTGCCCGAGGCCGTCCCCGCTGTAACGGTCAACCGGCTGTGCGCGTCCGGCCTGACCGCCATCAGCATGGCGGCGCAGGCGGTCCGCAACGGCGATGTCGACCTCGTGGTGGCCGGCGGCGTCGAATCCATGACGCGGGCACCTTGGGTGCTGGCCAAGCCGGACAAACCGTTTGCCAAGCCAGGGGAGCTGGCGGACACCTCGATCGGTGCCCGGTTCGTCAACCCGCGGATGGAATCCAACGCCCGGTTCTCGATGCCCGAAACCGCCGAAGAAGTGGCCGGCCGAGAAGGGATCTCCCGCGCCGACGCGGACAGCTTCGCGCTGCGCTCGCACGAACTGGCGTTGGCGGCGATCGACGCCGGACGCTTCAGGGACGAAATCGTCCCCGTCCCGGTCACCGGCCGGCGCGGTGAAGTATCGCTTGTGGACACCGACGAAGGGCCGCGGCGCGGGTCCACCGCCGAGTCCCTGGCCGGGCTCCGGCCACTCGTCAAGCCCGGCGGAATCGTCACCGCGGGCAACTCCAGTTCCCTCAACGACGGCGCCTCCGCAGTGGTGGTCGCCAGCGGTGAGGCCGTGGCGCGCTATGGCCTGACGCCGCGGGCGCGCATCGTCACCAGCCAGGCCGCCGGCGTCGCCCCGGACGTGATGGGGATCGGCCCGGTCCCAGCGACCCGGAAGGCGCTGGCGAAGGCGGGCTGGAGCCTGGACGACGTCGGCGCCGTCGAGCTCAACGAGGCCTTCGCGGCGCAGTCGCTGGCCTGCATGCGGCTGCTCGGCATGGATGCCGGCACCGTCAACAACGACGGCGGCGCAATCGCACTCGGGCATCCGCTGGGCTCCTCCGGATCAAGAATTGTCGTCACCCTGCTCGGCCGGATGGAACGCGAAAACGCCGGCCGCGGCCTGGCCACAATGTGCGTCGGGCTGGGCCAGGGCGTCGCCATGCTGCTGGAAAGGGTTTAGATGAGGCTGTTCGAGGACGCCGCCGAGCTGGCAAGCATGACGGGACAGGAAATCGGGGTGAGCGGCTGGCACACCCTGGAGCAATCCCAGATCCAGGCATTTGCCGATGCGACCCTGGACCAGCAGTGGATCCACACCGATCCGGAGCGGGCCGCTGCCGGACCGTTCGGCGCCACGCTCGCCCACGGGTATCTCAGCCTCTCGATGCTGCCGTACCTTGCCGGTCAGGTCTACCGGGTCCAGGGCGCGGCGATGATCATCAACTACGGCCTGAACAAGGTCAGGTTCCCGGCGCCCGCCCTGGTGAACTCGCGAATCAGGGACCGGCTGACGCTGGCTTCGGTGACCAACACGGCCAACGGCCGGCAATTGCAGTTCCGGCACCTGATCGAGCTGGAAGGTTCCGAAAAGCCTGCCTGCATCGCGGAAACCGTGTCCCTGCTCCGGAGCTGACCGGTCTCCGGCACCACCCTGCACCACCATCCGAACAACGACGTTACGGCCGAGCCTGCCTGCAGGCTCTTCACGAGGGAGAAAATCCGTGGTTACTGAAAACCTGAAACTGACACACGCCGAGGCGGGCGCGCAGGGCACGGCGCTGCATCCTGGGGTGACGCCGGCTGAATTGCGCCGCACCTCGATCTCATCCTGGCTGGGCTCTGCGTTGGAGTACATGGACTTCACGCTTTACACCCTGGCCGCGGCGCTGGTCTTCGGGCCGCTGTTCTTTCCCAATGTCGACCCGGCAATGGCGCTGCTGGCCAGCTTCGCCGCCTACGGCTCCGGGTTCCTCGTCCGGCCGCTGGGCGGAATCTACTTCGGCTATCTCGGGGACAAATACGGCCGCAAGTGGATCTTGGTGATCACTGTCGGGATGATGGGGATCGCCACCCTGGGGATGGGCCTGTTGCCGACCTTCGCCCAGGTGGGCGTTATCGCGCCCATCCTCCTGGTGCTCCTGCGGCTCATCCAGGGCTTCGGTGCCGGCGCTGAACTGTCCGGGGCCTCGCTGTTGCTGGTGGAATCCGCGCCCGCTGGCAAACGCGGTTTCTATGGTGCGGTGGTGGCGTTGGGGACCGCGACCGGTGTGCTTCTGGCCAGCGGACTGTGGCTGTTGCTATCGCAGATGCCGAAGCAGGAATTCCTCGCCTGGGGGTGGCGTATTCCCTTCCTGCTGAGCGTCGTGACCACCCTGGTGGCGCTGTACCTGCGGCGCAGCGTCAGCGAATCTCCGGTCTTCGAGGAGCTCAAGGCGCGGCGTGCTGCGGCGCGCGTCGAGGCCAGGCAGCAAAGCGTCTGGCGTGACGCGGCGGACGCCAAAAAATCATTCCTCGTCTCACTGGGCATCAAGCTCGGTGAGAACGGTTCGGTCTACCTCGTCAAGGGATTCCTGATCGGCTGGACCGTGTCCGTGGTGAAAATGGACGCCAACCTCGTCACGACCGGCGTGACGCTCGGCTCGATCCTGGGCGTCGCCACAGTTCTGCTGACGGGCAAGCTCACCGACCGGTTCGGCCGGCGCCGGGTCTGGCTGTGGCTCTCCGGCTTCCAGTTCGCCTTCACCATCCCTGCGATGCTGCTGATTGAAACCCGGAACCCGCTGCTGGTGGCCCTCGTCTTCGTCATTTTCATCGGCGGTCCGCTGCCCAACATGTACGGCGTGGAATCAACCTGGTTGGTGGAGATGTTCGGGTCCAAGCACCGCTTTACCTTCATGACGACGGTCAAGGAGATCGGCGCGGTGCTTTCCGGCGGCCTGGGGCCCGTCCTGGCCGCCGCCGTCGTCGCGGCGACGGGTCCGGGCTGGGTGCCGATCGCCGCTATCCTGATGAGCTACGCCGCGATCGGCTGGGCGGCCGGGTTCATCGCTCCCGAAACCAGGGGCCGGGATCTCAACGCGGAGGCTGACGCCTGCTGACCCGGGGTGGCGGTCCGGGCCGCGACGGGTGTGGACACGGTACATTCATCCCAATAGGGCAAAGATGAAATGCGAAGGTGCCAGCCGGTCCTGGCCCCTGAACCCCACATGAAGGAAGACACCATGACGATCCCCAACCGCGGGCTTGCGATCTTCAGGTACTGGTTCGCTGCCATAGGACTGCTGGCCGTCGCGTTTCAGCTCGCGCATCTGCTCACCAGCGTGCCCGGAGCATCGACGGTGAATTACTTCAGCTACTTCACCATCGAATCAAACGTCATCGCTTTTGTGACCCTGGCAGTAGCAGGCACCTTCGCGTGGCGGGGAGAAAACCCGCGGTGGCTTGATTTGCTGCGGGGCGCGGCGACCATCTACATGACCATCACCGGAATTGTGTACAACCTGCTGCTGAGCAACGTGGACGTTAACACGCCAATCCCCTGGATCAATGTGGTCCTGCACTTTACGATCCCCACGATTATGGTGATCGACTGGCTCGTTGACTTGCCCAAGACCAGAATCCCGTTGCGGACGTCCCTGATCTGGCTTGGGTTTCCGCTCCTCTATCTCGTCTACAGCCTGATCAGGGGCCCGATCGCCGGGTGGTACCCCTATCCGTTCCTCGACCCGCGGATCAGCGGCTATGGAGCTGTGGCCGCAACGTCCCTGGCCATCGCCATCGGCGCCTTTGTTTTCGCGGCGATCGCAGCGCTCTCCACCCGGCTGCACCTGTCCACCAGCGCGCCTGAACCCGCGGTTCGCCAGGGCAGCGAAACCGCCGGCTGACCGCCCGGCACCTTCGGCTGCCGGGTCCTCCTTCGCGCCAGGGACTTTGAACGAACGACGACGGCGGGATATCCCGCCGTCGTCGTTCTGGTTGCGTGTGCCGGGGCCGGCCCGGCCGGCCGCCCGCGCGGCTAGCTGGCGAGGCCGGCGAGGCCAAAGACGGCCGCAGCGATCCCGAAGCCCATCACACCGATGAGTGTTTCCATCACGGTCCAGGTCTTCAGCGTGGTCTTGACGTCCATTCCGAAGAAGCGGCCAACCAGCCAGAAGCCGGAGTCGTTGACGTGGGATACAACCACGGAGCCGGCGGCGACCGCGATCACGAGGGCTGCCAGCTGCATGCCGTTCATGCCGGCGGCGGCAACGGCCGGTGCGATCAGTCCCGCTGTGGTGGTCAGCGCCACCGTGGCGGAGCCTTGAGCGATGCGCAGGATGGCCGCGATCAGGAAGCCGGCGAGGATCAGCGGAATACCAACGTCGCCGAGGACATCAGCGAGAGCCTTGCCGATGCCCGACGTGCGCAGGACACCGCCGAACATACCGCCGGCGCCGGTGATGAGGATAACGGAGCAGACCGGGCCCAGCGCCGACTCGAACAGCTTTTCCAAGGTGCTGCCGTGCAGGCCGCGGCTGCGGCCCAGGACAAAAGCCGCCACGAGGACAGAGATCAGCAGGGCTACCGGGGTCTCACCAAGGGTCCGCAGGACCTGGTACCAAGCCTCGGACTTGGCCGAGGCCGGCAGCACGCCGGCGGAGGAGAGTGTGCTCAGCCCGGTGTTGAGGAAGATCAGGACCAGCGGTAGCAGCAGGACCCCGACGACGGTGCTGAACTTAGGCGGGTTGGCTTCAGCTGCGGCGTCGGCCTGGCCCAGCAGGGTGGGGACAGGCAGGACCAGGCGCTTACCGGTCCACAGGCCGAACAGATATGCCGTGACGTACCAGGTGGGGATGGCAGCGATCAGGCCGACAATAAGGACCAGGCCGATGTTGGCATCGAAGAACGTTGCGGCTGCGACCGGACCCGGGTGCGGGGGCAGGAAGATATGGGTCACCGAGAAGGCGCCGGCTGCGGGAAGCCCGTAGCGCAGTACGCCGCCGCCGAGACGGTGCGCGACAGCGAAGACCACCGGGAGCATCACAACGAGGCCGGCGTCGAAGAAGATTGGGAAACCGAAGATCAGCGAGGCGAGGCCCAAGGCGAAAGGCGCACGCTTTTCGCCGAACAGGTTGATGAGGTGGTCAGCCAGGGCCTTGGCCCCGCCGCTGGTCTCCACAATGCGGCCGAGCATCGCACCGAGGCCGACCAGCAGCGCGACCGCGCCAAGTGTTGTGCCGAAACCGCTGACCAGGACGGTCACGACCTTGTCCGCCGGTATTCCGGTGGCGAACGCGGTGGCCAGGCTGATCAGGATCAGGGCAAGCAGCGCATGGACGCGCAGCTTGATGATGAGGAACAGCAGCACGGCGATGGCCGCGGCGGCGATCAGCAGCAGGGGACCTGCGCCGAGGGTTTGAGTCCATCCTTCGATGGTCATGGTTCTCCTTTGAAGCAACGGGCAATAGGGGTGAAAAGGGGTGAAAAGGCCGGAAGGAATGAGCGGAAGAGTCAGGCCCTGGGGGACAGGCCGGTGCCGGGTCCGCCGGAGAGCCCCAGCGACGCCTTGATCTCGGCGATCAGCTGTTCGGGGGTCCGGGTGATTTCCAGGCGCAGGCTTCCCCCGGCGAGCTCGGCGGGGGTTAGCGGTTCCAGTGTGGCCAACTGGCTGGGCAGCAGGGTGACGGGCATAAAGTGGCCCGCGCGGCCCTGCATACGTTCCGCCAGCAGCCCGGGTTCGCCGTCCAAATGCAGGAAGACAACCCTGCCTTCCGCTCCGGAGAGCAACTCGCGATAGTCGGTTTTGAGGGCAGAGCACGTCAGGACCGTGCACTGCCCGGCGCGGGCCTGGGAGGTCATCCAGTCCCGGATGGCGTTCAGCCAGGGCCAGCGGTCGCTGTCTTCCAGCGGGGTGCCGCTGTTCATCTTGCTGATGTTGGCTTGCGGATGGAATTCGTCGGCCTCGGCCATGGCCCAGCCCAGATCTCGGGACAGCGCCTCGGCAACCGTGGACTTTCCGGCACCTGCAACCCCCATCACCACCAGGTGAATGGCAGAAAACGTCATTGTTTACCTCCGTAGACGATGTCCGAAGACGCGGACAAACCAAGGGCCATCGCTACAGCCCGATCAAAAAGGTAGCACCTTTGATGTGGCAATCGTACTATCTTTACGTTAGAAAAGTCATACCTTTGGCTGAGCGGGCACTATGCTGGGAGGCAGCCCTTGCGGGCAGAGGGAGGCTCGACATGTCGACGGCGACACCAGACCAGGAGCGCGGCGAGGAGAACGGCGGCGACGGCGAACACGGCGACGCCGCTGACCGGGGTGAACCCGTTCGTGCCCTGCACCTGCGGGTCCTGGACGAATTGGGCGAGGGAATTGTCTCGGGCACCTTCGCACCCGGACAACGGCTGACACTGGAGGGCATCCAGCAGCAGTACGGCATCTCCCGGACCCTCGCCCGCGACACCACGCGGGTGCTTGAATCGATGAATCTGGTCTATTCCCGGCGCCGCGTAGGCATCGTGGTGCAGGATTCCGCGCACTGGAACGTTTTTGACCCGAAGCTGGTGCGTTGGCGGTTGGCCTCAGGGCGACGGACTGAACAGTACGCCAGCCTCACTGAACTCCGCATCGCCGTCGAGCCAATCGCCGCGGCCGGTGCGGCCCGCCGGGCGGGCTCCGCCGAACGCCGTCGGCTCGTTACGCTGGCGGCGGAGCTGCGCCGGCTCGGAGAGGCAGGCGATCTGGAAGGATTCCTGACCGCCGACATCGCCTTTCACCAGTTGCTCCTGCACAGCAGCGGCAACGAGATGTTCCAGGCCCTGGACGGGATGGTGGCCGAGGTTCTCTCCAGCCGCACCCGGCAGAGGCTGATGCCCTTCCACCCGCGGCAAGAAGCGCTGCAGGCGCACGAGGATGTCGCCGCCGCGGTCGCAGCGGGGGACGCAGGCGCGGCCGAGTCCGCCATGCACCGAATTCTCGAGGAGGTCCGGACCGCGATGGGCCTCTGACCGGCCCGGCCCGCCCCGGCCGACCGGTTTTCGGCTGTTGAAAAATGGTCAGCCGTTGATGACCTGCGGTACTCCGAGGGCTTTGAGGCCTTCGACGCCGAATTCCAGGCCGTAGCCGGACTGCTTGGCACCGCCGAAGGGGACCCTCGGGTCAACCGCGCCGTGCTTGTTGATCCAGACGGTGCCGGCCTCGAGCCGGGCCGCGACCTTGCGGGCTTCCGCCGGATCGGCGGACCAGACCGAGGCGCCGAGTCCAACGTCGAGGGCGTTGGCCATGGTGACGGCCTCGTCCACCGTGCTGTAGCGGATGATGGGCAGCGCGGGACCGAACTGTTCCTCGGTCACCAGGGCATTGTTGTTGTCGATGTCCGCAACTAGGGTGGCGGGGTAGAAGTAGCCGGGCTGGTCTGTGTCCGGGTCCCCGCCCAGCAGGAGCTTGGCCCCCGAGTCGCGGGCGGCATCAACCAGCCGGGCCACGATGTCGAACTGCTGCTTGTTCTGCAGCGGGCCAAGCACATTGCCCTCGTCGAGGCCGTTTCCCATCGGCATGGCGGCCGCGACGGCGGTAAGTTCCTCGCAGACGGCATCGTAGATGTCGCTGTGGACGTAGAGGCGCTTGAGGGCCGCGCACGTCTGGCCGGTGTTGATGAAGGCGCCCCAAAAGAGGCCTTCGGCGATGGCCTTGGGGTCGGCGTCGGGCAGGACGATGCCGGCATCGTTGCCGCCGAGCTCGAGGGTGAGGCGTTTGACCGTGTCTGCGGAGGACCTGATGATGGCCTTGCCCGTGGCGGTGGAGCCGGTAAACATCACCTTGCCGATCGCGGGGTGTTCGGCCAGCCGTGCGCCGACGTCGCGGCCGCCGGAGACCACGGTGAGGAGGCCTTCGGGCAGCTCCTCGTTGAGGACCTTCGCCAGGGCCAGGACGGAGAGCGGGGTGTATTCGGAAGGTTTGACCACCACGGCGTTGCCCATCCTGAGGGCCGGTGCGATCTGCCAGACGGTGATCATCATGGGCCAGTTCCAGGGCCCGATAGCCCCGACGACGCCGATGGGCCGGTAGTGCAGTTCGGCGCGGGTTTCGCCGTCGTCCACCACGGTCTCCGGCTCCATCGCGGTGCCGGCAGCAGTGCGGAGCCACGCGGCGCAGGCGCCGACCTCGAACCGCGCGTTGGGGCCGTTCAGGGGTTTGCCCTGCTCGCGGGAGAGCAGATGGGCGAGTTCTTCGGCAGAGCGTTCGACGGCCTCGGCGGCCCGCAACAGTGCGGCGCTCCGCGCGTCATGGCCCAATGCCGCCCACGCGGGCTGCGCGGCGCCGGCAGCGGCAACGGCTCGCTCCAGGTCCGCCAAGGTGTGCACCGGCGCTTCACCGACGACGGCGCCGGTGGCGGGGTCAAGGATGGTCCGGGTGTCGCCGGTGTCCGGGGTGATCGAGGCCAGGAGGGCGTCGTAAGTTTCCATGGGGTGTACTCCACATCGAGTAGTTGGCCGAGCTGTCGTCTCCGAGTGTCCTCCGTTGCGGGGCGAGCAGTCTTGTCTTTGCGCGAACTGCAGTTGACCCACTGCGAAGGATCGCGGCGGCCCTGGGATGCCGTTGCGCTGAGGGACAACAAACGATCGCTGATCGACAAAAGGGTGATGGGCGTCACCTGCAATGCTGGATTGCATGGTGCCAGACACCCCTCCTTTCCCATACCGCCTTTCTCGCACCGCCAATCCCCAGACTCATGACCGTTAAGAAGGATCCGATGAGTATTTCAAAATCCGAGTCCCGGACCGCGGAAGCCGCTCCCCGCGCCGAGCACTCCACAGCACTGCGCGCCGGCAGCGTCGGCGTGATGGGCATTCTCTTTTTTGTCTTATCCGCCCAGGCGCCGCTGACCGGAATCGTCGGGGCGTCCCCCCTGGCCGCGGCCCTCGGCAACGGCCCTGGAGCGCCCGGGGCGTACCTGGTGGTGGGCATTGTCATCGTAATCTTCGCCGTCGGGTTCGTTGCGATGAGCCGCAAAATCCAGGCCAACGGCGCCTTCTACGCCTATGTCACGGCCGCCTTTGGACGCAAAACAGGGGCGGGAGCCGCGTGGCTCGCCCTCCTTGCCTACAGCACCGTCCAGGCCGCGATGTACGGGCTGTACGGCGCCGCGTTTGCCGGACTCCTCGGGTCCGCCGGCTTCGTGGTTCCCTGGTGGCTGCTGGCCGTGGTCACCATGGCGGGCGTACAGGTGCTGGGATCCCTCAACATCGAACTGGGGGCGCGGGTACTGGCGGTGCTGGTGGGCCTGGAGGTCGCCATCCTGATCATGTTCGGCTTCACCGTGCTGTTGCGCGGCGGCGGCCCCGAAGGAATCAGCCTGGCGGCTTCCTTTTCTCCTGCGGCGATCGCGACGGGCGCCCCGGGCGTGGCCATTATGTTCGCTGTCGCCTCCATGTTCGGCTTCGAATCGACTGCCATCTACTCAGCCGAAGCCAAGGACGCCCAGCGCACGGTGGCCCGGGCCACGTACCTTTCGGTAGTGGTTATCTCGGTGTTCTTCTCCTTCATCTCGTGGATGCTGGTCAGCTACTATGGCCCCTCGCATGTCATTGATGCGGCGGGGGCGGCCCTCGAATCGGGTGACTCCACCTCCTTCGTACTGACACCGATGGTGGAACTCTTCGGGCCGTGGGCCGGGATCGCCACCGGTATCCTGCTCGTGACTTCCCTGCTGGCCGGCATTATCGCCTTCCATAACGGCATCAACCGCTACCTCCATTCACTGGCGCTGCGCGGGTCGATGCCGGGCACTGTCGCCCGCACCAACCGGCACCGGGCACCCGCCACCGCAGCGCGAATCCAGACCGTGATCGCGTTCCTGCTGGTGGCACCGTTCGCAGTACTTTCCCTGGACCCTGTGCTGACCCTCTTTTCCTGGTTCAGCGGGCTGGCCGTGGCGGCGCTCCTGGTCCTGTATATCCTCTGCTCCCTTGCCGTCGTCGCGTATTTCCGGCGCGAAAGGGTGGCCGGCCAGGTCTGGCAGACCAAAGTGGCGCCGACACTCGCCACCCTGCTACTTGGCTGGGTTCTGGCCCTTGTTGCCAGCAACTTCACGGCACTCATCGGCGGCAGCGCCGAAACGGCCATGGGCCTGCTTGCCGCCGTTCCCTTGGTCTTCGTTGCCGGTGTGCTGGTGGAGGTCGGGGTGGAGCGCAGGGCCGCGCGGGAGGAGGCCCCCGCATAGCCGCGGGCTTCGATCGCCGCATGGGCGGTTCCGGGCAGCGCCGGGACCGCCCTTTCGGGTGCCAGTGCTGGTGCCGGGTGCGGGTGCTGCACAAGCGCCGGGGCCGCCGCCTGCCGGGGGTGGCAGCTCTAGGCGCCGCGCCGCCAGTCGCTGGGGGATTCGCCGAAGGCATCACGGAACGAGCGGCTGAAATGGGCCGCGTCCAGGAATCCCCAGCGCGCGGCCACGGCTCCGACGGGCATGCCGGCCAGGAGCGGATCCCGCAGTTCGCGGCGCGCCCCTTCCAGCCGCTGGCTCCGGATCCAGCTCGCCACTGTGGTTCCGGATTCGTGGAAAACGTTGTGCAGGTGCCGGGTGGAGATGAAATGGGCTGCCGCGATGGAAGCCGGCGAGAGCAGCGGATCGGCCAGTCGGGCATCGATGTACTCGCGGACGGATGCCGCCAGGAGGGCCTGCGGCCGCATCCGGTCCGCCGACATATCCAGCTCCGAATGCAGCATCGTGGACACAAGATCGAGGGCATTCGTGGCAAGGCGGGACCCGCTGGGGCCGCTCAGGGCATCGAGGTTCTCGGCAAGGTGGGCGATGAACGGCCCGACGATTGCGGCGAGGCCTGAGCCGGCGGCCATCCGCACTGCCGAAAGCTGCGCGATGCAGTCCGGCGGGAGGGACAGTGCGTCCCAGGGGAACATCACCACCATAAGCCGGGCGTCGCCCTCGAAGGCCAGCGTGTAGGGGCGGCTGGTGTCGTAAATGGAGAGGTCGCCCGGCTCCAGGACAGCCTCGCGGTTGTCCTGGATAAGGAGCCCGGTGCCCTGCAGCTGCAGGTTGAGTTTAAAATAGCGCTGTTGGGACTGGGCAATCAGCGCCGGCGTCCGGTGCACCTCATGGCTCGTCGAGGCGACCTCGACGACCGCCACGCGGTCCAGCCTTCGGGCCCGCATGCGGCCGCGGAAGTTGTCCGCGTCCCTGCTTGAGGCGGCCAACGGAACGAAGGACTCCGCGACGAGGTGCCGCCAGTGATCGAAGGAGGTCGCTGTGCTGGTGCGCAGGTCCTGTCCGGCGGGACTGCAAGAGGGGCGGGCTGCAACTGCGCTCATAAAGGATCCTGACGCCGTCGTACTGCGGAAAATGTGTCATGGGACACAGTCCTTTTAGGGTAACGCCGGAATCGACCGGTGTCATCTATTTTCGACAACCGGCGAATAAAAAAGGTTCCGCGGAACTAGTGGCCCAGCAGGATCAGGAATCCGTCCAACTGCTCGCTCAGCCCAAGCTCCACCTTGCCCTCCGGGGCGAGCGCCGCCGCGATCTGCGCGCCAAGCAGGAGATTGAGCAGCTGTCCGGCGAGGGCCGCGTCGGTGACGGCGGTGGTGACTGTGCCGGCCTGCCGCGCCTCGGCGAGGTACTGCCGCAGCGCGGCAAGCCACAGCTGCATCGAGTCCCGGTGGATGGCGGCCTTGTCGGGATCGTTGATGGCCTTTTGCCAGAACGGAATAACAATTCGGGCCTCGTTGATCCGCTCCTCATCCAGGGGCAGCACTTCGACGCAGAATGCCCTGAGGGCCGCGAGTCCCGCCTGCCCTGCCGTGACTCCGGCGATCCGCTCGTTGGTGCGGTTGAAGACATGCCCGAACGCGAAGGTCAGCAGGTCATCCTTGGTGGGGAAGTAAGGCTTGAGGGCACCGTTCGCAAAGCCGGCTTCGAGCGCGATCTCGCGCATGGTGGCACTTTCGATTCCGAGCCGGGCGATGATCCGCCACGTGGCATCAACGAGTTCAAGCCGCCGCTGGTTGTGGTCGACAATCTTTGGCACCGGACAGCTCCCCAAAACATTTCACGACGGACTCTTGTGGCACAGCTTACATTTCCGTATTCTCTACAACTATAGAAAATAAAGTTCTGACCCGCCAGGGTCCCCGGACAAAGGCCGCCACCATGACCGCACAAACTGACACCCGCACCTCGTTTAGTCCATCCAGTCCGTACAGTCTGGCCGCGAGTGCCGAAATCACGGCAGTCCAAGGCGTCCTGCGCGCAGCGGGGCTGCTGGGCGAGACAAAACGAATCGCGTACCTGGGCCTGCTGGATCCCGCCAGGGGCTCGGCGGCGGAAACCGGGGACCGCCGGTTCCGGGTCTTTCTGCACGACGTATCGGGAGGACGTCCGGCCGACGTGACGGTCTCGGTCTCCAGCGGCGCGGTGATTTCCGTCGTCGAACTGGACACCGCGGTGGCCGGTGAACTCCCTGTCCTGGAAGAAGAGTTCGAGGTCGTCGAGGAGCTTCTGGCCACGGATGAGCGGTGGCTTGAGGCGCTCGCAGCGCGCGGACTCGACGTCGGAAAGGTGCGGGTCGCGCCCCTATCCGCCGGTGTCTTCGAGTATCCGGAGGAAAAGGGCCGCCGCATCCTGCGCGGGCTGGCTTTCGTGCAGGATTTCCCCGAGGACAGCGCCTGGGCGCACCCCGTGGACGGCCTCGTGGCGTACGTCGATGTGGTCAGCAAGGAAGTCACCCAGGTCCTGGACACCGGTATCGTCCCGATTCCCGCAGAGCACGGCAACTACACGGACCCGGAGCTCACCGGTCCGCTCCGCAGCACGCAGAAACCCATCAACATCACCCAGCCGGACGGACCCAGCTTCACCGTCACCGGCGGCAACCACATCGAGTGGGAAAAGTGGAGCCTCGACGTCGGCTTCGATGTTCGTGAAGGCGTGGTGCTGCATAACCTTGCGTTCCAGGACGGCGAACGCCTGCGCCCAGTCATCAACCGGGCGTCGATCGCCGAAATGGTGGTCCCGTACGGGGACCCGTCGCCGATCCGGTCCTGGCAGAACTACTTCGACACCGGCGAATACCTGGTCGGCCAGTACGCCAACTCCCTGGAACTGGGGTGCGACTGCCTCGGCGAGATCACCTACCTCAGCCCCGTCATCAGCGACGCCTTCGGCAACCCCCGCGAAATCCGCAACGGCATCTGCATGCACGAGGAAGACTGGGGGATCCTGGCCAAGCACACCGACCTCTGGACGGGCATCAACTACACCCGCCGCAACCGCCGCCTGGTCATTTCGTTCTTCACGACCATCGGCAACTACGACTACGGCTTCTACTGGTACCTCTACCTCGACGGCACCGTCGAGTTCGAGGCCAAGGCCACCGGCGTCGTCTTCACCTCCGCCTACCCGGCAGGCGGCTCGGCCAACATCTCCCAGCTCGCCCCGGGGCTGGGCGCCCCCTATCACCAGCACCTGTTCAGCGCCCGCCTGGACATGGCAATCGATGGCTTCACCAACCGGGTGGAAGAAGAGGACATCGTCCGGCAGGCGATTGGCGAAGGCAACGAACGCGGCAACGCCTTCTCCCGGAAGCGCACGCTCATCGCCCGTGAATCCGACGGCGCACGCGAGGCCGATGCCCGCAACGGCCGGACCTGGGTCATCTCCAACCCGCAGTCACGGAACCGCCTCGGCGAACCGGTGGCGTACAAGCTCCACGCCGAAGGCCAGCCCACCCTGCTGGCGGACCCGGCGTCCTCGATTGCCCGGCGCGCCGCTTTCGCCACGAAGGATCTGTGGGTTACCCGGTTCGCCGAGGACGAGCGCTACCCCACGGGAGATTTCGTGAACCAGCACGGCGGGGGAGCGGGGCTGCCGCAGTACACAGCGCAGGACCGGGACCTGGACGGCCAGGACATCGTCATCTGGCACACCTTCGGCCTGACCCACTTCCCGCGGCCCGAGGACTGGCCCATCATGCCCGTGGACACGGCCGGTTTTAGGTTGCGGCCGGAGGGCTTCTTCGACCGCAGCCCCGTGCTGGATGTGCCCGCAAGTGCACAGCCGGCCGGCGGCCACTGCCACAGCTAGACGGTGGTCATGGCAGTGGCGGGGGGAATGGCCGGCATCGCCGGTGTGGTCCTGCACGCCAGGATCTGCGCCGCCGTGACGGCGGGGTCGTGCCTCGCGCACCTGTGGCTTGTTGCCGGGAACCAGCATGGGACTGCGCTGAACGTGCTGATGCTGGCCATGGTGGCGGTGTGCCTGCCGTGCGCCGTACACATCTGGCGGCAGGGCCCGGCCCGGCCGCTGCGGCAGGTGATGGCCTCGGCGCTGGCGATGACCGGGGTGCATGCGGTCCTGCTTCTCGGCGCGGTGCCCGGGACCGGGGGCGCCAGCCATAGCCACCATGCCGCTGCTGTGGCCGAAGCGCCGCCGTCGGGTGCCGGGGCGCTGCTGGCAGTCATTGCCCTGGAGCTGACGACGGCGCTGCTCGCCGCGACGCTACTGGCACGGCTCCGGCGACGCCCGTGGCTTAGTCGGTGAACAGCCCGGCCAGGTCTTCGGCCGTGAGCGCCCCGCCGGTCAGCGCGTCGCCCTCCATCACGTCGGCGAACAGCTGGGACTTCCTGGCCTTGAGCGCCATAACCTTCTCCTCGATCGTGTCTTTCGCCACCAGCCGGTAGACCATAACGTTGCGGGCCTGCCCGATCCGGTGGGTCCGGTCCACGGCCTGGGCTTCCGACGCCGGGTTCCACCACGGGTCCAGCAGGAACACGTAGTCAGCCTCCGTCAGGTTCAGGCCGAAACCGCCGGCCTTGAGGCTGATCAGGAACACCGGCGCGGCGCCGTTCTTGAATTCATTAACGACGTCGGTGCGGTTACGGGTGCTGCCGTCGAGGTAGCAGAACTCGATCTTCTCCTCGACAAGCCGCTCCCGGACCTTGCCGAGGAACCCGGTGAACTGGCTGAAGATAAGGGCCCGGTGCCCTTCCGCCACAAGGTCGTCGAGCTGCTCGAAAAGCACATCGAGCTTGCTGGACCGGACCCCGGAGAGCGAGGGATCGATCAGCGAGGGGTCCAGGCTGAGCTGCCGCAGCAGGGTCAGGGACTGGAAGATGGTGAAGCGGTTCTTGTTGACGTCCTCGATCAGGCCCAGGATCTTCTGGCGTTCGCGCTGCAGGTGTGTCTGGTAGACCTTCTGGTGCCGCGGGTTCAGTACAACCTCGAGGATCTGCTCCTGCTTGGGCGGCAGGTCGTGGATGACTTGTTCCTTGGTGCGCCGCATCATCAGCGGACGGACCCGACGCCGGAGCTTGTCCAGCTGCGCCTTGTCCCCGTTCTTTTCGACCGGCTTCTGGTAGTACTCGGCGAACCGCTTCGGGCTTGAGAAGAGCCCCGGTGCGACGATCGAGGTGAGGGCCCAGAACTCCATCAGGTTGTTCTCCAGCGGTGTGCCGGTGATGGCGAGTTTGAACACCGCGGGGAGTTTCCGCGCGCACTGGTAGGCCTTGGACTGGTGGTTCTTGACGAACTGGGCCTCGTCCAGGACCAGCCCGGCCCACTCCTTGGAGGCATAGGCCTCGTAGTCGATCCGGAACAAGGCGTAGGAGGTGATGATGATATCCGCTCCGGCCATCGCCTCGGCTGGAGCGGAGCCGCTCTTGGCGAACGTTTCGCTGATGGCGCGCACTGTCAGGCCCGGGGCGAACCGGGCGGTCTCGGCCTGCCAGTTGCCCACGACGCTTGTCGGGGCAACAACGAGGAAGGGCGCAGCGCCGGGGGGCGCGCCGGCAGGCGCGGCGGCTGCGCCGCCGTCGAGTGCTTCGGCAGGGACCCCTGCCGCGACCTTGGCGGCGCAGATCAGTGCCAGCGCCTGCACCGTCTTGCCGAGGCCCATGTCATCGGCCAGCACGCCGCCGAGTCCGTGCCGGTAGAGGAAACTGAGCCAGTTGAACCCTTCCAGCTGGTAGGGGCGCAGCTCGGCGTTGAGCGTTGCCGGCAGCGGCAGCCCCTTTACGCCGCCTTCCAGCAGCCCGCCGACAGCCTCACGCCAGGCGGCTGCCTGCTCGTCCACGATGCCGAGCTGAGCCAGTTCGTCCCAGAGCCCGGCCTGGAAGCGGCTGATCTGCAGCGGGGCGTCCTTGTTGTCCTGCAGCGAACGGGCCTCATCAATGAGGGCCCGGAGCTGGTGCAGCTCAGGCAGGTCCAGTGAGAAGTAGGCGCCGCTGGGCAGCAGCATGCGTGTCTGGCCCGCGGCGAGGGCGGAGAACATCGCCGCGAAGGAGACCGGTTGGCCTTCCAGGGTGATCACGATGCCAAGATCGAACCAGTCCCGGCTGTCGGTGGCCTTGGTCGAAATCGCCACCACCGGCGCCTCTTCGGCTTCCCGGTAGTCGGCGATCTCACCGGCAGTGTCCACCGAGACGCCGGGGACGTCGCGGAGCAAGGGGAGCAGCTCTTCGGTGAAGGCCAGGGTGTCGAGGCCGCTGAGTTCCGCCGAAGCCGCCAGCCGGGGTGTTCCCCACCCGCCCGTGGCCGACTCGCCGAGGGCCGGCACCACATCCCACGGCTGTCCGACGGCTTCCAGGATGCGGGCCTCGGCGGGGTCGTCCCGGTAGCCGTGATCGCCGGGGTGACGCCACAGCGGCTGGGCCGTAACGAGCTTGCCGGACTTGTAGTGCCATTCCCAGTGCAGCCGGACCCGGTGGTCGGCGCCGTAGTT
This sequence comes from Arthrobacter sp. UYCu512, assembly GCF_040547075.1. Lineage (NCBI taxonomy): Bacteria > Bacillati > Actinomycetota > Actinomycetes > Micrococcales > Micrococcaceae > Arthrobacter > Arthrobacter sp. UYCu512. The sequence goes on from NZ_JBEPPA010000013.1 coordinate 109,812, forward strand.
GGCCAACAGCGACAGGGTGGGAAGGGCCAGTTGGGGGAGCTCCACTGACTCGTCGGAAGCCGTGACCCGGGCGCTTTGTTTGAGCTTGGGATAAAAACCGGTCAGGAAGCGGCTCTCATCCCGGGCTGGAATGTGCAGCGTGGTGCCGGCCGTGACGAAAGTCAGCAGCTCCTCGCTGAGGCCGCCTTCCAGCGGTGCGAGCGTGATGATGGTGTCAGTGGTCGCGGCACCGGGCAGTGCGTCCGGCCCGGAGGTGAGGAAGATTCCGTGCGCCGGGCGTCCGATGGTCCCGACGGTTGCCGGATCGACCACCTCATCCTCCACGGTGATGGTGGGGGCGAGCGAGAGCCCACCGCCGTCGCCGGCCGGTGCCGGCGCCGCGGGTCCGCCGCCGCCGCCGCCGTCGGCCTCGGCCGGGACCGGCCCAGGGCCGAACCGGGTCAGGTTGAGCCCGACGGCGGCGGGCTGCTCCACGAGCCGCACCGGCTCCTGGCCGCGGCTGTGCACCAGCGCGACACCGATCTTCCGGGCCCGGGTGAGCAGGCTCCACAGGTTCTTGCCGGCGTAGGTGTTCAGGCCCAGCCACAGCCCGGTTCCACCATGCTGGCGGTTGGCCTGGGCGGTGTGGGCGGCAAGGAACTCCTGCATCCACTCCACGTGGGCCTCGTTGCATTCGCGCCGGTAGCTCAAGTAGCTCAGGGTGTTCCAGGAGACGTCGCCGCGGATCCACTTCCCCTTCGCGCCCATGATCACGGGGCGGGCTTTGAGCTGGCGCACGCTGCGCAGCGGATCCCGGCGTCCGGTGTAGGAGAAGTGCGGGGCCGGTTCCTCGATCTCGAACTGGAGCGCGAGCGGAATTCCGTTGGTGGACTGGGTGATTCCCGGCTGCGAGATCAGCGGGCTCAGCGCCTGTTCCCAGTCCGGGACCTCGAGCACTGGTGCCTGCCGGGACAGCCGGCTGCCGTCGACGGGGGTCAACAGCTGGACCCGGATCGCCGGGTTGTCCTCGGCCGTGAACAGCAGCGCGGCCACATGCTTGCAGTCCTTACGGACCGGGCAGCTGCACACACCCACGGTGCAGCTCCAGCCGCCCGCCTTCCGGACCAGTTTCGCCGTCGTCGAATAGGGCACATCGGATCCGCCGCGGACCTTGCCGAGCATCAGGCCGGTGGCGGCATCGAAGGAAATACCGGAAACACGGCTCCCCATGGCGTAGGCAAGCCCGGCCGCAAGGGAGCGGTCGTTGATCGCGGGGGTCTGTATTGCCAGGGCCGCACTCTCGTCCGGATGGGATGGCATGTGCGTACTACTTTCAGCAGTTGGTCATCTGATCCATCTTAGCGAGCCTGGCAGGACTCCCCGGACTGCGGCGTCCGGCCAGGTGGATAACCGGCCGGACGCGCACTCGGTTCGGGACACCCAAACTTCGCCGGACGTTCAGCTTCGGCTCAACCGCGCTGCCGGTGGTGCCGCGTACCGTAAAGGGGAACGGAGCGCCACCCGCCTTCAGCAGTGAGGATTTCCCATGAGCAACGGCTTTTCCACCACCATGCCCGCCACCGGTTACGCGACGGTCCTGCCGAAGGCGATCATCAGCGGCAGCGACGCGGACGTCGTTGACGCGAACGTCGAGGTGGTCAACGCCATGTACGCGGAGTTGCTCGATGTCGAGGAAATTGCACCGAACGCACTGCGCAGCTACTACGTCGACTTCTATCTGACGCAGTCGCTGGGCGGCGGGTTCGCCCAGTACGTGTTTACCGCGCCCGAACGCACGGACATTGACGACTACGTCCGGGCCGGGCTCGAAGCCATGGGGGCCGCCGCGCACCTGGACCTCTTTAACCGCACCGCAGCGGCCTTTGACTCCCTCACCGAGGAGGAAAGCGATGCCTACCTTGACGGGGATGCGGATCTGGACGGCGGCACGGACGGTGTTGTACCGGACGGTGTTGTACCGGACGCCGTCCGGGTCCTGGAAGAGCTCGACGGCGACTTCGAAACCCTGCTGGAGACCGAAGACATCATCGCGCTCAACGCCGCCTGGCTTCGCGGCCAGACAGACCTTCTGCTTCTGGCGGATGAAGAACTGGACCAGCACATCGCCGAGCGCGTGTCCCGGGTCCCGAACCTGGCGGAGCGCCAGGCCGAGGCCGCCGAGGACGAACTGCTGGATGCGCCGGAATTCGAGGTAATCATCCGCGAGCTCTGCAAGGTGGCCGGGCATACCCTGCTGAAGATCACCATGGGCGACCCCAATTACGACCACGACGGCCAGACCACCCTGGCATGGCATTTCACCACCGACCAGGGTGAATTCCTGATGCTCGACGATGACCAGGAAGCGGTTATGATCCACCCCGAGACGAAGGAAATTCTGGCTGCCGTTGAGTTCGAAGCCACAGACGACTAAGCCGGAAAGTCCGGCGCCGCGGCCGGCAGTTAACTGCTGTCCGGCAGTTATTGCCCCGCCGTGCCGGTGATCATGTCACCGGAAGGCGCCACGAGGTACCAGACGCTGCCCACCCCCTGCCCCCGGATGTCCCCGGCGGCCAGATCCTTGGCGTAGTAATACACCGGCATCCCGTTGATGGTCAGTTGTTTTTTGCCCTCCGGGGTGGCGATGGTCCCCACGGTGCCGGCAACGCCGTCAACCGCGGGGGCGTCAGCGGTTGCCAGGACCGGCGGCCACGCGGCAATGCAGCCGCCCGTGCAGGTGCTGGTCCCAGAGTCTTTGGCGTCCTTGGTGTAGTAGTAGACGCTGCGGCCCTTGCCGTCAACGACTATCCTGCCCGCGGTGGAATCCGTGACCTTGAGGTCCGGGGTGGACTCCGCCGGTGCTGGGGCGGAAACCGGTACCGGGCTCGCTGCGGAGCCGCCGGACGGCGTAGTGGCGGCCGAGGGCGACGTGGGCGTGGCAGTGCTGCCGGCGCAGCCCGAGAGTAGTGCTGCCAGGGCAAAAGCGGACAGGCCAACGCTGTAGTGCTTTTTCATCTGCTGCTCCTTGACTCAAACCGGCCAACTTGCCAGGCCGGAGCTACCCGTTACGACGGCGCCGGGGGCAGAATGGTTCACAGTAATCCCTGGGCTGCTGCCCGGAACCGGGATGAGTGAACCGTTCCAGGGATCCGCGCGTCCTAGGGTACAAGCGCAGAACCCTACGAGTCCTGGAGGCCCGTCATGCCGCTGGACGAAGAGGTGGTGGCGGCGATTTACCGCGACCACGGGCCGGCCCTCAGGCGCTTTGTCCTCAGCGCCTGCCGGGACCCGCAGGTGGCGGAGGATGTGGTGCAGGAGACCGTGCTGCGGGTCTGGCAGCAGTCTCCGCACATCACGGGAAGCCTGCGCAGCTATTTGTTCCGGACGGCCCGGAACATCATGATCGACAACTACCGCAAGGCCCAGCGCCGTCCCCGCGAGACAACTGACCGCGATCTGGCTGACCTGGCCGGCGGGGAGGAGCGTGTTGACGACCTCCTCAACCGGGTATTGATGGAGGAGGCCCTGATGCGGCTGAGCAACGAGCACCGGGACGTACTCGTGGCCCTCCATTACCGCCGCTTCACCGTCCAGGAGGCATCGAAGAGTTTGAATATCCCGAGCGGAACAGTCAAGTCCCGGGCCTTCTACGCCGTCCGGGCCCTCCGGACGATCCTGGATGAGATGGGGGTGCAGCGGTGAGCGGCTCCGAAATGCACCAGCTGCTCGGGGCCTACCTGCTCGGCGGCCTGGCGCCCGCGGAGGCCCTAACCTTCGAACAGCACCTGGGCGGCTGTGCGGAGTGCCGGCAGGAACTTGACGACTTGGCCAGCCTTCCGGCACTGCTGGACGCGCTTCCGGTGCCCGACGCCGTCGCCCTCGGCGCCGCGGCCACGGCGGGGCGGGAACCGGAGCAGCCGGCTCCCGCCCCGGCCGGCGTACCGCGACGGATGCTCGACGAACTGTCCAGCCGGCGCCGGCAGGCACGACGCCGCTGGACCGCGGCGCTCGCGGCGGCGGCAGCGGCCTGCCTCGCCCTGGGAATCCTCGCTGCGCCGCTGATTAACCCGCCGCCCAAACCGGACGCCAGCTACTCGGTGCAGGCCAGCGACGGACCGCAGATCACCGTAGGGATGGTCAAAAAGACGTGGGGCACCGAGCTTTCCGTCGACGGCCGCAGCCTGCCGCTGGAGGGCACCTTCTCGCTTTGGGTGAAGGACAGCGCCGGCACCGAGGACCGAGCCTGCGCGTGGACGGCCACGCCCAGCGGCAGGGTCCGGATCACCGGTGCCACGCCCGTGCAGCTGGCCAACATCGCCAGCATTGAAATGCGCAACGGGCAGCAACAAACGGTGGCCTTCATAGCCGTGCCGCAGGGATGAGCGGGTGGTCCGGGCGCTTCCGGCCTTACATCTTCGCCAGTTTGGCCCGCACCATCATGAAGATGCCATAACAGATCAGGCCAGCGCCGACGGCGGCCAGCATGTACACACCGAACGGCTGGTCGCGGAGGGCCTTTAGGCCGCCGTCGAGTCCGGTTGACTCCTCTGGGTGGGCCTTCACGGTGGCAATGGTTACCAGCAGGCCCACCAGCAGCAAGGCGATGCCTTTCGCTGCGTAGCCGACGACGCCGAGGATGGTCACCGCCGTCCTTGCCTGCCGCGGGGCCGGGAGGCGGAGGTGCTTGAGGAAGGACTGCCGGAAGCCGCGGATGGCATAGACAATTCCGGCGACTCCGATCCCTGCGCCGACGGCGATCAGCAGCAGATAGCCTCCGGGGGCTTGGATAACGGTCACCGTGAGATCGCTCGTGGACGTGCTGTGGTCCTTGCCTGCGCCGCTGGCGAAGGACAACAGCGTGACGGCGAGTCCGGCGTAGACAACGGCCTGGAGGGCTGCTTTGAGCTTCTTCCCCACCTTTTTCTTCGCCTGCAGGTGCTCAAAGTCGAAGATGGCATCACTGGTTTGCCAGATTGCCAGGGCCACGCAGGCGGCGAAGGAGCTCCACAGCAGCAACGGGCCGGCCGGCTGGCTGCCGAGCTGTTCGACGGCTCCGCTGACGTCAGCCTCGCCCTCACCACCCATGGCGAGCCGGATCGAAACGACGCCGATGAGGAGGTGCAGGATGCCGCTCACGGCAAAACCGGCACGGGCCACCAGTTCCAGCGCACGGGAGTTGGTGATGTTCTCCGCCACGTCCGCGGCGTCCTTGAGTTCTCTCTTGATGGCGGGCCCCTCAACTTGCTTGGTGGTTCTGCCGGACGTGGGTTCCGACCGGTTCGTGCATCTCCCGTTATCGTGCCACGCGGAGGCGGCCGGGAACAGCGGTGTCTGTTCTAGCGGCGCCGGTAGCTGAGGTCGAAGATGAGCCGGCCCGCTTCATGGGCCTTGTTCTCGAAACTCGTCAGGATCCGGCCCTCGAAGCGCGGGGCCCAGCCGCCTGCGTCGTCGGTGCCCTCGTTGGGGCCGGTGTGCTCGGTGCTGACAGGTGCCCGGCCCTCCTTGACCGGCGCCCCGCCCACAAGGGCTTCGACACCGGACTGCCATACCTGCGTGAGCGGGCTCTGCGCCCCGCTGCGCTCGCCGTCGTGCAGGTTCTCAAAGTCGGGGGAGTCAGCCAGGACCTCGCGGACGTGCACGGCGTAGTTGGACCAGTCCGTCGCAATCCGCCAGAGGCCGCCGGGTTTGAGGGACCGTGCTGCCAGCTGAGCGAAGGCCGGCTGGATGAGGCGGCGCTTGTGGTGCCGGGACTTGTGCCAGGGGTCCGGGAAGAAGACCCACAGCTCCGTCACGGAACCGGCCGGCAGCATGGTGGCCAGTACCTCGGGGGCATTAGCCTCCACCACTCGGACATTGCGCAGGCCGCGGCTGTTGATCTTGACCAGCGTGTTGGCCAGGCCCGGGGTGTAGACCTCAACGGCGAGGAAGTCCGTGTCCGGGTTCTCCTCGGCGGCATGGCAGACGGCGTCGCCCAGGCCGGAGCCGATCTCCACGATCAGCGGGGCTGTGCGGCCAAATTCGGTTTCGGCGTCGAAGACGTAGTCCGGGTGCACGGAGGTGTTGGCGATGTGCCGGGGGACATCGATCGCCCACCGGTCGGAATGTTCCTCCCAGGCCGCCTGCCGGCGGCCCTGCAGGCGGGTGCCGCGGCGCACAAAACTGACCGGGCGCCCGCCATACGTGCCGAAGGAGGCTTGGCTGCCGGGGGTTATTGGGCGCGATGGCTGCGGCACTTCGGGGGATTCTGGGGATTCACTCATCCCTTCCAGAATAGTGGAGTTCCGGCGCCCGGCCGGGCTGACGGTCTTGCCGGACCGGGTGTTCCTGACGCCGTTCGTTGGCGGGCCTGCCAGAATGGGGTCCGTGACCGTCCCGAAAAGCTCCCAGGATTCCGCCGCCGGCGGCGACGATGCCGCCGACCGCCGGGCCCTGCTCGTGGACGCCGAAATCGATGACGTTCCCGCGGCGGAGCCCACCCGGGTCGGCAGCCGCCGCACCCTGGCCTATCTGGGCGTGTGCCTGGTCCTGATCGGGCTGAACCTCCGGACCGTCTTCTCCAGCTTCTCCGCGGTGCTTCCCGAGGTGACGGCCGACGCCGGACTGCCGGGCTGGGCCGTCGTCGTCCTTACCACCGTGCCTGTGACGCTGCTGGGCGTGTTCGCGCCGCTCGCTCCGGTCCTGGCCCGCCGCTTCGGGGCCGAGCGGGTGTTGCTCGGCGCCATGGCGGTGCTCACTGCCGGGCTGCTGCTGCGGCCGCTGGAGGCCGGGGGCACCGGGCACCTGCCTGCCTTGCTGGCCGGAACGGCGGCCTGCGGTGCCGCGATCTCGCTGTGCAATGTGCTGCTGCCCGGCTTGGTAAAACGTGACTTCCCGCACCGGCTCGGCCTGATGGGCGGGCTCTACACCACCGCGATCTGCGCCTCCGCTGCCCTTGGCGCAGGGTTCACCTACCCGGTCTTCAGCGCGACCGGCGAATGGACCGCGGCGCTGCGGTTCTGGGCGCTGCCCGCCGGCGTTGTTCTTCTGCTGTTTCTGCCGCTGGCCATCAAGCAACGCCACGGCACCCACCAGGCTTCGCGCGGCGGCGTCAATGTGTGGCGCTCGGCGGTGGCATGGCAGGTGACCCTCTTTATGGTGCTGCAGGCGATGATGTCCTTCAGCGTTTTCGCCTGGCTGGCCCCGATCCTGCGCGAACGAGGTGTGGACGGCGGCACGGCCGGGGTGATCGTCTCCGCCTCAATCGTTCTGCAGATGCTCGGTTCCTTGTTCGCCCCGGCGCTCGCCACCAGGTTCCGGGACCAGCGCGCGATCAACACAGTTGTGGCGCTGATGACCGGTTGCGGCTTCGCGCTGAGCATTTTCGGCCCGCTCGAGCTGATCTGGCTGTGGACCGGGCTGCTGGGCCTGGGTCAGGGCAGCCTGACCGCCGTCGCGCTGACCATGATCATGGTCCGCACCCGGGACGGGCACACCGCAGCGCACCTGTCCGGCATGATGCAGGGTGTGGGCTACGGGGTGGGTTCCACCGGCACCCTGATGGTCGGCCAACTGCACCAGGCCACGGGGTCCTTCGCTGCCGCCGGTGTGCTCTTCCTCGCCGTCGGCTCGCTGGCCGCGGTATTCGGCTACCGTGCCGGGCGGGACCGCTTCATCGGCGGCTGACCTAACCCCTGCCCTCCCCGCACCACACGATGCCCTATCAGTTATGGCTGTTCTGAGCCTTCAGAACAGCCATAACTGATAGAGCAACCGGCGCCGCACCGGGTCAGGCGGTGAGGTCCTTGCCCTTGGTTTCCGGGATGGTGAAGACGAAGGCGGCGGAGATGGCCAGCAGCACCAGGGCGTAGATGTTGAACAGCTGCGGCATCTGCAAGCTCGTGCCCAGCCACTGCTGAAGGTACGGCGCGGTGCCGCCGAACAGGGCCACACAGATCGAGTACGGGACGCCGACGCCGACCGTGCGGATGCTGGTGGGGAACAGCTCCGCGTAGACGGCGGGGACGATTGCCGCGCTCGCGGCGATGAAGATCAGCATCACCGACATGCTTACGGCCAGCTGCCAGGCCGAATCCTTGAGGAGGGCGGTCATCGGAAAGTGCATGATGCCTGCGCCGATCGCGCCGGCCCACAGCACCTTTTTCCGGCCGATCCGGTCCGAGAGCTTGCCCCAGAACGGCAGCGCGGCGATGAAGACGATGTTGCCGATCACGCCGGCCCAGAGCGCTTCGCCGCGGTCGATCTTCAGCGCCGTGGTGGCGTAGCTGGGGGCGACGACACCCCAGATGTAGTAGATCACGGTCAGGCCGACCGTCAGGCCGATGACCTGCAGCGCCTGCTTGCGGTGCCGGACGATCTGCGGCCAGATCGGCGCGCGCTTCTCCGCCAGGGCTTCACCGGCGAAGACGTCCGTCTCGGGCAGCCGGGACCGCATGATCAGCGCGTACAGGCCCATGGCCGCGCCGACCAGGAACGGAATCCGCCAGCCCCAGGCGTTCATCACTTCCGTGCTCATGACCATGTTCAGCACGGCGCCGAGCAGCGTACCGAGCAGAATCCCGACTGTGCCGGAGGTGTAAATCAGGGTGGCCCAGAAGCCGCGGTGTTCCTTCGGCGCCATCTCCGACAGGTAGGTCTGCGACGATGGCAGCTCGCCGCCGTGCGCCAGGCCCTGCACGAGGCGCGCGACCAGGAGCATAAAGGACGCCCACGCGCCGACGGTGGCGAAGGTCGGCGCGACGGCGATCATCAAGCTGCCCACCGAGGCGAGGCCGACTGCGAGGGTCATGGACGCCTTGCGGCCGATCCGGTCACCGATCCAGCCGAACAGGAATCCGCCGAAAGGGCGCGCCACGAAGCCGACGGCGAAAATCGCCAGCGTGGACAGCACGGCCGAGGCGGGATCGGCCTTGCTGAAGAGCTGGCTGGCGATGAACGGCGTGAACGTGGCGTAGATGGCCCAGTCGTACCATTCGACGGCGTTGCCGATGCCGGTGCCGATGATCGTTTTGCGGGTGGAGGTCCGGGGTGCCGTGGGCACGGACGTGGTGGCGGTCATGGTTTCTCCCTCGGGGGTGGGGTTAGGAAAGGGTGGAGGCGGCGGCGGTGTCGCCCGCGCCGGGAAGGCCGGCTGCTGCCAGCGCGGCGAGCCGGCTAACGGCGAGTTCCGCGTAGAGCGCGGCCCCGTCGGCCAGCACGCCGTCGTCGAACGTGGCGTACGGGGAGTGGTTGAACGCGGCGGTGGCGTGGTCGGCGTCGCGGGGAACGGCGCTCAGCCCGATGAACGTGCCGGGGACCTCGGCGAGGACCCTCGAGAAGTCCTCGGAGCCGCTCAGCGGGGTGGCCCAGCGGGCGAGCCTGGAATCGCCGAACAAGCCCTCAATGACGGTCTCCGCGGTGCGGGTCTCGTCCTCGTCGGTGATGGTGAGCGGGTACTCCTGCTGGTAGTCGACGTCCACGTCGAGCCCGTGCGCCGCCGCGATGCCCTTGAGCAGGCGCGGCACGGCCTCCATCATCTTCTGCCGGGATTCCTCGGAGAAGGTCCGGATGGTGGCCTCGATGCGGGCGGTTTCCGGGATGATGTTGCGCTTGGTGCCGGCCTGCAGCACGCCCACCGACAGGACCACGGGATCGAACATGTTGAACTGGCGGGTGACCATGACCTGGAGGGCAGTGACCATTTCGGCGGCCGCGGTGACCGGGTCCTTGGCCGAGTGCGGGGCCGAGCCGTGGCCGCCGGCCCCGAGCACGGTGACCGTCAGGCCGTCCGAGGAGCTGAGCATCACGCCGGGCTTGGTGCAGAACGTGCCGTACCGTTCCAGGGCGGAAAAGACGTGCATGCCGTAGGCCGCGTCCACCCGTCGGCCCGCGGCGTCAAGGACGCCTTCCCGGATCATGTGGCTGGCGCCGTCGAAGCCTTCCTCGCCGGGCTGGAACATCAGCACGACGTCGCCGGCCAGCCGGTGCCGGCGTTCGGCCAAGAGGGTCGCGGCGCCGGTGAGCATGGCGGTGTGCAGGTCGTGGCCGCAGGCGTGCATGGCGCCGTCGATCCTGGAGGTGAAGTCCACGCCGGTTTTTTCCTGCACCGGCAGGCCGTCCATGTCCGCGCGAAGGAGCACGGCCGGGCGGGTGTCCGCGCCGGGAGCCTGTCCGCGCAGGACCGCGGTGACGGACGTCGTGTCCCGGCCGAGCGTGATCTCATAGCCGAGCCCGTCGAGGGCCTGGAGCACCTTCTCCTGGGTGCGGGGCAGCGTCAGCCCGATTTCCGGCTCCCGGTGCAGCTCGTGGCGGAAGCGGGCAAGATCCGCCTGCATTTCGCGGGCGTCTGCGGTGATCGGCACGTGGTCTCCTTTAGGTTCGGTTCGGCCGGGTTCGGCCCGGCGGGGTCTTGGGTCTATTCTGGAGTGACCTGCCTCACAGGGCCATAAAGGCCTGAAAAAATGCAAAATGCACTGCCTATCGCAGGTTTCGTGCATCGCCGGAGGGAAATCATGGAACTCAGCGAGGATGACCTTGCGCTGATCAACGTCCTGCAGATAGCGCCGCGCCTGAGCTGGGCGGATGCGGCGGACGTGCTGGGGGTCCACGCCACCACCCTCGCCGCCCGCTGGGAACGGCTGCGGACCGCCGGCGTCTCCTGGATCACGGCCCACCTGATCGGCGACCCCCACCAGATGTGCCTGGCGTTCGTCGCAGTGGATTGCGAAATGCACCGGCGCCGGGAAGTCACCGCCGAACTCGCCGGGATGCCGGAGATCATCACGGTGGAGGAGGCCGCCAGCAACCGGGACCTCATGCTGACCGTGATCACCTCCTCGCTGGATGACTTCAGCACCAAGGTGGTTTCGCGCTTGAAGGAGATCGACGGTCTGATCAAGTACCAGACCGCACTGTGCACCAGGCTGCACGCCAGCGGCGGCACCTGGCGGCTGAATGTTCTGAGCCGGGCCCAGCAGGCCGCTGTTAAGGCGATGGCCGGCCCGGATGCCCCCGGTGTCGTCCGGGCCGCCGCCAGGGACGATTTGCCGGCCAGCCACCTGGCGCTGCTGCCTTACCTGGCCAAGGACGGGCGGGCGACGGCGGCGGACATTGCCCGAGGGCTGGGCAGGCACCCCGCCACCGTGCAGCGACAGCTGAACCGGGTGCTCGCCAGCGGGATCCTGTCGTTCCGCTGCGAGGTCGCCCAGCGCTTCTCGGCGTTCCCTGTGACCTGCCAGTGGTTCGTCAATGTCCCGGCCGGGCGGCATGAGGAAGCGGCCGCTGAGTTGAAGACGATGCGGAACGTGCGGCTCAGCGCGTCCACCACTGGTCCGACCAACTTTGTGATCATTATGTGGCTGCAGTCCCTGGCGGACGTTATGAGCATCGAGTTGGTCCTGCAGCAAAAAGTGCCCGGGATCGTGCTCGTCGAAAGCGTGGTCATGCTGCGCACCGTGAAGCGCGTGGGCTGGATGCTGAACCCGGATTCCCGGGCGAGCGGCGCCGTCGTCGTTCCTGCCGAGGGGATCGGCGCGGCCGGCTGAACCGGCGGGGTCCCGCCCGCGCGGCGCGGCGCCAGGCTGCGGGCCGTGGCAGGTTGCTGCCCGCGGCGGGCTCCCGCCGGAGACGCCGTTCGCATAAGCTTCATCCCTGAGCCCCGCTGCCAGCCCGCCATCCCGCGAGGAGCGCGCTCCGGAAATGGCCGGAATTTTCCACCGCCGCTACGGCCTGATGGGCGGGCTCTAGATGTAATAACCACGGACGTTGGTGACAGGCGGCGTGGATAGGTGACAAAAAGAAGACCTCCGGGTGGAGTGGGGCTTGTCTAGAGTCCAGTTCCAC